>NZ_JBEXSR010000004.1:0-326031 GCF_040613735.1 Streptomyces sp. NPDC006235
GCCGCGATGCCGTGGGCCCTGGCCCTGATCCCGCTGCCCGCCCTCGCCGGCATCCTGGTGCACGCGGGCTGGAAGCTGATCCCGTTCCGCCAGGTTGTCGCGCTGTGGCGGGCTCACAAGGGCGAGGCACTGATCCTCGTGGTCACGGCCGTGTCGATCGTCGCGGTGAACATGTTCGAGGGCGTCCTGATCGGTCTGGCCCTGTCGGTCGTCAAGACCGCCTGGGAGGCCTCGCACGTCAAGCTGGAGGTCATAGACAAGGGCGCCGGCCCGATCCAGGCGTACCTGTCGGGCAACGCGACGTTCCTGCGGCTGCCGAAGATCCTCGACAGCCTGGAGGCGCTGCCGCAGGACCGCCCGGTCGAGCTGGACCTGTCGGGTCTGCACCACCTCGACCACGCCTGCCGCACGGCCCTGGAGAGCTGGGCGGAGCGCCACAGCGCGACGGGCACGGAGCCGGTGAAGGTCACCGAGCCGGAGCCTGCACCGGAGGCCGAGAAGGTCACGGCCGCGTAGTGACGTAGCCGGAAGCCACTCCGGCACCCCCTGGTCCGGGGCGCACCCCAGCGGTGCGCCCCGGACCTTCGCGTGTACGGCCCGGCTCCCGGGGGCATGGCCCCGACCCCTGTTCCAGGCATATCGTTACAGCAACGGACGAATCGGGACCTCTGGACGGGGAGGTCGGCATGGTCGAAGAGCTGGTCGGGGCGGTAGTGGCGGCCGGAGCCGGGGGGCTGGTGTATCTGGCCTCGGCGGCGCGGGTCGTCAAGCAGTACGAGCGCGGGGTCGTGTTCCGGCTCGGGCGGCTGCACGGGGAGGTGCGGCGGCCCGGGTTCAACCTGATCGTCCCCGCGGTGGACCGGATGCGTAAGGTCAACCTGCAGATCGTGACCATGCCGGTGCCCGCCCAGGAGGGCATCACCCGGGACAACGTGACCGTGCGGGTCGACGCGGTCGTGTACTTCAAGGTCGTGGACCCGGCGGCCGCGGTCGTCAACGTCGAGGACTACCGTTTCGCCGTCTCCCAGATGGCGCAGACCTCCCTGCGCTCGATCATCGGCAAGAGCGAGCTGGACGACCTGCTGTCCAACCGGGAGAAGCTCAACCAGGGCCTGGAGCTGATGATCGACAGCCCGGCCGTGGAGTGGGGCGTGACCATCGACCGCGTGGAGATCAAGGACGTGTCCCTGCCGGACACGATGAAGCGCTCCATGGCCCGCCAGGCCGAGGCCGACCGCGAGCGGCGGGCCCGGGTGATCAACGCCGACGCGGAGTACCAGGCCTCGAAGAAGCTGTCCCAGGCCGCCCAGCAGATGGCCGACACACCCTCCGCGCTCCAACTCCGCCTGCTCCAGACGGTCATGGCCGTGGCTGCGGAGAAGAACTCCACGCTGGTGCTACCCATCCCGGTGGAGCTGCTGCGGTTCCTGGAGAGGGGCCACCAGGAGTCGGCCCACCAGGAAGGGACCCACCAGGAGGGGGATCGGCCGGCACCGGCGCCGGCGGACCGCCCCGTCGACACGACCGAACAGGCCATCGACGAGCTGCGGCGCGCGGTCGAGCAGTGAGCCACGCTACGCGCGTGGTTCCCGCGATCCGCACCAGGTGATAGACACAGCGGGATCACAGTTCCTGTCCGCCAGCAGGAAGGTTTCCCCATGACCAAATCCGGTCGTATCACCACACGACGTCAGGTACTCGCCGGGACGGGCGCCCTGGGCGTCGGGATCGCATTCTCCGGTGCCCTGTCCGAACTCTTCGCCGGCACCGCCGCCGCCCAGGACCTCGGCCACGGCGGCGGCTACGGACCGCTCGTCCCCGACCCGAAGGGCCTGCTCGACCTGCCGGAGGGCTTCCGCTACCGGGTCCTGTCCCGCGAGGGTGACCCGCTGCGCTCCGGCGAGGGCGCGGTCCCCTCCAACCACGACGGCATGTCGGCCTTCGCGGGCAGAGGCGGCCGGGTCCATCTGGTCCGCAACCACGAGAACCGCGCCGGCGGCAGGGTCCCCGTCCCGACGGTCGAGGGCCTCACCTACGACCCGGCGGGCAAGGGCGGCTGCACGGTCCTGACACTGGACTCCCGCAATCACGTCCTGTCGGAACGCGTCGCGATCGCCGGCACGGCCGTGAACTGCGCGGGCGGCCCCACACCCTGGGGCACCTGGCTGACCTGTGAGGAGACCGAGGACCGGGCGGGCACCAACGGCTACACCAAGGACCACGGCTTCATCTTCGAGGTCGACCCGGCCGACCCGCACCGCACGGGAGCCGTACCGCTGACCGCGATGGGCCGCTTCCAGCACGAGGCGATCGCCGTCGACCCCCGGCGGGGCGTGGTGTACGAGACGGAGGACGCCTTCCAGAAGCCCTTCGGCCTGTTCTACCGCTTCCTGCCGGACCGGCCGCTCGGCGGGCGGGGTTCGCTGCGCGCGGGCGGCCGGCTCCAGGCCATGCGCGTGCCCGGCGTGCCCGACCTGTCCTCGGTCCAGGAGATCGGCGCGGAGTTCGACGGCATCGAGTGGGTGGACGTACCGGACCCGCAGGCGGCGCAGACCCCGATCCGGCTCCAGGACTTCGGCCGCGGGGGTATCACGCACGCGCAGAAGCTGGAGGGCTGCTACTGGGGCGGCCGGTCGGTGTACTTCGTGTCGTCGTTCGCCCGCAGCGCGGAGGGGTCGGCGGCCGACCACTTCGGGCAGATCTGGCGCTACGATCCGGACCGGCGACGGCTCACCCTGGTGATCGTCTTCGGCCCGGACACCGACGTCCAGCTGCCGGGAGAGTCGCCGGACAACATCTGCCTCGCGCCCAGCGGCGGTCTGATGGTCTGCGAGGACGGTGAAGGCGTCCAGCACGTCTACGGAGTGACCAGGCGCGGCCAGGTGTACGCGATGGCCCGCAACCGGCAGAACATCGGCACCCCGGAGGAGCCCGAGTGGGGCGAGTTCGCCGGGGTGACCTTCTCGCCCGACGGCGACACGATGTACGTCAACTGCTACACCCCCGGCACCACGTTCGCGGTGACCGGCCCCTGGCGCCGGTAAGCACGGCTCCGCTCCCGTCCGGGGCGCCGGATGCGCGACCCGGCGCCCCGGCGGACGATCGAGACACAGGACCGGAAGGGGGCCCGGTGACGGAGAAGGACACAGAGCAGCAGGACGGGGACGAGCGCGGGGCCCCGCTGCGGCAGCGGCTGCGCCTCCCCGCCGATGAGCCGGTCGACCTGTCCCGCCACGACGCCACCGCCACCCCCGGCGGCCCGGACGGCAAGGCCGCGGGCAAGGCGGCCACGGCCCGGATCGGCGAGCGGCTCGCCGGCCTTCAGGAACGGCTGTGGGCGGCGAGCACCGCGGGTGACCGCCGCCGCGTCCTGCTGGTCCTGCAGGGCATGGACACCAGTGGCAAGGGCGGCACGGTCAAGCACGTCATCGGGCTGCTCAACCCGGCCGGCTGCCGGATCACGGCGTTCAGGGCCCCGACCGCCGAGGAACGCGCGCACTCCTTCCTGTGGCGCGTGGAGAAGGCGCTCCCGCTCCCCGGCGAACTGGGGATCTTCGACCGCTCGCACTACGAGGACGTGCTGGTCGCCCGGGTACGGGAGCTCGCGCCCCGCGCCGTGGTCGAGGGCCGCTACGAGCGGATCAACCGTTTCGAGCGGTCCCTCGCCGACGACGGCGTGACGCTGGTGAAGTGCTTCCTGCACCTCTCCTACGACGAGCAGCGCCGCCGCCTGCTCAGGCGCCTCGACAAGCCCGAGAAGCGCTGGAAGTTCACCCCGTCCGACATCGACGACCGCGCCCTGTGGCCCGCGTACCAGGACGCCTACGAGAGGGCCCTGGAGCGCTGCGGCACCTCGTACGCGCCCTGGTATCTGGTCCCGGCCGACCGCAAGTGGTACCGCAACTGGGCGGTCAGCACGCTGCTCCTGGAGCATCTGCGGGAGCTGGATCCGCGGTATCCGGAGCCGGACTTCGACGTGGCGGAGTGCCGGAAGCGGCTGCTGCGGGAGTCCTGACCGGGGCGGCGGTCCTGAGCCGGGCGGTCAGGCGGCCAGCAGGGCGTCGATCTGGCCGACGGCCTCCTGCAGGCCCTCCTCCATGCCCATGGAGACCAGCTGCTCCATCTGCTCACGGGAGTCGAAGAGGGAGCGCATCTCCATCCGGGTGCCGCCGCCGTGTTCGCTGAGCCGCACCGTCACGGACATGGTCGGCATGTCGTCCTTGGGCTTTCCGTCGTCGTCGGCGAAGCCGTCGGTGAACTCCAGGGAGGTCGGCTCGCTGACCGAGGTGATCCGCCACCAGCCGCGGTGCCGGTCGCCCTCCGGGCCGGTCATGAAGTACGTGACCTCTCCGCCGGGAGTCAGGTCGTGCTCCTCCACGGTCGCCGGGTAGGTCGGCGGGCCCCACCAGCGCTCCAGCTGCCGGGGGTCGGCCCACAGCCGCCACACCCGCTCCACGGGGGCGGCGAAGTCGGCGATCAGGGTGAGGGTGAGGTTGTCGAGGTCCTTGTCGACACTGGTGACGCTCATCTCCGGGGTCCTTCCGGGGTGTCGTTCTCTTCGGTACCGGGAGTTCCCGGTCCTTCGACGCCGGGCTCTTCCGGCTCTTGGCTGCCGGGATCCTCCGCGAGCAGCCGGGCCATCCGGTCCACGCGTCCGCGCCACGCCGACTCGAGTTCGTCCAGGGCCTGACGGGCGCGGCCCACCGCGTCGGGGTCGGTGCGCACGAGCTGCTCCCGTCCGCTGCGCTGCTTGGCTACGAGGCCGGCCCGTTCCAGCACCGCGACGTGCTTCTGCACGGCCGCGAAGCTCATCGGATAGGCCTCGGCCAGCCGCGAGACCGACAGCTCCCCGCGCCCGCAGCGGCGGAGTATGTCCCGGCGGGTGGTGTCGGCCAGGGCGTGGAACAGCCGGTCCACCGTCTCGTCGTTCAGCCCGTCCATATCTACAACCATTTGGTTGTACGTTAGCCCTGCCGGCCCCTTCTGTAAAGCGGCACTCCGGACACTGAAGCGGACAGTCGGGGGTACTCGGTGGCCCATGAGCGAGAAGCAGCAGGTCAGCAGCTCGTACTGGATGGAGACCGCACCGGACGGCCGCCATCCTGCCCTGGCGGAGGACCTGGACGTCGACGTGGCGGTGATCGGCGCCGGCATCGCCGGCCTGAGCACGGCGTGGGAACTGACGCGGGCCGGGCGGAGCGTGGCGGTGCTGGAGGCCGGGCGGGTCGCGGCCGGGGTCACCGGGCACACCACCGCCAAGGTCACCGCCCTGCACACACTCGTCTACGACAAGCTGCGCCGCACCCGCGGCCCCGAGGGCGCGCGGCTGTACGCCCGTTCGCAGTCCGAGGCGATCGAGCGCGCGGCCGGGATCGCCGGGGAACTGGGCATCGACTGCGACTGGGAGGCCAGGAGCGCCTACACGTACGCGCGCGACCCCGGCCGGGTCGACGAGCTGCGGGCCGAGGCGCGGGCGGCCGCCGAGGCCGGGCTGCCCGCCGCGTTCGTGGAGGAAACCGGGCTGCCCTTCCCGGTGGCGGGTGCGGTCCGGGTCACCGGCCAGGCCCAGTTCCACCCCCGCAAGTATCTGCTGGCGCTCGCCGCCGACCTCGTCGAGCACGGTGGGCGGATCTTCGAGGAGACCACGGTGCTCGGCCTGGACGAGGGCGAGCCGTGCCGGCTGTCGACCACGACCGGGGCGACGGTGCGGGCCCGGGACGTCGTCGTCGCGACGCACTACCCGATCTTCGACCGGGCGCTGCTGTTCACCCGGCTCACGCCGAAGCGCGAACTGGTCGTCGCCGGGACGATCCCCGCGGACCAGGACCCGGACGGCATGTTCATCACGCCCGACGAGAACACCCGCTCGGTGCGCACGGCACCGTACGACGGGGACCGGCGTCTGCTCATCGTCACCGGTGAGCACTTCACGCCGGGCACGGGCGACCCGCGGGCCGCTTTCGAACGCCTCACCGCCTGGGCCGTCGAGCACTTCCCGGACTTGAACGTCACCAACCGGTGGGCCACGCAGGACAACACTCCGACCGACACCGTGCCGATGGTCGGCCCGCTGCACCCGGGCGCCCGGCACGCCTACGTGGCCACCGGCTTCGGCGGCTGGGGCATGACCGGCGGCATCATGGCGGGCAGCCTCCTCGCCGCGCAGATCAGGGGTGAGGAGCGCGAGTGGAGCGGGCTGTACGACCCGCGTCGGCTGAAGCCCGCCGTGCGGGAGGCGCCGTCGTTCCTCAAGACTCAGGCCAAGGTCGCCGGCCACTTCGTCGGGGACCGGCTGCGGCCCTCGCCGCCGGTGGAGTCCCTGCCGCCCGGTGAGGGCGCCGTGGTCCGCGCCGACGGGCACCACCGCCTCGCGGTTTACCGGGACGAGGACGGCAACCTGCACTCCGTCTCCGCCCGCTGCACCCACCTGGGCTGCCTGGTCGCCTTCAACTCCGCCGAACGCGCCTGGGAGTGCCCCTGCCACGGCTCCCGTTTCGACACGGACGGCAAGGTCATCCAGGGCCCGGCGACCAAGCCGCTGGAGCAGCGGGACATCTGACGGCCGGGTGACGCCCGCAGCCGACGCACATAAGAGGACAATCCCGTTCATACATCTATACGGTGATCATCCTCCTCCGCCGTGCGGCCGCCGTGTGCGCCCTGAGCGCGGTCCTCGCCGCCTGCGGCACCGGCCGTCCCCCGCGGGCGGCCCCGCCGCCGGAGTCCGCTCCGCCCTCGCGCCCTGCGACCCTCGCGCCCGGCCCCGCCGGACTGACCCCGGTCTTCGAGCACGGTCCCCGCACCCGCGGCAGGACCGTCGCGCTCACCTTCGACGCCGACATGACCGCCGGACAGGGGGCCCGGGCGGCGGCGGGTGAGCGGTTCGACCACCCGCGGCTGATCGCGACACTGCGGACGCTGAAGGTCCCCGCCACCGTGTTCATGACCGGGCGGTGGGCCGAGCAGTACCCGGACCAGGCCCGCTCCATCGGCCGGGACCCCCTCTTCGAGGTCGCCAACCACTCCTACAGCCACTACGCCTACACGCGGGACTGTTACGGCCTGCCGACCGTGCCCGAGCAGATGATGCGGTCGGACGTGGAGCGGGCGTACGCCGCCTTCCGGAAGGCCGGTGTGGTGGATCCGATGCCGTACTTCCGTTTCCCGGGCGGCTGTTACGACCGGCGGGCGCTGAAGGCGCTGACGCCGACCGGCGTGACCGCCGTGCAGTGGGACGTGGTCGGCGGCGACGCGTTCGAGACGGACCCGGACGTGGTCGCCCGGCAGGTCCTGGGCGGCGTGCGGCCGGGGTCGGTGGTGGTGCTCCACTGCACGCGCAGCGCCGCCCCGGCGACCGAACGGGCGGTGCGCGCGATCGTGCCCGGGCTGCGCCGCGAGGGCTACAGGTTCGTGAAGGTGTCCGAGCTGATCGAGGCCGTGGGCGCACAGCTCTGACCGGCCTACGCTGGACGTATGAGCGAGGACGACTACTGCCTGATCGACGCGACCAGGCCGCCCCGGGCGGACGGGCCGCCGTACGCGGAGTGCGTGCTGTGCCGGGAGCCGACGGAGTACCCGGAGTCGTACAAGGGCATCACCCTCTGCCCCGTGTGTGAATGGCAGGAGGCGCAGCGCACCGCCTGCTCAGGGTGACCTGCGGGCGGCGAGCGCACCGGCCAGGGCCAGCGCGGCGGCCGTGACCAGGGCTGCCGCGGCCAGGGGCAGCAGCGGCAGCGGGACGGTCCCCGACCGTGAGCCGGTCACCAGGCCCTGCACCGCCGCCTGCGCCGGGGAGCCGGTCGCGACGAGGGACGCCAGCGCCGCGAGCAGCAGCGCCAGGACGGCACGGCCCCGGGAGCGCAGCAGCGGCGGGCTGGTGAGCGCGCCGACGGCCGTGCCGAGCAGGGCGCAGGCCAGGGCGGCGAGCAGCCCGGCCCCGCAGGCGGGGGCGAGCGGCACCGGGGTGCGGTGGTCCGAGGCGACCGGAGCGCTCAGCAGCGTCACGCCGAGGGTCGCGACCGTGCCGAGCGCCGCCGCGCCGGACAACGCCACCAGCAGGCAGGCCACATGGGCGCGCGCGGGCCCCACGGCCGCCGCCACGCAGCCGCGCGCGGCCTGCGGCTCGGCCGTGACACAGATCCGCGCCAGCCAGGCGGCGACGGGCAGCAGCGCGGCGGCGGAGTAGCCGAGCGAGTCGAGCACCGGCTGCCCCGCCTGGACGCTGATCGCGAGGAAGGCGGCGTACAGCAGGAACGGCGGCAGCCAGCGCTGGGAGCGCAGCAGCAGGGCGGCGTGGTAGCGCAGGAGGGCGGTCATCGTCGGCTCCCGGGGGCGTCGGCCTGCCGCTCCACACGCACCACGTGCCAGGGCGGGCGGGCCGTGAGCAGGGTGCGGAGCAGGACGTCGGAGTGCGGGGCGGGGACGGTGAGGCGGTGACTGCCCGGCGCGGTCTCCTCGGCGGCGGTGACGGTCCGCCGTACGTCGTCGGGCAGCCGTCCGTCCGGCGGGCCCTGGACCTCGATCGTGACTTGCGGTCCTGACGGCGGCGGTCCCGGCTCGGCACGCTCGACGAGGCTCCCGTCACGCACGCTGTACGTCGCGTCGGGCAGACCGGCGAGGCGGCGCGGGTCGTGGTCGACGAACACCACGGATCCGCCGGCCGCCGTGCGCTCGGCGACCGCCCGCTCCAGCTCGGCGCGGGCGGCGCTGTCCAGGCCGGTCCACGCTTCGTCCAGCACCAGCAGCTCCGGCTCCGCGAGCAGGGCCTGGGCGACCGCGACCTTCTGGCTGCTGCCCTTCGACAGCCGCGCCATCGGCGTCTCGGCGTAGGCGGCGGCCCCGAGGCGCTCCAGCCACTCGGCGGCGGCACGGGCGGCCCTCGTGCGGGTCAGGCCGTGGACGGTGCCGAGGTGGGTGAGGTAGCCGGCGGCGGTGAACGGCAGGGCGGGCGGGAACCGCTCGGGGACGTACGCGGTGCGCGGGCGGCCGGTGATCCGGCCCTCGCTGGGGGCGTCGATGCCGGCGAGCAGCCGCAGCAGTGTCGACTTGCCGGTGCCGTTGCCGCCCTCGACGCGGACGAGCCGGCCCGGGGCCACCGTCAGGTCGACACCACGTAACACCCAGGGACCGCGCAGGCCGTAGCGGCGGCCCGCGTTCTCCAGGCACAGGTCGGGTCGCATGGGCCCATCCTCCACGATCTTCCGGCTGGCACACTGGGATTCGTGAGCGAAGACCCGACGCCCGTGAGTGACAGCCCCTTCCGTTCCGAGCCCTCGGACCGCGACACGGCGCCACAGTTCGTGCTGCCGCTGGTCGTGCGGATCGAGCGTGCGGACCCGCCGGCGCGCACGGACGCGCTGGAGACGGCCGCGCGGGCCGTGCTGACGATCCTCAGTGACGAGCGGGCGGCCGGCGACGGCCCGTGGGCGCAGGCGGTGCGGGACTGGCAGGACGCGCGGATCCGCAAGGTGGTGCGGCGGGCGCGCGGCGCCGAGTGGCGGCGGGCCGAGGCCCTGCCCGGCATCACGGTCACCGGCAAGGCGGCCGAGGTGCGGGTCTTCCCGCCGGTCCCGCTGGACGGCTGGCCCAAGGACCTGGCCCGTCTCCAGGTCTCCGGCACCGACCTGGACGACCCGGAACCGCCTGTGGAGGCGGACCCGGCCGCTCCGGTGCTGTGGCTCAACCCAGACCTCGGCATGTCGGCGGGCAAGGCGATGGCCCAGGCCGGACACGCCGCGCAACTGGCCTGGTGGGAGCTGCCCGACGAGGAGCGGGTCGCCTGGCACGACGCGGGCTTCCCGCTCGCCGTGCGGACGGCCGACCCGGCCCGCTGGCCCGGACTGACGGGCGGCGGGCTGCCGTTGGTCCGCGACGCGGGGTTCACGGAGATCGCGCCCGGCTCGTGCACGGTGGTCGCGGACCACCCGGCGCTGCGCCGGGAGCCGTACGCTCCGGGCGGCCCGGCGGCCACCCGTTCGGAGTAGCCGCAGGCGCGCCGGTCGCGGCCGGGTGCTCCAGTGGGGTTACCAGACAACCCGACCAGGAGGCAGCCATGACCAGCGCCGCGCCCCCTCCCCCCGCTCCGCCCGCCCCCGACGACCGGACACCCGGCGGCCCCGGCGACCCCCTGGCGACCGGGGGTCTCGCTCTCGGCGGCACCCTGATGGTCGTCTACGGCCTGTTCGCGGTGCTGCAGGGCATCACGGCCATCGCCGACGACGAGGTGTACACGAGCTTCGGCGAGTACGTCTTCGAGTTCGACCTGACCGCGTGGGGCTGGATCCACCTGATCGTCGGTGTGCTCGTGGTGGCGGCCGGATTCGGCCTGTTCACCGGGGTCACCTGGGCCCGGGTCGTGGGCGCGATCGTGGTCGGACTGGCACTGATCGCGAACTTCATGTGGCTGCCGTACCAGCCGTTCTGGTCGATCATCATGATCCTGACCGGCCTGTTCGTGCTGTGGTCGGTGTTCAACTACCGCTCCACCCGCGCGGTGTGACGAGCCGCCCGGGTCAGGAGGGCGGCGGACGCCGGTCGCGTGCGGCGACCACCGCGTGCAGCCGGCGCGACAGCGCGGTGGCCGCCGCCGTGAGGAAGACGAACGTGTACAGGATCTGAGCGACCGTCACCAGACGGGCCTCCTGCCCACTCGGCGTGATGTCCCCGTAGCCGACGGTCGCGAGCGTGACTACGGTGAAGTACAGCGCGTCGACGCGGGTGCTCAGGCCGGTGAACTGGCCCGGCCGTTGAGCGAGGGTGTAGTACCCCGACGAGAACACCAGCACGGCCAAGCACATCAGCAGCGGGATCATGACGCCGGGCCGGGTGTGCGGTTTCTCCAGGACGACGTCGCGCACCTGGCGCAGCAGCAGCACGGCCAGCAGCCCCAGGCACAGGGCGAACAGCGGCCAGCCCAGCCAGGAGCGGTCGTCGCCGAGGCCCTCCAGCGGGAGCAGGAAGTAGGCCGTGCCGACGGCGACCACCAGTCCCCCGGCGGCGGCCCACACCCACCGGTTCGAGGCCGGGGCCGCCTGTTCGCTGCCATCGCTCATGCGTCCGGTCTACGACGCTTCAGGAGGTGGCGCGACCCCGGTGCCTCCGTCGGTGGGGCCGGTGTCCGCCTGTGGAGCCGGTGCCGTCGGGGGCCCGAACCTCAAATGTTCCTCTGAAGGCGCCCATGGCGGGGTTCGGGGGCGGGCGGCTGGGCCATACCCCCCTCACGTTCGAGGAACCGGCGGTGCGGAGGAGGGGACGATGGAGCGACTGGGGACGGGCATCGGATGGCGACCGGAGATCGCGGACGCCGTGGAGCGCATGCCCGGCATCGACTGGGTCGAGACCGTGGCCGAGAACGTCTGCCCCGGCCATCTGCCCGACTCGCTGCGGCGGCTGCGCGAGCGCGGCGTCACCGTGGTGCCGCACGGCGTCTCGCTCGGCCTCGGGGGTGCGGACCGGCCCGACGAAGGCCGTCTGACCGCACTGGCCGAACGGGTGGAGGCACTCGGCTCGCCGCTGGTCACCGAGCACATCGCGTTCGTACGGGCCGGTGGTTCCCTGACGGCGACGCCGCACCTGGAGGCGGGCCATCTGCTGCCCGTCCCCCGGACCCGGGACGCCCTCGACGTGCTGTGCGAGAACGTGCGCATCGCGCAGCAGGCGCTGCCGGTGCCGCTGGCCGTCGAGAACATCGCCGCGCTCGTCTCCTGGCCGGGCGAGGAGATGACGGAGGGCCAGTTCCTGTACGAACTCGCCGACCGCACGGGCGTCCGGCTCCTCATCGACGTGGCCAACCTGCACACCAACCACGTCAACCGCGCCGAGGACCCGGCCAAGGCCCTGGCCGAGCTGCCCCTGGAGGCCATCGCCTACGTCCATGTCGCCGGCGGCTTCGAACGCGACGGCGTCTGGCACGACAGCCACGCCCACTCCGTCCCCCGTCCGGTCCTGGACATCCTGACCGACCTCGCGTCCCGCGTGTCCCCTCCGGGGGTCCTGCTGGAACGCGACGAGAACTTCCCGGAACCCGCCGAGTTGGAGGCCGAGCTGGCCTCGATCCGGCGGGCCGTGGAGGCGGGGGCCGTCGAGCGGGTGAAGGCGCAGGTGCGCGCGGCGGGCCACGCGGTCGCCGCGGGGCGGCCGGGGACAGCGCCCGACTGGAGCGAGGTCCGCGCCGACGCCCCCGCGCGCAGTGACGGGGCGCCTCCGCGGGGCCATGAGACCGGGGCGGCCGGGGCGACACGGGGCGCCACCGGCCGACCCGAACACTGGGGCACCGACGAGGCCCGGCAGCGGCTCGGGGTCGCGCAGGCCGCGCTGCTGTCCGCGCTGGTCGCGGGGACGCCCGTGCCCGAGGGGTTCGACCGGGTGCGGGTCGGCGTACAGGCACGGGCGCTCGCCGCGAAGCGGGCCGACGTCGTGGCGAAGGTCGCGCCCGAGCTGCCGGAGATCCTGGGGGCGGACTACCGTACGGCCTTCCTCTCGTACGCCCAGATGCAGCCGATGACCGGCGGCTACCGGCGCGACGCGCTCACCTTCGCCGAACACCTGCTGTCCGCCGGGCGGCCCGGGGACGCCGCGGCGCGGCGGGAGCTGCGGGAGTGGTGGCTGGAGCGGTCGGGACCGGCGCCGCGCTCGCGGCGCCCGGTCCGTCGGATGGTCCGCGCCACCCGGAAGGTGTTGCTCCGGCGCTGAGCCGGGGACGTCAGCTCCTCGATACGGCCTCACCCTTCGGCACCGCGTCCTCGGCGGCCACGCAGCCGCAGAGGACGCGGGCCCGTGGCCGCGCCACCGCGCCGGCGTCCCGGTGACCCATGGGACCCGGGTGGGCTGGTCACCCGGTCTCGCCCGTGCGCACCCGAGTGTGTCGGGGTTCACAGCCGGGTCTCGCCCGCCCGGAACCATGGAATGTTTTGCACCTCTTTTCCCCGGCGGATCCCCCGGTCCGTCTCCACCGATCGCCCGCCCTGCCCCCGATACAATGATTCGCCCCTGTACGGAAGTTGACGTAGACCCCGCAGTAACATGTCAACTCCGCACCTGAAGCCCATTAGCGTGCGGTGCCGTACCAGGAGGCACCACCATGCGACCGCGACCGCCCGTCAAGGGCCGAGGCATCGTCAGCGGCACGGGGCTCATCGTCACGTGTCTGACGGCGACGCTCGCCGCGCTGGTCTTCTCCCTCTGGTCGTACACCGACCGGCCGGGGACGGGACCGGACGTGCTGAGCGCCCAGACTCTGCGCACGAGCTACGGCCCGCTGTCCGCACTCGACCAGGACTTCCTCGTCAAGGTCCGGCTGGCCGGGCTGTGGGAGCTGCCGGCGGGGCGGCAGGCACAGACGAAGGGGACCACGCCGGCCGTCCGGACGGCGGGCCGGCATCTCGTCGAGGGGCACGGGTTCCTCGACGAACGGGTCCGCGGCGTCGCCGCGCGGCTGAACCTCGCCCTGCCTGACGAGCCCAGCGACCAGCAGAAGCAGTGGCTGGAAACGCTGGACGCGGCCCAGGGCGCCGAGTACGACCGCCAGTTCGCCAACATCCTGCGGCTGGCGCACGGCAGGGTCTTCTCGGTCGTCGCCCAGGTCCGCGCGAGCACCCGCAACTCCCTGGTGCGCGACCTCGCCGACGACGCCAACACGACCGTCCTGGACCACATCAAGGTTCTGGAGGCCACGGGCTACGTCGACTTCGACGCCATGGCCCGCGACATGGCCGGCGCGAGCACGCTCCCGACGGCCGCCCCCGCTCCGGCCGCACCCTCGATTCCGGCCCCGGACCCGGCCACCACGCTTCCGCCACCGACGTTCCGCCCGCCGCCGGACCAGTGAAACGGAACGTCACATACCGACAACGCTCTGTCCGGATCGTGAACAGGGCATGGTGTTTTCGGGATCGTGTCACATACAAACAACATATGCTCTGGGTTCTTTTCCTGCTGGCGGCCTGGGCCGTGGCCGGCACGGCGTGCACGCGCCTGTGCCTGGCAGCCGTACGCGCCGCGGCCGGCGACACGAACACCGGCCGGATCCATGAACTCACGCTGTACGAGGCCGCGTTCCTCTCCGGCGGGCCCCGGCGGGTCGCCGACGTGACCCTCGTCGCCATGGCGCGCCAGCGCCGGCTGCTCCTGGCCCACACCGGCTGGGCGACGGTCGTCGATCCGCGCGGGCGCGACGAGATGGAGCGGTCGGTCATCGGCGCCATCGGCCCCGAGGGGCAGTCCCGGATAGCGCCGGTGCGGTCCGCCGCCGCCACGGCGGACGCGGTGCGCGGTATCGCCGACCGGCTGGTGCGCGCGGGACTCGCGGTGCCCGACAGCGCCCGTACGACGGTCGCGGCGGCCGTCCGGCAGGTGCGCTCGGCGGCTGTCGCCGTCCTCGCTCTCGGCGTCGCCGCGCTGCTGACGCCCGCTCCGCCGGACATGCCGCGCCATCTGGTCGCCCTGTGGTTCGCGCTGCCACTCACCCTGACCCTGAGCTCCCTCGCCGTCGCCCGCATCGAGATCCACCCGTACTCGCGCTGGGCGTCCCCGGCCGGCCAGCGGCTGCTCGGCGCACTGACCCGGAACGCGGACGGCACCGCCGACGACCGCACGTACCTCACCTCCGTGGCCGTACGCGGCGTCAGCGCGATCGGCGAACCGGACCTGCGCGCCGCCTTCACGCACCGCTAGGGCGTGTCCGGGACGCGACTGACCGACCGGGGGCGCACAGGGGCATGGGCGCCGACACCGGCCGACGGTGCTTGCCTTCCCCAACCGCCGCACCAAACATCCCTTTTGTCGCCACCGTGCACCGAAGGGATACGCGATGAGAGCCGCCCTCCTCTACTCGGCCGCGGGATCCTTGCTGCTGAGCGCCCTCACCGCCGCCCCGGACACCGACGGCGCGAGAGCGGCGGCCGAGCTGCGCGGCACCGCGGTGGCGGCCGCACGGGCGAAGGCCGCCGGCATCGACTTCGGCCCCTGCCCCGACGCACAGGACCTCCCGGGCAGCATGCAGTGCGGTACGGTCACCGTCCCGCTGGACTACGCCCGGCCCGACGGCCGGCAGATCGAACTCGCCGTCGGCCGCGCCCGGGCCACGCGCAAGGACCCGCACCAGGGCAAGCGCGCGGTCGGCCGCCAGGGCGCCCTGGTCTACAACCCGGGCGGTCCGGGCGCCTCGGGCCTGTACTTCCCCCTCGTCGGCCTGCTCCCCGAGTGGAAGCGGATCGCGGCCGCGTACGACCTCGTCGGCTACGCCCCGCGCGGAGTCGGCCGTTCCGCACCGCTGTCCTGCAAGGACCCCAAGACGTTCTTCGAGGGGCCCACGCAGTCACCGGCGCACCCCTCCGAGTCCTACAAGAAGGAACGCATCGCGCAGGCCAAGGCGTACGCGCGCGGCTGCGCCGAGCGGGCCGGCGACGCCCTGCGGCACTACCACTCGCTCAACAACGCCCGCGACCTCGACGTCCTGCGCGCCGCCCTCGGCGAGGAACGCCTGACCTTCATGGGCTCGTCGTACGGCACGTACTTCGGAGCCCTGTACGCGACCCTGTTCCCCGGCCACGTACGGAGGATGGTGTTCGACTCGGCGGTCGACCCCGACCCGGAGCAGATCTGGTACCGCAACAACCTCGACCAGTCGGCGGCGTTCGAGGGCCGCTGGCGGGACTTCCGGAAGTGGATCGCCCGGCACGACGACGTGTACGGGCTGGGCAGGACCGCGCGGGAGGTGCGGCGCAGCTACGAGCGGGCGAGCGCGCGGCTGGCCGCCGAGCCGGCCGGCGGGAAGGTCGGACCCGGGCAGTTGCAGGGGGCGTTCCTCCAGGCGGGGTACTACGACGACCAGTGGCCGCACCGGGCGCACGCGCTGTCGGCGTACCTCAAGGGCGATCCCGGGCCGCTGGTCGAACAGGCCCAGCACTACCCGGAGGCCGCTGCCGAGGCGGAGAACTCACGCGCGGTCTACGTCGCCGTCGAGTGCAACGACGCCCCCTGGCCGACGGAATGGGAGGTGTGGGACCGGGACAACACCCGGCTCGCGCGGCTGGCGCCCTTCGAGACCTGGGACAACGTGTGGACGAACCTGCCCTGCGCCTACTGGGAGGGGCCGCGGCAGCGGCCGCTCGACGTCGGCACCGGGCCGGGGGAACTGCCGCCGACGCTGATCCTGGCCGCCGAGCGGGACGCCGCCACGCCGTACGACGGCGCCCTCGAACTCCGCCGCCGTCTCGAGGGCTCGGTCCTGGTGACGGAGCGGGACGCCGGCGCGCACGGCCTGGCGGGCGGACCGAACGCCTGCGTCAACGGCCATGTGGAGGCGTATCTGCTGGAGGGCCGGCTGCCGGCACGGCGCACGGACTGCGCCGCGCATCCCGAACCGAAACCGCAGCCACAGCCGCGGTCGCAGTCCCGGCCGCCGTTCCAGCCGCAGTCGCAGCCCCAGCCGCGGTCGGCGGCCCCGGGGCAGCCCGGGGCCGGCGGACCGCTCGGCTGATCAGGCCAGGCCCGCGACCAGCTCGGCGATGTCCTTGCGGCGGCCCGTGAAGAACGGGACCTCCTCGCGGACGTGCCGACGGGCCTCCGAGGCGCGCAGGTGACGCATGAGGTCGACGATGCGGTACAGCTCGTCGGCCTCGAAGGCGAGGATCCACTCGTAGTCGCCGAGGGAGAACGAGGCGACCGTGTTGGCGCGCACGTCCGGGAAGCCGCGGGCCATCTTGCCGTGGTCGGCGAGCATGCGGCGGCGGTCCTCGTCGGGCAGCAGGTACCAGTCGTAGGAGCGCACGAAGGGGTAGACGCTCACGTAGTTGCGGGGCGTCTCGTCGGCGAGGAACGCCGGGATGTGCGAGCGGTTGAACTCGGCGGGGCGGTGCAGCGCCATGTTCGACCACACGGGCGTGAGGGCCCGGCCCAGCCGCGTGCGGCGGAAGAGGTTGTACGCCTCCTGCAGCGCGTCGCTGGTCTCCGCGTGCCACCAGATCATGAGATCGGCGTCGGCGCGCAGGCCGGAGACGTCGTACGTGCCGCGGATGGTCACGTCCTTGGCGGCGAGCTGGTCGAACAGCTCCTGGACCTCGTCGGCGTACCCGGCGCGGTCCTCGGGGAGGACGTCCTTCAGCTTGAAGACGGACCAGAGCGTGTAGCGGATGACCTCGTTGAGGTCCTTGGCCAGCTTGCCCTTGTTCGGGATGCGGTCGGGCTCGGCGCTGGAGGCCGTGGTGGAGGCGTCGTCACTCATGCTCCTCATTCTCCCGCTCCCCCGTGCAGGCTCTGCACCGGGTGGGCGGTGAGCTCCTGCACACCCCGCAGGTCACCGTGGATCTGGTCGACGGCGGCGTACGCGCTCGCGATGCACGCCGGGATGCCGACGCCGTCGTAGGGCGCGCCGCACACGGCGAGGCCCGGGAGCTTCGCCACGTGCTCGCGGATGCGGGCCACGCGCGTGTGGTGGCCGACGGGGTACTGGGGCAGGCCGTCGTCCCAGCGGGTGACGCGGGCCGCGACGGGTGCGGCGTCCAGGCCGGTGGCCGCCTTCAGGTCCTGGCGGGAGACCGCCACCAGCTCGCTGTCGTCACGCTGGAGGATCTCCGTCTCGCCATACCGTCCGACGGAGGTGCGCAGGACGACGAGGTCGGGGTTCTCACCGGCGATCCAGCCCCACTTCTGCGAAGCGAACGTGGACGCCTTGATGGTGCGCCCCTCCACCGGCGGCACCAGAAAGCCGCTGCCCTCGGGCAGGCCCGCCTCGGCACGGCGGTAAGCGAGGGTGACCAGCGCCATGGAGGCGTACTCGACGCCGCCGAGCTCGGCGGCGGCCCCCGGGGACTCCGTGCGCAGGAGCCGGGCGGCGGCGGGGGCCGGGACGGCGAGCACCACCGCGTCCGCGCGCAGCACCCGCTCGCCCGCGACCACGCGCCATCCGCCGTCGGCGGCGTTGTGGCTCAGCTCCGTCACCGGCGTGCCCGTGAGGATCTCGCCCCCGCGGGCGCGCACTGATTCGGCCACCGCGAGGGGCAGCGTGCCGACGCCGCCCTGGATGCCCATGAACACCGGGCCGGTCTGCCGGGCTGCGGCCGCCTTCGCCTGGATCTCGCGGACCCCCTCCGTCAGGGAGGCGTGGCTGCGGGCCGCCTGGAAGAGCTGCGGGACGGCCGAGCGCATCGAGATGCGGTACGCGTCGCCCGCGTAGACGCCGCCCAGCAGGGGTTCCACCAGGCGGTCGACGACCTCGCGGCCGAGGCGCTCCGCCACGTACTCCCCGACGGCGACGTCGTCGCCGACTTCCGTGCGGGGCAGTTCGGCGTCGCGGTCGATGCGGGCGAGGCCCTCGTCGGAGAGCACACCCGACAGGGCGGCGGCGGTGCCGGGCACGCCCATCACATGGCCCTTGGGCATGGGGCGCAGCGCGCCGCGGGTCCAGATCGAGGCCGTCGCCGTCGCGGGCGGCTGGAGCCGGTCGGCGAGGCCCACCTCCCGGGCGAGCGCCACCGCCTCGGGGCGGCGGGCCAGCATCGACTCGGCGCCGAGGTCCACGCGCGCGCCCGCGACCTCACCGGGCAGCAGCTTGCCGCCCACCCGGCCGGAGGCCTCCAGCACGGTCACCCGCGCCCCGCGCTCCAGCAGCCGGTGCGCCGCGGCCAGTCCCGCGATGCCCGCCCCGATGACGACGACCTGCCCCATGCCCGCACGGGCTTGAACTTCGCGCATGCCCCCAGCTTCTCAGACCCCACTGACAGCGCTTCCCCGCCCCGGTGTCCGGCACCGGTGTCCGGTACGAGTCCCGACCGTGACCGCATCGGAACCGTCCCGGACCAAACGTCCGGCACCGCTCGGGCGTCGAAGAAGCGTCAGCCGAACCGATCCCCGGGGGATGCCCACATGCGCACACGCCGATCCGCCCGCCACCCCGTCCCGGCGCTCGCAGCGCTCCTGCTGGCCGCGGCTCTCACGCTCACCGGATGCAGCGGCGCCGGAGAGGACTCCGCCGGCGGCAGTGCCGCCGACCGCGGGGCCGCCGCCCCGCAGTCGGACGCCAAGGCCGGCGCGAACGAGGCCGCCCCCGGCGGCGCCGGAAGCGGAGCCCGGGCGACCGCCCCGCCGAAGCTCCCCACGAGCCACATCATCCGCACGGCCTCGCTGACCGTGCAGGTCAAGGACGTCCCGAAGGCCCTGGATGAGGCCCGCACCGGCACGGAGAACGCGGGCGGCTACGTCGGCAACGAGACCACCACCCGGGACGCGGAGGGCCGCGAGCGCACCCGGGTCGTACTGCGTGTGCCCGTCGAGAAGTACGACGAGGTCCTCACCGAATTGGAGGGCGCGGGCAAGCTCCTCGACCGCAGCGCCAAGGCGGAGGACGTCACCGACCAGGTCGTGGACGTGGAGAGCCGGATCAAGTCCCAGCGCGCGAGTGTGGCCCGGATCCGCGAGCTGATGGACCAGGCCACCAAGCTCAGCGACGTGGTGACCCTGGAGGGCGAGCTGAGCACCCGCCAGGCCGACTTGGAGGCGCTGCTCGCCCGCCAGGAGTCCCTGAAGGACCGCACGAGCCTGGCCACCATCACCCTGTCGCTGTCCGAGACCCCGGTGAAGAAAGAGGCGAAGGACGACGACCCGGGGTTCGTGGACGCGCTCGCGGGCGGCTGGAACGCGTTCGTGACGATGCTGCGCTGGCTCGCGGTGGCCCTCGGCGCGGTCCTGCCGTTCGCGGCGGTGGCCGCCCTGCTCGCGCTGCTGTGGCTGCGCGTCGTCCGCCCCCGCCTTCCGCGCCGCCCGCGCCCCGCGCCCGCCATGAGTGCCCTGGGCCCGCTGCCGACGGCCCGGCCGGCCCCGCGGTCCACGCCCGCGCGCACTCCTGACGAGCCGGACGAGCAGGACTGAAATGCCCTGCTCCCGTAGCGTGTTCGCATGAACATGAGCCGTACGCGCAGGGAGCGACTGGTCGTGATCGGCGCCGACGCCGCGGGGATGTCCGCGGCGTCGCAGGCGCGCCGCCTGAAAGGTCCCGACGAGCTGGAGATCGTGGCGTTCGAACGCGGCCATTTCACGTCGTACTCCGCGTGCGGCATCCCGTACTGGGTGGGCGGTGACGTCACCGACCGGGACCGGCTCATCGCCCGCACCCCCGAGGAGCACCGCGCGCGGGACATCGATCTGCGACTGCGCACCGAGGTCACGGACATCGACCTCGACGGGCAGCGGGTACGCGCGCGTGACGTCGACTCCGGCGCCGAGTCCTGGACCTCGTACGACAAGCTCGTGATCGCGACCGGCGCCCGGCCGATCCGGCCGGACATGCCCGGCATGGACGCGCCCGGGGTGCACGGCGTGCAGACGCTGGACGACGGCCAGGCGCTGCTCGACACGCTGGCACGCACGCGTGGCCGCCGCGCGGTGGTCGTCGGGGCCGGCTACATCGGCGTGGAGATGGCCGAGGCGCTCATCAACCGCGGCTACGAGGTGACGGTCGTCAACCGCGGCAGCGAGCCCATGTCGACTCTCGACCCCGACATGGGCCGCCTGGTGCACAAGGCCATGGAGGGCCTGGGCATCACGATGGTGAACGACGCCGCGGTCACGGGAATCGTGACCGGGGACGACGGCCGGGTCCGGGCGGTGGCCACCCAGGACCGCGACTTCCCGGCGGACGTCGTCGTGCTCGGCATCGGCGTCCGCCCCGAGACGGCTCTCGCGAAAGCGGCCGGCCTGCCCCTCGGTACCCACGGCGGCCTCCTCACGGACCGCTCGATGCGGGTGCGCGGCCATGAGAACGTCTGGGCGGGCGGCGACTGCGTCGAGGTCCTCGACCTGGTCTCCGGCCAGGAACGGCACATCGCGCTCGGCACCCACGCCAACAAGCACGGCCAGGCCATCGGCACCAACGTGGGCGGCGGCTACGCCACCTTCCCGGGCGTGGTCGGCACGGCGGTCAGCAAGGTCTGCGACCTGGAGATCGCGCGCACGGGACTGCGCGAGAAGGACGCCCACCGCGTGGGCCTGCGCTTCGAGGCGGTCACCATCGAGTCGACCAGCCGCGCGGGCTACTACCCGGACGCCTCCCTCATGACGGTCAAGATGCTCGCCGAACTGCGCACGGGCCGCCTCCTCGGCGTCCAGATCGTCGGCCGGGAGGGCGCGGGCAAACGGGTCGACATCGCGGCGGTCGCCCTCACGGCGGGCATGACGGCAGAACAGATGACGACCCTGGACCTCGGCTACGCCCCACCGTTCTCCCCGGTCTGGGACCCGGTCCTGGTAGCGGCCCGCAAGGCGGCGGCAAAGGTGCGCGAGACTTCGTAGGGGCGGCGGGGCGATGCCCTTCTTTTCAGGGGCGCGGGGCTGTGTCGATCTGCGGCTCCGCCGCGTGGGCGCGAACGACCACGACGAACCCGCACCCGGCAGCGAACCCGCACCCCTACGGCGAAGCCCCTACGCAGTCCCAGCCGTACCGTTGATCCGATCAATGGCCTGCCTCGCCTGCTCCGCCGGCGGCCGAGACGGCAAGGACGACACCGACGCCGAAGCCGCCGTCACCGCCGGCGGCTGCTCCCCGGCCGGCTTCGCGTGGGAAGCCACCCGGGTCGACCGCAACCGGTGACTCACCGCCTCCTCCAGCGTCACCGGCCGCCGCATCTGGGCCGCCAGCCGCCCGGCGTCCTGGCCCAGCCGGGCCACGTCCTCCCAGGGGAGCCGCACCACCAGCGTCAGCTCCGCCTCGCCGTCGGGCAGTGCGTGCATCGGAGGAGTAACTCGGTCGTTCATCGCCTGTTCCTCACGTCGGCCCCGCGACCCGCCTTCCCCGCGCCGCGGGCGGTTGACGAGACATACGCACGCCCTGACGGCTGCGTTCACCGGCCGGACCGATTCACCGGCGACGCCCCGGGCACACGTGTGGCGTGGTCATTCCCGTTCATGACGTGAACCCGGTGCGGCGCACCCCCTGGGTGACGTACGCGCTGCTCGCCGCCGCCATCGTCGTGTTCCTGCTCACTCCCGGCATGGCCGGTTCCGTGGTGGGCGAGAGCAGCCTGGCCCAGCTGTGTCACCTCCAGGCGTTCCTCGACCACTACGCGGCGGTGCCCCGGGAGCTGATCCACCATCAGATGCCCCGGCTGGTGCCCACGGGCGACATCGGGGTGGGCCCGCAGGGAGCCGGCTGCGTGGTCGGTCCGCCGCCCTACGACAAGTCGCCGGAGCTGAGCGTTCTGACGGCGATGTTCCTGCACGGCAGCTGGCTGCATCTGCTGGGCAACATGCTGTTCCTGTGGATCTTCGGCAACAACATCGAGGACCGCATGGGCCACGTACGCTTCCTGCTCTTCTACGTGGTCTGCGGTTACGCGGCGTCGTACGGCTTCGCGCTCCTCAACTCCGACTCGGGCGCACCGCTGATCGGCGCCTCGGGGGCGATCGCCGGGGTGCTGGGCGCCTATCTGGTGCTGTATCCGAGGGCCAGGGTCTGGGTGCTCGTCCCGTTCCTGATCTTCCTGCCGCTGCGGCTGCCCGCCTGGATCGTGCTGGGGCTGTGGTTCGCGCTCCAGGCGGTGTACTCCTCCGGCGAGGGCATCTCCGACGCCGGCACGGTGGCGTACGCGGCGCACGTCGTGGGTTTTGTCGCCGGCATGCTGATCGCCTGGCCGCTGCGCCCCGGCACACCACCGCCGCCGGAGCCGCCCGGCATCCTCTTCGGCAGGCGGGCGCGGCCCCGGCACACCTGGTGAGTCAGCGGGCGGTGTGCGTGTGCACGTACTCCACGAGCCGCGTCAGCGCGTCCGGGTCCGTGGACGGCATGACGCCGTGGCCGAGGTTGAAGACGTGGCCTTCCAGGTCCTTCGCCGAGTCCAGGACCTCGCGGGTCTTCGCCTCGACGGCCTCCGTCGAGGCGAACAGCACGGTCGGGTCCAGGTTGCCCTGCAGCGCCTTGCCGGGGCCGACGCGGCGGGCGGCCTCGTCCAGCGGGACGCGCCAGTCGACGCCGACGACGTCCGCGCCGGCCTCGCCCATGAGCCGCAGCAGCTCGCCGGTGCCGACGCCGAAGTGGATGCGCGGGAGGCCGTATCCGGCCACGGCCTCGAAGACCTTCGCCGACGCGGGCAGCACCGAGCGCCGGTAGTCGACGGGGGCCAGTGCCCCGGCCCAGGAGTCGAACAGCTGGACCGCCGAGGCGCCCGCCTCGATCTGGACCTTCAGGAAGGCGGCCGTGATGTCCGCGAGGCGGTCGAGCAGGTCGGCCCACAGCTCGGGGTCGCCGTACATCATCGCCTTGGCGTTCTCGTACGTGCGGGACGGGCCGCCCTCGACGAGGTAGCTGGCGAGGGTGAAGGGGGCGCCGGCGAAGCCGATCAGGGGCGTGGCGCCGAGTTCGCGGGTGAGCAGGCCGATGGCCTCGGTGACGTAGGAGACGTCCTCGGGGGTCAGGTCGCGCAGCTGGGCGAGGTCCGCGCGGGTGCGGATCGGGCGCTCGACGACCGGGCCGACGCCTGGCTTGATGTCGAGGTCGATGCCGATGGCCTTGAGCGGGACGACGATGTCGCTGAAGTAGATCGCCGCGTCGACGCCGTGCCGGCGCACCGGCTGGAGCGTGATCTCGGTGACCAGCTCGGGCCGCATGCAGGACTCGAGCATCCCGATGCCCTCGCGCACCTTGCGGTACTCCGGCAGTGAGCGCCCGGCCTGCCGCATGAACCACACCGGCGTGTGCGGCACGGGTTCGCGCCGGCAGGCCTTGAGGAAGGCGGAGTCGTACGGGGCGGACGGCTGCTGGGCCCGGGGGGCGTCGTTGGCACTCACGGGCCAAGTTTCGCACGCCCCCGATGGGCGTGATTCAGCCCCTGGAGGGGCGCGGGGTGTCTAGCCCGGCGCCCGGGCTCCCGTCCCCGTAACCTTCCGGCATGGCTGCGGCTCAGGGACGACTGTCGGACGGCGCTGGCGGAATGGACGAAGCGAAGGACACCGAGAAAGACCGGCGGGAGGCGGACACCGCCCCGCCGCCCTTTCGGGCCGCCGTCGACGCGCTCAGGGCGGCGCGGCTGCGGCCCCAGATCGAGGTGGAGCCCACGCCTCCGCCCAAGCGGCTCGCCCCCCATGCCTACGCGCTGGAGGCCGCGGTCGTCGACGGCGACCAGGACCTGGCCGACGGCCGGCTGGTGCTGCTGCACGACCCGGCGGGACACGACGCCTGGCAGGGCACGTTCCGGCTGGTGACGCTGGTGCGCGCGGAACTGGAGCCGGAGATGGCCGCGGACCCGCTGCTGCCGGAGGTGTGCTGGTCCTGGCTGACCGGCGCGCTCCAGACGCGCGGGCTGACCTACGGGGAGCCGAGCGGCACCGTCACGCGGGCGAGTTCGCACTACTTCGGCGGCCTGGCCGCGCGCCCGGCCGCCTCGCAGATCGAGATCCGCGCCTCCTGGACGCCGCGTGAGGGTCTGGGCGGGGTCCCGGACACGGCCGCGCACCTGGCGTCCTGGTGCGATCTGCTGGCCCAGGTCGCCGGGCTGCCGCCGGCCGTCCCGGGCGACGCGTCGGTGGTGACGCTGCCGCAGCGGAGAGGCCCGCAGTCCCGCTGATCGAACCTGTTCCGACCCCGTACTGATCGAACCTGTACGGGGCGGTCAACGCTGCCCTGTCGACGATCACACCTGCGTCCCCCTCTTGGCCGAATCACTTTGTCGATACGGCCACTTTCGACCGCGTACCGACGCAGACCGAAACCGTCCCGCCTTCGAATGATCGACCGCCTGTCCGAATTGCACGGATTGTTATCACCGATTCGTGATCATTCTCTAAAGGCGGACGGGTTGGGTGCCGAAGACGACTGTGACCTTGAAAGCACGGTTCGTCCCGGCTTCACCCCCACGAGCCGGCCCCGTCCCGCACCCCAGGAGGCCTGGTGTCCGTTCTCCTCGAGCAGCCCGCAAGCCTGGTCGCCTACCGCCCGAACAAGCCGACCGCCATGGTGGTCGTGGCCGACCCGCGCGTCCGCTCCACCGTCACCCGCCACCTGTGGGCGCTCGGTGTGCGCGATGTCATCGAGGCCTCGTCCATCGCGGAGGCTCGTCCCCGCATCGGCAACCCCCGCGACATCTGCGTCGCCGACGTCCACCTGCCCGACGGCTCCGGCCTCACCCTGCTGTCGGAGACCCGCGCCGCGGGCTGGCCCAACGGGCTCGCCCTCTCCGCGGCCGACGACATCGGCGCCGTGCGCAACGCGCTCGCCGGCGGCGTGAAGGGCTACGTCGTCACCGGCACGCGCACCAACGTCGGGCTCCCCACCCGACCGGGCGCCGCCCCCATCGGCGCCGCCGCCGCGCGCCTGCACCGCCGCCCCCCGGGTGCTCCGAGCCACCCGGGCGGCTACCGCGAACTGTCCGGCCGCGAGGTCGAGGTGCTGCGGCTGGTCGCGGAAGGCCAGTCGAACAAGGCCATCGGCGTCTCGATGGGCCTGTCCGCGCTGACCGTCAAGAGCCACCTCGCCCGCATCGCCCGCAAGCTCGGCACGGGCGACCGCGCCGGGATGGTCGCGGTGGCCCTGCGGACCGGAATCATCCACTGACCCGCTCCACGATGACCCTTCGTGATCATTCACTCACGTGAACGGGACCGGCAGCGGCTCCCGCTCGTGTCACTCACGGTTCGCGAGCCCGACACTTCCCCGACCTGACTGGTTTGCGACCCCTCGGCGCCCGTCGACGGAACGTTCCGTCGACGGGCGCTGTCCATACACGGATACCCTTGACATGTGACCGACGCCCACGAGACCGCAGCAGACAGCTCACTGCGAACCACCGGAGGCGCTCCTCCGGACGACGGCGGATCTTCTGCTACGGAGGCGCCGATCCCTTTGCTGGAACCGCGTGAGGGCATTCCGCCCGTGATCGCGGACGAGGCCGCCCTGGCGCGGGTGATCGCCGCCTTCGAGGCGGGCTCCGGACCGGTCGCCGTCGACGCCGAGCGGGCGTCCGGCTACCGCTACGGCCAGCGCGCCTACCTGGTCCAGCTGCGCCGCCAGGGCGCCGGAACGGCTCTCATCGACCCCGTCGCCTGCCCCGACCTGTCCGCCCTCGGCGAGGCCCTGTCCGGCGTCGAGTGGGTGCTGCACGCCGCCACCCAGGACCTGCCCTGCCTGCGCGAGATAGGCATGGTGCCGACGCGGCTGTTCGACACGGAGCTGGCCGGACGGCTCGCCGGGTTCCCCCGGGTCGGCCTCGGCGCGATGGTCGAGGGCGTCCTCGGCTTCGTCCTGGAGAAGGGACACTCCGCCGTCGACTGGTCGACCCGGCCGCTGCCCGAGCCCTGGCTGCGGTACGCGGCGCTGGACGTCGAGCTGCTCGTCGACCTGCGCGACGCGCTGGAGAAGGAGCTGGACCGGCAGGGCAAGCTGGAGTGGGCCCGCCAGGAGTTCGACGCGATCGCCTCCGCCCCGCCGCCCGAGCCGCGCAAGGACCCCTGGCGGCGTACGTCCGGCATGCACAAGGTGCGCCGGCGGCGGCAGCTGGCCGTCGTACGGGAGCTGTGGCAGACCCGGGACCGGATCGCGCAGCGGCGGGACGTCTCGCCGGGCAAGGTGCTCGGGGACGCGGCGATCGTGGAGGCCGCGCTGGCGATTCCGGCCAACGTGCACGCGCTGGCCACGCTGAACGGTTTCGGACACCGGATGAGCAAGCGGCAGCTGGAGCAGTGGCAGGCGGCCGTCGACCGGGCGAAGGCGTTGAGCGAGGCGCAGTTGCCGCAGCCGGGGCAGCCGGTGACCGGGCCTCCGCCGCCGCGGGCCTGGGCGGACAAGGATCCCGCGGCTGCGGCGCGCCTCAGTGCGGCCCGGGCCGGGGTTTCGGCGCTGGCCGAGGAGCTTTCCATGCCGCAGGAGAATCTGATGACGCCGGACACGGTTCGGCGGGTGTGCTGGGAGCCGCCGGCGGTGGTGGATGCGGAGTCCGTGGGGGCCGCGCTCGCCGGGTACGGGGCGCGACCGTGGCAGGTGGAGTTGGTGACGCCGGTGTTGGTGGAGGCTCTGTCCGTCAAGGACACCCCCTAGCCGCCGTAGCGCTTCGCGGCGTACGGCGGCTGCGGGTTGTATGGGGTTGTTCGCGCAGTTCCCCGCGCCCCTTGAAAGAAGGTCCGTTACTTCGTGGCGCCTTGCGTGAAACCGTTGTAGATGAAGCGCTGGAGGAACAGGAAGACGATCAAGGTAGGGGCGATGACGAGGATCGCGCCTGCCGAGATGGTCTCCCAGTGGGCTCCGAAGGGGCCCTTGAAGCGGAACAGGGACGTCGAGATCACGCCAAGATCTTCGGAGGGCATGTAGAGGAAGGGGATGTAGAAGTCGTTGTAGACGTTGATCCCCTTCACGATCACGACCGTCGCGATCGCCGGCTTGAGCAGCGGGAAAATGATCTTCCAGTAGACCGTGAAGGCGTTGGCGCCGTCGATGCGGGCCGACTCGTCCAGTGAGACGGGGATGGCCCGGACGAACTGCAGGAAGATGTAGATCGACACGATGTCCGTGCCCGTGTAGAGCGCGATCGGCGCCCAAAGACTGTCGAACATCCCGAAGCTGTTCACGATCTGGAAGGTGGCCACCTGGGTGGTCACCCCGGGGACCAGCGCGGCGACCAGGAACAGGGCCAGGACCAGCTTCCGGAAGCGGAACCGGAAGCGGTCGATGGCGTACGCCGTCATCGAGCCGATGAGCACCGTGCCCCCGATGGCGACGACCAGGATCAGCGCCGTGTTGCCGAACGCCGAGAGCATGCGGCCGTCCTGGAACGCCGTCACGTAGTTGCCGAAGTTGAGCGGGTCGTCGGGCAGCGTGAGGGCGCCGCTGTCGCCCGCCATCTCCCCGGAGGTCTTCAGCGAGGTCAGGAAGACCACGGTGAGCGGCAGGAGCACGACCAGCGTCGCGAGGACCAGGGACAGGTACACGAGGGCACGGGCCACGGCACGGCGCGTCATACGAGGTCCACCTTGTCGTCCGGGACGAGGCGCCGCTGCACCCAGGTCACCGCCAGGATGATCAGCAGCAGCACGACGGCCGCCGCCGAGGCGAGGCCCGTCTTGTTGAACTGGAAGGCCAGCTTCACGGTCTGGATCACGAAGGTCTCGGTGCCGGTCGCGCCGCCGGTCATGATGTACGGGATCTCGAAGACGGACAGCGACCCGGAGACGGACAGGATCACCGACAGGCTCAGCACGGGCCGGATGCCGGGCGCGATGATGTGGCGGAACTGCTGCCAGCGGTTCGCCCCGTCCAGTTCGGCCGCCTCGTACAGCTCCCCGGGGATGGACTGGATCGCGCCGAGGAAGAGGACGAAGTTCAGGCCCAGATAGCGCCAGACCGAGACGCCGGCGAGGGAGACGTTGGCCGACGTGGGTGTGCCGAGCCAGGACCGGTCACCGTCGTAGCCGAAGAGGCTCAGGATCGCGTCGAGGGTGCCGCCGTCCTGGAAGAAGTACAGGAAGACGAACCCGATCGCGACGCCGTTGATCAGGTACGGGAAGAAGAGCACGCCCTTGAAGAAGTTGCGGAAGCGGACGTTGAAGCTCAGGACGGTGGCGAAGTAGAGGGCGGCGCCGATCTGCACCACGGACGCGGCGAGGTAGTAGCCGCTGACGAAGAACACCTCGAACAGCTCGGGCCGGGTGAAGAGTTCGGTGTAGTTCTCGGCGCCCGTGTAGCGCAGCTCGGGGCTGACACCGTCCCAGTCGGTGAAGCTGTACGCGACCATGTTGACGATCGGCGCGTAGGTGAAGGCGATCAGCAGGACGAGCGGGGCGATCAGGAACAGCCAGGGGGTCACGCCCCGCCACCGCCGCGGCCGGCGCGCGGCGGACGGCGGTGTCGGCCCGGCGGGCGCGGCCTGCGACACCGGCCGCGCCGCCTTCCGGGTGGTGTCCGTCATCAGGACCCCAGGTTCTTCTGCGCCTCGGTCCACTTCTCGCCCAGCCCGGTCAGGAAGTCGTCCAGGCTGCCCTTGCGGGCACCGCGGGCGAGGTCGACGAGTTCCTGGCGGTAGTCGGGCTTGTAGATGCCGACCTCGGACTGGTTGTCGATGGACTTGACCTCGGCGCCCTTGGTGTCGTCGAGGTCGAGGAGCTTCACACCCGCCTCCTGGTACGGCCCCAGGACGTCGGGCAGCGGGGCGTCCTTGAGGGGCGAGAGGGCGAGGTTGGCGTTCGCGTAGCCGGACTTGTCGGTGAACCAGTCGATCCAGGCGCGGGCGGCGGCCTTGTGGTCGGAGTTGGCGTTGACGGCCTGCTGGTAGTCGGGCGAGGCCACCGCGCAGAACGTGCCGTTCTTCTGGGCGGGGAACGGCATGAAGCCGATGTCGGCCGGGTCGGTGCCGGCCTGCTTCGCCGCGTCCTGCATCTGCACGATCGCCCAGGAGCCGAGCCACATCGTGGCGATCTGGCCCTTCGTCAGGCGGGACTTGGAGGCCTCCCAGTTGGTGGTCGTCGGGTCCTTCTCGATGAGGTCCGACTTCACGATGTCGTGGAGCAGCGCGTCACCGACCCGCAGGTCGGCGCCTTCCGCCCAGGGGTTCCCCTCGGCGAGCCGGGTGGTGGCCTGCGTGTCGCAGCCGACCGAGCCGTTGACGTTCGTCCACTGGGTCAGCGGCCACATGTCCTTGAAGTTGGTGTAGTACGGGACCGCGTCGGTCTTGGCCTTGATGGCCTTGAGGTCGTCGAGGAACTCGGCCGGGGTCGTGGGCCAGTCGGTGACGCCGGCCGCGCTCCAGACCTTCTTGTTGTAGACGAAGCCCGGGACCACGCCGATCGGGCTCTGCCCGTAGACCTTGCCCTGGACGGTGGAGTAGTCGGTGAAGCGGTACTTCTTGCTGCGCTCGGCCTGGGTGCCGAGGGAGGCGAAGAACTTCGGGTAGTCCTTCTTCTCGATCACGGCCGGGATCATCAGGACGTCGCCGTAGTTCTCCGTGTTCATACGGATCTTGACCTCACCCTCGTAGTCGGTGAGGCCGTCGAACTCGACCTTCACCTTGGGGTAGGTCTTGTTGAACTCGGCGGCGTACTTCTTCATCGTCCCGTCCTGCACGAGGTCGGTCCGGTGGGTGAGGACGGTGATGGTCCCTTCGACCTTGGCGGGATCGTCGGGAGCCTCGGCATCCGCGCCCTTGGAGGTGCCTCCGGTGCCGGTACAGCCCGAGGCCAGCAGGGCAGCGCCCACGGCGAGGGCGAGGACGGTACGGCGGTTCATGTGCATCAGCTCCGTTCGCGGAGAGGAACTCGGGACGGAAGAGCACGTGCGGTATGGCTGGTTCGGCACTCTGACAGCGCTTTCTCAACCGGTAAAGTCCCATTCCCGCCAACGCTGCGAAGACCTGTACACGACTCGTCACTGGACCGGTTAAGGGAGTGCGCATGCTGGAGGCCACACCGCTCGGCGACGGATGGATCCTGCGGCACGGGCCGGACCCGCTCCCGGCGTCCGTCCCGGGCTGCGTGCACACCGACCTGATGGCGGCCGGGGTGATCCCGGACCCGTTCCTGGGCCTGGGCGAGTCCGAGGTGGCGTGGGTGGGGCGCCGGGACTGGACGTACGAGCGCGAGCTCACGAGCGCGTCCGCGCAGGAGCAGACGGACCTGGTCTTCGACGGGCTCGACACCGTCGCCGAGATCTCCCTGGACGGGCGGCTGCTGGGCAAGGTGCGCAACATGCACCGCTCGTACCGGTTCGACGTGACGGGGCTGTCCGGGCGGCTGTCCGTGCGGTTCGTCTCCGCCTACGCCGAGGCCGAGGCCGTGCGGGGACGGCTGGGCGAGCGGCCCGCCGCCTACGCCGAGCCGTACCAGTACCTGCGCAAGATGGCCTGCTCCTTCGGCTGGGACTGGGGGCCGACCCTGGTGACGGCCGGGATCTGGCGCCCGGTGCGCCTGGAGCACTGGTCGACGGCCCGGATCGCCCGGGTGCGTCCGCTGGTCACCGTCGACGAGGGCGTCGGCGTCGTCGAGTTGGCCGTGGACGTCGAGCGGACCCGGGTCGAGGTGCCGCTCGCCCTGGAGGCGACGGTGGGCGGGGTGCGGGCCCGGGCCAGGATCGACGGGTCGGGCGGGGTGGTACGGCTGCGTGTACCGGACGTGCGGCTGTGGTGGCCGCGCGGCTACGGCGAACAGCCGCTGTACGACGTGGAGTTGCGGCTGCTGCACGGCGATGCCGCGCTGGACGCATGGCGGCGGCGGATCGGCTTCCGGACCGTCGAGCTGGACCGGCGGCCCGACGCGCACGGCACCGGCTTCACCCTCGTCGTCAACGGCGAGCGGCTCTTCGCGCGGGGCGTCAACTGGATCCCCGACGACGTCTTCCCGTCCCGGATCAACCGCGAGCGGTACCGGGAGCGGCTGGAGCAGGCGGCCGGGGCGGGCGTGGACCTCGTACGCATCTGGGGCGGCGGGGTCTACGAGAGCGAGGACTTCTACGACGCCTGCGACGAACTCGGGCTGCTGGTCTGGCAGGACTTCCCGTTCGCGTGCGCGGCCTACCCGGAGGAACAGCCGCTGCGCGGCGAGGTGGAGGCCGAGGCCCGGGAGAACGTCGTACGGCTGATGCCGCACCCGTCGCTGGTGCTGTGGAACGGCAACAACGAGAACCTCTGGGGCTTTCGGGACTGGGGCTGGGAGCCGCGACTGGCGGGGGACTCCTGGGGCGAGGGGTACTACCTGGGACTCCTGCCGCGCGTGGTGGCCGAGTTGGATCCGACACGGCCGTATACGGCGGGGAGTCCCTGGTCCGGGTCCTGGGACCGGCATCCCAACGATCCGGCGCACGGCACGCACCACTCCTGGGAGGTGTGGAACCGTGAGGACTACGCCGACTACCGGCTCAGCGTGCCCCGGTTCGTCGCCGAGTTCGGCTGGCAGGCGCCGCCCGCGTACGCCACGCTGCGGCGGGCGCTGCCCGGGGAGGAGCTCGCGCCGGACTCCCCCGGCGTGCTGCACCACCAGAAGGCCGACGACGGCAACGGGAAGCTGGAGCGGGGGCTGGCCCGGCACTTCGCCGTGCCGAAGGGGGACTTCGACCGCTGGCACTACCTGACGCAGGTCAACCAGGCGCGTGCGGTCGCGGCCGGGATCGAGCACTGGCGCTCGCACTGGCCGGTGTGCGCGGGCACGGTCGTCTGGCAGCTCAACGACTGCTGGCCGGTGACGTCCTGGGCGGCGATCGACGGCGACGGACGGGAGAAGCCGCTGTACCACGAGCTGAGGCGGCTGTACGCGGACCGGTTGCTGACGCTCCAGCCGCGGGACGGCGGGCTGGTGCTGGCCGCCGTCAACCAGGCGGCCGGGGACTGGACGCCGGCGCTGACCCTGCGGCGGATGTCCGTCGGGGGCGAGGTGCTGGGGCAGGCGGCCGTGGAGGTGACGGCCGGGGGGCGGGCGGTGGCCCGTGTCGATGTTCCGGGCGAGCTGGTGCCGGCCGGGCCTGAGGAATTCCTGGTGGCGGACGCGGACGGTATGCGTGCGGTGCACTTCCCGGTGCCGGACCGTGAGGCCCCCTACCCCACGCCGGAGTTCGATGTCTCGCTCGCCCCCGACGGCGTCACCGTCACCGCCCGCACCCTGGTACGGGACCTGCTGCTCCAGGCCGACCGGCTGGATCCGGGGGCGCGGGCCGACCGGGGGCTGGTCACGCTGCTGCCGGGTGAAGAGGTGACCATCGGGGTGCGCGGCTGGAAGACCCCGGACGCGGAGCGTGCTCGTGCGGCCCTGTACTGCGTGGAGCCCACCCGATGACGGCGACCCCGGCCCCCCGCGTCACCATCAAGGACGTCGCCGCGCGCGCCGGCGTGTCCAAGGGGGCCGTGTCGCTGGCGTTCAACCACAAGCCCGGGCTGTCGGAGGCGACCCGGGACCGGATCTTCCGGGCGGCGCGGGAGCTGGGCTGGGCGCCGAACCTCACGGCGCGGACGCTGGCCGGTTCGCGCGTGGACGTGGTGGGGCTCGCGGTGTGCCGGCCGGCGCGGTCGCTCGGGCTGGAACCCTGGTACATGGAGTTCGTCTCGGGCGTGGAGAGCGTCCTGGCCGAGCACTCCTGCTCCCTGCTGCTCAGACTCGTACGGAATCTGGACGAGGAGCTGGGGGTCCAGGAGGCGTGGTGGCGGGGCCGGCAGATCGGCGGGTCGATCCTCGTCGACTTCCGGGCCGACGATCCCCGGGCCGCCCTGGTGGAGCGGCTCGGGCTGCCGGTGGTCGCGGTCGGGCATCCCTCGCTGACCGGGGGGCTCACCTCGGTGTGGACCGACGACGCGACGGCCGTGACGGAGGCGGTGCGGTATCTGGCCGCGCTGGGGCACCGGCGGATCGCCCGGGTGGGCGGGGCGGCGGCTCTCGGGCACACGGCCATCCGGACGGCGGCGTTCGACGAGGCGGCGGGGGCGCTGGCGCTGGCCGGGGCGTGGCAGGTGGCGACGGACTTCTCCGGGGACGCGGGGGCGCGGGCGACGCGGTCCCTGCTGACGGCCGCGCCGCCGGAGCGGCCGACGGCGATCGTGTACGACAACGACGTCATGGCGGTGGCGGGGTTGTCAGTGGCGGCGGAGATGGGGTTGCGGGTGCCGGAGGATGTGTCGCTGCTGGCCTGGGACGACTCGCAGCTGTGCCGGTTGACGCATCCGACGCTGTCCGCGATGAGTCATGACGTGCATGGTTTCGGGGCGGAGGTGGCTCGGACGCTGTTCTCGGTGATCACCGGGGGTGAGGGCGGGTCGCATCCTGTGCCGACGCCTGTTCTGACGCCTCGGGGGTCCACTGCGCCGCCTCGGTGAGCGCCGTAGGGAAGTGCGGGTGCGTTGTGGCTGGTCGCACAGTTCCCCGCGCCCCTGAAGGGCAACTGCTCCACCGGCGTTTTTTGTGTGACCTTCGCCGCTCGCCATGTCAGGACTGGGCAGCTACGTTACTCATAAGTAGCATGGGATGAGCAAGCGCTCAGCGTCCTGGACCCCTGGAGGAGAGCCATCGTGCCTCGTACCGTCAGGGACGTCGTCTTCGTAGACGGCGTCCGCACCCCGTTCGGCAAGGCGGGCCCGAAGGGCATCTACCACGAGACCCGTGCCGACGACCTCGTCGTGAAGGCGATCCGGGAGCTGCTGCGCCGCAACCCCGGCCTCGACCCGAAGAAGATCGACGAGGTCGCCATCGCCGCGACCACCCAGATCGGCGACCAGGGCCTCACCATCGGCCGCACGGCCGGCATCCTCGCGGGCCTGCCGCAGTCCGTGCCGGGTTACTCCATCGACCGCATGTGCGCGGGCGCCCTGACGGCCGTGACCACGGTCGCCGGTTCCGTCGCCTTCGGTGCCTACGACGTCGCCATCGCCGGCGGTGTCGAGCACATGGGCCGCCACCCCATGGGCGAGGGCGTCGACCCGAACCCGCGCTTCGTCAGCGAGAAGCTGGTCGACGAGTCGGCTCTGTTCATGGGCATGACCGCGGAGAACCTGCACGACCGGTATCCGCAGATCACCAAGCTGCGCGCCGACGAGTACGCCGTGCGCTCCCAGGAGAAGGCCGCCAAGGCGTACGCCAACGGCAAGATCCAGGCCGACCTGGTGCCGGTCTCGGTCCGCCGCACCTCCCCCGAGGCCGGTGAGACGGGCTGGGGCCTGGTCACCGCCGACGAGCCGATGCGCCCGGGCACGACCCTGGAGAACCTTCAGGGCCTCAAGACCCCGTTCCGCGTCCACGGCCGGGTCACCGCCGGTAACGCGGCCGGTCTGAACGACGGCGCCACCGCCTCGCTGATCGCCTCCGAGGAGTTCGCGCGGGAGAACGACCTCCCCGTGAAGATGCGCCTGGTCTCCTACTCCTTCGCGGGTGTGGAGCCGGAGGTCATGGGCTACGGCCCGATCCCGGCGACGGAGAAGGCGCTGGCCCAGGCGGGCCTGTCGATCTCCGACATCGGCCTGTTCGAGATCAACGAGGCCTTCGCCGTCCAGGTGCTGGCCTTCCTCGACCACTACGGCATCGCCGACGACGACGAGCGCGTCAACCAGTACGGCGGCGCCATCGCCTTCGGCCACCCGCTGGCCTCCTCCGGTGTCCGTCTGATGACGCAGCTGGCCCGCCAGTTCGAGGAGCAGCCGCACGTCCGCTACGGCCTGACGACCATGTGCGTCGGCTTCGGCATGGGCGCGACGGTCATCTGGGAGAACCCGCACTTCGAGGGGGACAAGTGAGCACCACCGCCGAGCTTCTGAAGCAGGCTTCCGAGCTGTTCCCGGACGAGGTCGTCACGCAGGCGCACGTACGCCACTTCGACCTCCCTCTGGGTGCCGGGCGCTTCGCCCTGATCACCCTGGACAACGGCCTGGACCACACCAAGCCGACCACCTTCGGCCCGGCCTCGCTGGCGAACCTGAACGCCGCGATCGACCAGGTGGAGAAGGAGGCCGCGGACGGCGAGATCGTCGGCGCCGGCATCACCGGCAAGCCGTTCATCTTCGCGGTCGGCGCCGACCTCAAGGGCGTGGAGATCCTCAAGGAGTACGAGCACGCCCTCGCCATCGGCAAGGGCGGCCACGAGGTCTTCAAGCGGCTGTCCAAGCTGGCCGTGCCGACGTTCGCGTACTACAACGGCGCCGCGATGGGCGGCGGTGTCGAGGTCGGTCTGCACTGCACCTACCGGACCGTCTCCGCGGCCCTCCCGGCGTTCTCGCTCCCCGAGGTGTTCCTCGGCCTGGTCCCGGGCTGGGGCGGCTGCACGCTGCTGCCGAACCTGATCGGCGCCGACAAGGCCGTCTCGGTGATCATCGAGAACAGCCTCAACCAGAACAAGCAGCTCAAGGGCAAGCAGGTCTACGAGCTCGGGATCGCCGACGCGCTCTTCGAGGGCGCGGACTTCCTGGAGCAGTCGCTGATCTGGACCGCGTCCGTCCTCAAGGGCGAGATCGAGGTCGAGCGCCCGGTGATCGACCGCGGCGAGGGCTGGGACCAGGCCGTCGCCAAGGGCCGTTTCATCGCGGACTCCAAGGTGCACGGCGCCGCTCCGGCCGCCTACCGCGCGCTGGACATCATCGCCGCCGCCAAGAACGGCGACCTCCAGCAGGGCTACGACGCCGAGGACAAGGCGCTCGCCGACCTGATCATGGGCGGTGAACTGCGGGCCGGCATCTACGCCTTCAACCTGGTACAGAAGCGCGGGAAGCGCCCGGCCGGTGCCCCGGACAAGAACCTGGCCCGCCCGGTCACCAAGGTCGGCGTCGTCGGCGCCGGTCTGATGGCCTCCCAGCTCGCGCTGCTGTTCCTGCGCCGCCTGGAGGTCCCGGTCGTCCTCACGGACATCGACCAGGAGCGCGTCGACAAGGGTGTGGGCTACGTCCACGCCGAGATCGACAAGCTGCTCGGCAAGGGCCGCATCAACCAGGACAAGGCCAACCGCCTCAAGGCGCTGGTGACCGGTGTCCTGGACAAGGCCGAGGGCTTCGCGGACGCGGACTTCATCATCGAGGCCGTGTTCGAGGAGATGGGCGTCAAGCAGAAGGTGTTCGCGGAGGTCGAGGCGGTCGCCCCGGCGCACGCGATCCTGGCCACCAACACCTCCTCGCTGTCGGTGTCGGAGATGGCGTCCAAGCTGAAGCACCCCGAGCGGGTCGTCGGCTTCCACTTCTTCAACCCGGTCGCGGTGCTGCCGCTGCTGGAGATCGTCCGCGGCGAGCAGACCGACGAGGCCTCCCTGGCCACGGCGTTCGGCGTCGCCAAGAAGCTGAAGAAGACCGCGGTGCTCGTCAAGGACGCCCCGGCGTTCGTCGTGAACCGCATCCTGACCCGCTTCATGGGCGAGATCCAGAACGTCATCGACGAGGGCACCCCGGTCGAGGTGGCGGAGAAGGCGGTGGAGCCCCTGGGCCTGCCGATGTCTCCTCTCGTCCTTCTGGAGCTGGTCGGCCCGGCAATCGGCCTGCACGTCTCCGAGACGCTCAACAAGGCGTTCCCGGACCGCTTCACGGTCTCCCCGAACCTCAAGGCGGTCGTCGAGGCGGGCAAGCGCGGCTTCTACGTCTACGACAGCGGCAAGCCCGAGCTGGACCCCGAGGTCGCCGCGCTGCTGAAGCAGGGCGACACCGTCCTGACGGAGGAGCAGGTCCGCGACCGCGTCCTGGACGCGGTGGCGCAGGAGATCGGCCTCATGCTCGACGAGGGCGTCGTCGCCGAGGCGCAGGACATCGACCTGTGCCTGATCACGGGCGCCGGCTGGCCGTTCCACCTGGGCGGCATCACGCCGTACCTGGACCGCGAGGGCGTCTCCGAGCGGGTCAACGGCAAGAGGTTCCTGGCGCAGGGCGTGGCGAGCGTCCCCGCGTAACGCGTAACCCCTGAGGGGGTGGGGCGTACGGTAACGATCCGGACGCCCCACCCCCCTTCTGCATGCCGATCAGATCTCCCGCCAGGCCTCCAGTGCGAGCCCCGGCTCGTCCTTGCGGCGGGTGAACAGCACCTTCCCGGTCGACGGGGAGAGGGAGGCCGCGACGACCTCGTCGTGTTCGTCGAGCGCCAGCGACACCGTGGCGTCGGCGGACAGCTGAGGGCCGGACTCGGTCCACCAGGCCCCGGCGGACTCCTGTTCGGTCGGATAGGCGGCGAAGGCGACCCGGCCGCTCGAGGACCGCTGGGCGAGCACGGTGCAGTCGTACCCCTCGATCTCGCAGCGCACGGCGGACACGGGCCCCGGCCCGGCGGAGGCGATGAGCGTCACCGGCTTCTCCCCCGGGCGCCAGGCGCACAGGTCGCCGGAGGTGTCCGTGAAGAAGAGGGTGGTGTGCTCAGGAGACGTGGCGAGCGCGCGCAGGGTCCCCGGACGCACGGGCACGTCGGCCCCCTCCCCCCGCACCGGGGTCCGGCCCGGCTCCTCCTGCCGCCAGTGCGCAATCCCGCCGTCGGCGGCGGCGTACACCTCGACCAGACCCGACTCCCCCGTCACGGCGGCCAACTCCCCCTGCACGTCGTGCCCCTCCAGGTCCTGCCAGCCGCCCCAGCCGCCCTTCTCCTTCTGGTTGCGAAGGCTCACTCCGCCGCCCTTGTCACGGACGAAGACATGGCAACGCCCCTGCGCGTCGACGGCGACGGCCGGCTCGCCCGTCCGGTCGCCCTTCTTGTCGGGGTGCCCGATCGGGACCCAGTCCAAGGGTGCGAGATGTGGCCGGAAGTGGGTGGAGTGCACGAGTCCGGACTCGCCGGGCACGGTGGGCCGCCAGGCGGCCAGATGGGCGTAGCCGTCGGCGCCCTGGCCGACCGCGAAGCCCGGGTGCAGCTTCTGGGTGCCGCCGACGGTTCGGGGGCCGTCCCAGGAGCCGGCGGGACCGCGTTCCGCACGGCACAGGACGGCTTCGCCGCAGGACAGGTAGACGGTGAGGCGGCCGTCGCGGCCGCGCATGAGCCAGTCGCCGTTCACCAGTTCACTTTACGCGGGCGGGACGGCCGGCCGCCGCGCCCGCCCCCTGCCTGGCCGGGATCCGCCGTGCGACCCTGACCACATGAACAGCAACGCTCCCCTGCTTGTCGTCGTCGACGCCGCGAATGTCGTCGGGTCGGTGCCGGACGGGTGGTGGCGGGACCGGAAGGGGGCGGCAGAGCGGCTGCGGGACCGGTTGGCGTCGGACGGGGTGCCGGGGATGGACGAGCCTGTGGAGGTCGTGCTCGTGGTGGAGGGGGCGGCGCGGGGAGTCGAGTCCGTGGCCGGAGTGCGGGTGGAGTCGGCGGCGGGCAGCGGGGACGATCACATCGTGGACGTGGTCGCGGGGGCGGGGGCGCGTCCGGTGCTGGTGGTCACGGCGGACCGGGAGCTGCGGAGGCGGGTCGGGGAGCTGGGGGCGGAGGTGACGGGACCGCGGTCGGTACGGCCGTAGGGCCGGGCTTTGTTGCTGGGTCGGGCTACTGCCGGGGCGCGGGGCGCTGCCCAACCCGTCGCCGAGGGATGCTGCCGACGGCTGCCCGGGGCGGGTGGGTGCGCAACCCGGCGGAGCGGGGTGCCGCTGCGCCCACCCGTGCCGCCTGGGGGGCACCTCCCAGGCCCTTAAGGCACTGGGGGAGGCACGACTGCCCGCAGCTAGGGCGGCCACGGCGACCTGCGGCAGCTCAGGCGGGACGCGCCCGCAGCCGCGTACGCACGGAAGGGGACGTGTCGGGGGGTGTCCGCCCGCAGCGGTTGGCGCGTCAACGGACAGTCAGTCGGTATCCGACCCCATCGCGCCGTTCCGAGGACGGACACCCCCCGGCACGTGCCCGACCCACCGCACCCCGGTAGGCGCAACGCGCACCCCCGCCGAAGCAGCCACAGGCCGCCGCAGGCACCCCGCCCGACCGCCGGAGGCTAGAGCGTCTGCTCGGGCCTTGTCTCCTCACCCTTCGCCAGGCGGCTGTGCGTGCGGCCGTACAGGAAGTACACCAAGAACCCGGCGGCCATCCAGATGCCGAACCGCACCCACGTCTCGGCGGGCAGGTTGATCATCAGCCACAGCGAGGCGCACACCGACAGGATCGGGATGACCGGCACCCACGGCGTGCGGAACGCCCGGTGCAGGTCGGGGCGGGTCCTGCGGAGGACGAGCACACCGATGGCGACCACCACGAAGGCGAACAGCGTGCCGATGTTCACCAGGGCGGCGAGCTCCGTCAGCGGAGTGAAGCCGGCCAGGACCGCGATGACCACACCCAGCAGGATGGTCGGCCGGTGCGGGGTCCTGAACCGCGGGTGCACGTGCGAGAAGAACCGCGGCAGCAGCCCGTCACGGCTCATCGCGAAGAACACCCGGGTCTGCCCGAGCAACAGGATCATGCACACCGTCGTCAGACCGACCGCGGCGCCGAAGCTGATGAACCCCGCGTACCAGGGATGCCCGGTGGCCTTGAACGCGTCGGCGAGCGGCGCGTCGACGGACAGCCGGCTGTAGTGCTGCATGCCCGTGACGACGATCGACACGGCGACGTACAGCGCGGTGCAGATGAGCAGCGAGCCGAGAATGCCGCGCGGCATGTCACGCTGCGGGTTCCGGGTCTCCTCCGCCGCGGTGGCCACGACGTCGAAGCCGATGAACGCGAAGAACACGACCGACGCGGCGGTGAAGATGCCCATCACGCCGAAGTTGGAGGGCGCCCAGCCGAACATGAGCTGGATCAGCGGGGAGTCGAGACTCGCCCCGGCCTCCACCGGCTGCTCCTTCGGGATGAACGGGTCGTAGTTGTCGCCCTTGATGAGGAACGCGCCGGCGATGATCACGACGAGGACGACCGTCACCTTGATGGCGACGACGAGCGACGTGATCCGCGCGGACAGCTTCATGCCGAGCACGAGGATGCCGGTGAGGACGAGGACGAGCGCGGCGGCGAGGATGTCGAAGCCGAAGACGTCGGAGCCCTCTCTGCTGCCCAGGGCCGCGGGCATCTCCCAGCCCGCGTTGTCCATGAGCGACTGGATGTAGCCCGACCAGCCGACGGCCACCACCGCCGTACCGAGCGCGAACTCCAGGACCAGGTCCCAGCCGATGATCCAGGCGGGCAGCTCACCGAGGGAGGCGTACGAGAACGTGTAGGCGGACCCGGCGACCGGGACCGTCGACGCGAACTCGGCGTAGCAGAGCGCGGCCAGCGCGCACGCGACGCCGGCCGCGACGAACGCCAGAGCCGTGGCGGGCCCGGCGTTGTTCTTCGCGACTGTTCCGGTGAGGACGAAGATGCCGGTGCCGATGATCACGCCGACGCCGAAAACGGTCAGATCCAGCGCGGACAAGGATTTCTTGAGCGCGTGCTCTGGCTCCTCGGTGTCGAGGATGGACTGCTCGACCTTCTTCGTCCGGAAGAGGGTACTGCTCACGGGGTTACCTCCCACGCTCGTCGTCCTCGCCATGATCGAGAGGTGGCACCGTTCGTATGCCCCGGCACGGACGGATTCACGCCAATGGGCCGGTTCCGCCACCCTTCACGGTGGCGGAACCGGCCCATTCAGCGGTGTCAGTCGCGCGCGGGCTCCACGGAGTCGACGGCGTCGGCCGCGGAGCGCTCGTACCTGCCGTCCAGCCTGGCGACCAGCCCGGTCACCTGGCGGGCGATGTCCGGCGCGGTGAGGCCGATCTCGGCCATGACCTCGGCGCGCGAGGCATGGTCGAGGAAGCGCGGCGGGATGCCGAAGTCGCGCAGCGGCACGTCGACGCCCGCGTCCCGCAGCGCCTGCGCGATCGCCGATCCCACTCCGCCGACCCGGCTGTTGTCCTCGACGGTGACGACCACGCGGTGCTGCTCGGCGAGCGGGGCCATGGCCTCGTCGACGGGTTTGACCCAGCGCGGGTCGACGACGGTGGTGGAGATGCCCTGCTTGTCGAGCAGGCCTGCGATCTCCAGGCACATCGGCGCGAGAGCGCCGACGGAGACCAGCAGCACGTCGGGCCGGTCGGTGCCGGGCTCGCGCAGCACGTCCATGCCGCCGACCCGCCCCACGGCGGGAACGGCGGGGCCGACGGCGCCCTTGGAGAAGCGGACCACGGTCGGCGCGTCGTCGACGGCGACGGCCTCCCGCAGTTGCGCGCGGACCTGGTCGGCGTCACGCGGCGCGGCCAGCCGCAGCCCCGGCACGACCTGGAGGATCGACATGTCCCACATGCCGTTGTGGGACGCCCCGTCGGTGCCGGTGACACCGGCCCGGTCCAGGACGAAGGTCACCCCGCACTTGTGCAGGGCCACGTCCATCAGCACCTGGTCGAAGGCGCGGTTGAGGAAGGTGGCGTACACCGCGAACACCGGGTGCACTCCGCCCGTCGCCAGGCCCGCGGCGGACACGGCGCCGTGCTGCTCGGCGATGCCGACGTCGTAGACCCGCTTGGGGAAGCGCTTGGCGAACTTCTCCAGGCCCACCGGCTGGAGCATGGCGGCCGTGATGGCGACGATGTCCTCGCGCTCCTCGCCGAGCTTGACCATCTCCTCGCCGAACACGGACGTCCAGTCGGCTCCGGAGGAGGCGATCGGCAGACCCGTGTCAGGGTGGATCTTGCCGACGGCGTGGAAGCGGTCGGCCTCGTCCTGGAGGGCGGGCTGATAGCCGCGGCCCTTCTCGGTGAGGCAGTGCACGATGACGGGCCCGCCGAACCGCTTGGCCCGCGCGAGGGCGGACTCCAGGGCCTCCAGGTCGTGTCCGTCGATCGGGCCGACGTACTTCAGGCCGAGGTCCTCGAACATGCCCTGGGGGGCGATGAAATCCTTGAGGCCCTTCTTGGCGCCGTGCAGAGTGTCGTAGAGCGGCCGGCCGACGACGGGGGTGCGCTCCAGCACCTCCTTGGTGCGGGCGAGGAACCGCTCGTAGCCGTCCGTCGTCCGCAGCGTCGCGAGGTGGTTGGCGAGGCCGCCGATGGTCGGCGCGTAGGACCGCTCGTTGTCGTTGACGACGATGACGAGGGGCCGGTCCTTGGCGTCGGCGATGTTGTTCAGCGCCTCCCAGGCCATGCCGCCGGTCAGCGCCCCGTCACCGATCACGGCGACGACGTGACTGTCGCGCTCGAGGAGCTCGTTGGCCTTGGCGATGCCGTCGGCCCAGCCGAGGACGGTCGAGGCGTGCGAGTTCTCGATGATGTCGTGCTCGGACTCGGCCTGCGAGGGGTAGCCGGACAGGCCGCCCTTCATCTTCAGCTTCGAGAAGTCCTGACGGCCGGTGAGCAGTTTGTGCACGTAGGACTGGTGTCCGGTGTCCCAGAGCACCTTGTCCTTGGGCGATTCGAAGACCCGGTGCAGGGCGATGGTGAGCTCCACCACGCCGAGGTTGGGGCCGAGGTGACCGCCGGTCTTGGAGACCGCTTCGACAAGGAAGGTCCGGATCTCCTCCGCCAGCTGGTTCAGCTCTTCCAGGCTGAGCCGGTCCAGATCGCGCGGTCCCCTGATACGGGTCAGCAGCGGCACCCGTGCCTCCTTGCAGTAGAGCTGTTCGAGCAGTTGCCGGGCTTGTCGAGTCTAATGTTCCGCCCCTGAGGACTGCGCCGAGACGGTGCGTCATACGTCACGCATTCGGCTGTACCCAACTTGTGCCACACCTACGACACAACTGTGCCCGACACCTCACGGTGCCGGGCACAGTCATGTCCCCAAGGAGCGCGGGGAACTGCGCGACAAGCCACAGCGCACCCGCGGCCGGGCAGCCGGGGCACTCCTAAGGCGTTACGCCCGCCCCGCCGTCTTCTGCGTCTTACGCGTAACGGCGTCGATCACGACCGTGGCCAACAGCACACCGCCGGTGATCATGTACTGCACCGGAGAGGCGATGCCCTCCAGCGCGAGCCCGTACTGGATCGACACGATCACCAGCACACCGAGCAGCGCGTTCCACGTGCGGCCACGACCGCCGAACAGCGACGTACCGCCGATGACCGCGGCCGCGATCGCGTTCATCAGCAGGTCACCGCCACCGGCGCCCTGGTTCGCCGCGGCGATCTTCGACGCGATGAACAGGCCGCCGACCGCCGCGAACGTGCCGGAGATCGCGAACACCGAGATCCGGACCATCTCCACGTTGATGCCGGCCCGTCGCGACGCCTCGACGCTGCCGCCGAGCGCGAACACCTTCCGCCCGTACGCCGTGCGCCGCAGTACGAAGTCCGTGGCCAGCAGCACCACGATGAAGATCACCACGGCCAGGGGCAGGCCCTTGTACTGGTTGAAGACGATGGCGACGGCGAACGCGACGATCGCGAGCAGCACCGTCCGCACGATGGTCTCGCTCAGCGGCCGCGACGGCACTCCGGCGGCCTCGCGGCGCCGGTTGCCGAGGAAGGAGCTGAGGAAGAACCCGGCGGTCACCACGGCGGCCAGGCCGTAGGCTGCGGCCACGTCGGAGAAGTAGTAGCTGGTCAGCTGGGCCACGACCCCGTCCGGGTCGAGGTTGATCGTGCCGTTGTCGCCGAGGATCTGGAGCATGAAGCCGTTCCAGAACAGCAGACCGGCCAGGGTGACGGCGAACGCGGGGACGCCGATCTTCGCGAAGAAGAAGCCGTGCAGCACGCCGGCGACCGTGCCGGTGAGGATGGCCAGCACGAAGGCGAGCCACTCGTTCATGCCGTTGGTGACGTTCAGCACGGCGAAGCTCGCACCCGCGACACCGCTGACCGAGCCGACCGACAGGTCGATCTCACCCAGCAGCAGCACGAACACGATGCCGACGGCGATCATGCCCGTGCCGACCATGGCGACGGACATGTCGGACAGGTTGCCCGCGGTGAGGAAGTTGGAGTTCAGGCTCGTGAAGATGAGCCAGATGATCGCCAGGCCGATGACGACCGGGATGGAGCCCAGGTCGCCGGACTTCATCTTGCGCTTGAACTCGGTGACGTAGCCGGCGAGCCCCTGCTCGCGCACGAGCAGCCGGGGGTCGACGACCGTGACGGCGGCCTTGGCCGCCTCGGGGTTCTCGACGACGTGGTCGTCCGGAGCCGCGGAGGTCTTGTCGATGCTCACTTGGAAACCTCCCCGTTCGTGCGCGCCGCACGGCGGGTCACGGCGTTGTCGGTGGCGCCGGTGATGGCGGAGATGATCTCTTCCTGCGAGGTCGACTTGACCTCGAAGACGCCGTTGTTGCGCCCGAGGCGCAGCACGGCGACCTTGTCCGCGACGGCCTTCACATCGGCCATGTTGTGGCTGATGAGGATCACGGCGTGGCCGCGCTCGCGCAGCCGCTCGACCAGGTCGAGGACCTGCGCGGTCTGCTCGACGCCGAGGGCCGCGGTGGGCTCGTCGAGGATCACCAGCTTGGGCTCGCCGAGCATGGACCGGGCGATGGCCACGGTCTGGCGCTGGCCGCCGGAGAGCGAGGCGATCGGGATGCGGACACTGGGGATGCGGATCGACAGCGTGTCGAGCAGCTCGCGGGAGCGGCGCTCCATCTCCACCTCGTCCAGGACACCGCGCTTGCGGATCTCCCGGCCCAGGTAGAGGTTGCCGACGACGTCGATGTTGTCGCACAGCGCGAGGTCCTGGTAGACGGTCGCGATGCCCAGGTTCTGGGCGTCGTGCGGTTTGTTGATCTGGACGGACCTGCCGTCCCATTCGATGACGCCCTCATCGATGGGGTGCACGCCGGCGATCGTCTTGACCAGCGTGGACTTTCCGGCGCCGTTGTCGCCGACGAGGGCGACCACCTCACCGGCGTGGACCTCAAGCTCTACGTCGGTGAGCGCCTGTACGGCACCGAACCGCTTGGAGACCCCGCGCAACGCCAGCACGGGCGTAGCGGACAAGTGAACCATCTCCTTCGCCGCCTGACCCGGCGGGAGGTTGTGCAGAAGTGTGGGAGGAGTGATCACTCCGGCGCCCCGCGGAGCTTGCGGGGCTGGTGTGGCGGGGCGCCGGAGGAACTCGGGGGCAGCGGGTCCCGGACGGGGGTGACGGGAGCCCGGTTCGGACTCCCGTGCCCCTCAGGGGACGTGACGGCTGCTTACTTGAGACCGATCTTGTCGCAGGCGGCCTTGTACTTGCCGGAGCAGATCTCGCTCACGGTGTAGATGCCGTCCTTGATCACGGTGTCGTTGATGTTGTCCTTGGTCAGCGAGACGACCGGGACCAGGACGGACGGGATGGCCTTGGTGGTCGGGCTGTCGACCTTGTCCTTGGCGATCGAGTCGAGCGACTTGCCCTGGGCGAGGGCGACGGCCATCTCGGCCGCGACGTCCGCCTCCTGCGGGTAGGGCTTGTAGACGCTCATGTACTGCTCGCCGGTGACGATGCGCTGCACGCCGGAGAGTTCGGCGTCCTGGCCGGTGACCGGGATGTCGGCGATGCCGGCGGCCTTCAGGGCCGTGATGATGCCGCCCGCCATGCCGTCGTTGGCGGAGTAGACGCCGACGATCTTGTCCTTGCCGAGGGCGGAGATGGCGCCCTCCATGTTGGCGTTGGCGTTCTCCGGCTTCCACTCCTTGGTGTCGTACTCGCGGCCGATCTTCACCTTGCCGTCGAGGACGGAGTGCGCGCCCTTCTTGAACTGGGCGGCGTTCGGGTCGGTGGACGACCCGTTCATCATGACGATCTGGCCGTCCTTGGCCTTGTCGCCCAGGGCCTTCAGCAGGGCCTCGCCCTGGGTCTTGCCGACGGTCTCGTTGTCGAACGAGGTGTAGGCATCGATCGGGCCCTCGGCCAGACGGTCGTAGGCGACGACGGGGATGCCCGCGTCCTTGGCCTTCTTCACCGAGCCGGCGATCGCCTTGGAGTCCACCGCGTCCACGATCAGCACGTCGACCTTGTTGGTCACCATCGTGTCGACCTGCTGGTTCTGCGTGCTGGCGTCCTGCTTGGCGTTGGCGTAGACGACCTCGCCCTTGCCGTTGGTGAGTTCCTTGACCTTCTTCTGGATGAGCGGCCGGTCGAACTTCTCGTAACGGGCGGTCGCGTTCTCCGGAAGGAGCAGGCCGACCTTGATGTCGTCGCCCTTCTTGGCGGACCCGGTGGAGTCGGCGTTGTCGCCGGACTCCTTGGCGCTGCCACAGGCAGCAAGCGAAACGGCCATCGCACCGGCGGCAATCGCAACAGCGGCGCGACGCATACGCGTGTTCACTTCAGAAACCTCCCTGACGAGGCCGCGACATTGCGGCCGAGGTGGCTGGAAGTCAACTCGGCCACACGTGCGACGTCAAGAAGTAAATCCTTAACGAGATGGCAACGGTGCCATCCGTTCTCTAAGTGAAGGCAGGGGTCGCCGCCTGCAGCGCCCCGACGGCGGTCCCGTCCAAAAGGGTTGAATCACCCATCTCGCTGAGGGCCAGCGCGAGCGCTCCGAGTACCTCCGCACGGCCGCCGAGTGCCCCGGGGAGAACGGACAGCTGGCGTGCCGCGCTCGGAATGGCGTAGCGGCCGACGGACTCCCGGATCGGCCCGAGCACCAGCTCACCGGCCTCGGCGAGATCACCGCCGAGGACCACACGGCTCGGGTTCAGCAGGTTGCAGAGATTGGCGACTCCACTGCCGACGTGGCGGCCGACGTCGGCGATCACCCGACGGCAGCCCGGGTCTCCGTCCCGCGCGAGCCGCACGACGCCTTCCATCGTCAGGTCGGTGCCGTGGCTGGACTGGAGGAGCGGGAGCACGTAGCGCGCGGCCGCGAAGGTCTCCAGGCAGCCGCGGTTGCCGCAGCGGCAGACGGGGCCGGATTCATCGAGTGTAATATGTCCGATTTCTCCTGCGGTACCGCCGGGGCCGCGGTAAATCTTTCCGTTGATGACCAGGCCCGCGCCGACACCGCTGGCGACCTTGATGTACGCCAGGTCGCGCACGCCGCGGCCGCTGCCCCAGACCATCTCGCCTAGGGCGCCGAGGTTGGCGTCGTTGTCCACGTGCACGGGTACGCCGAGCCGCTCGCGCAGTTCCTCGGCGGGCTTGGTGCCGGTCCAGCCGGGCAGGATCGCGGTCGAGCCGAGGGTGCCGGACTCGACGTCGATGGGGCCGGGGACGCCGAGGCCGACGCCGGCGATCTTGGTACGGTCGACGCCGGTGGCCTCGATCAGCCGGCTGACCAGTTGTTCCGCCCGGTCGAAGCCCTGGGTCGACGAGGCGTCGACGTCGAGGGGCTCGGACTCCTCGGCGAGCACCTGGTGGGCGAGGTTGCCGATGGCGACGCGCAGGTGGGTGTGGCCGAAGTCGACCCCTATGACGATGCCGGCGTCCCCGCTGAGGGACACGCTGCGGGCCCTGCGGCCGCCCGCCGAGGTGGGTGTGACCTCGACCGTGCCGCCTTCCTTCAACTCCCGGACGATATTGGACACCGTCGCGGCGGACAGGCCCGTCGTCCGGGCGATCTCGGCCTGGGTGAGGGAGCCCGCCAGGCGCACGGCTCGTACGACCCGCTCCAGGTTGGCTCGGTGCAGCGACGACTGCGACCCCGGAGTCTCCACGACGACCTCCTGCGCGCGGGGCCGCATCGATGAGGCCCCGTCCATGTCCAACTAGTGAACTCTAAGCTGAGCCGTTCGGGTTGCCTCCCGTCAAGAGGTTGAGCCGATTCCTCGGTGTGTGCGTGTGGTCGCGGAGGGCTACGGGTGCCTGCGGCGGCCTGTGGCTGCTTCGGCGGGGGTGCGCGTTGCGCCTACCGGGGTGCGGTGGGTCGGGGCGGCGCCGGGGGGTGTCCGTCCTCGGAACGGCGCGATGGGGTCGGATACCGACTGACTGTCCGTTGACGCGCCAACCGCTGCGGGCGGACACCCCCCGACACGTCCCCTTCCGTGCGTACGCGGCTGCGGGCGCGTCCCGCCTGAGCTGCCGCAGGCCGCCGTGGCCGCCCTAGCTGCGGGCAGTCGTGCCTCCCCCAGTGCCTTAAGGGCCTGGGAGGTGCCCCCCAGGCGGCACGGGTGGGCGCAGCGGCACCCCGCTCCGCCGGGTTGCGCACCCACCCGCCCCGGGCAGCCGTCGGCAGCATCCCTCGGCGACGGGTTGGGCAGCGCCCCGCGCCCCGGCAGTGGTTACTTCAGCGCCCCCGCCGTCAGGCCCTGTACCACCTGGCGCTGGAAGATGATGTACGCCGCGAGGACCGGGAGCATGGCCATCACAAGGCCCGCGAAGAGGCCCGACCAGTCGCCCTTGTAGCCCTGGCTGACCGCCAGCTGGACCAGGCCCTGGGTGAGCACGCGCTTGTCGGGGTCGGTGTTGAGGACCGTGGGCAGCATGTACTGGTTCCACTGGCCGAGGAAGTTGAAGATGCCGACGCTGACTAGGCCCGGCTTGGCCATCGGCAGCATGATCTGGAAGAACGTACGGCTGTGCGAGGCGCCGTCGACGAAGGCCGCTTCGGCGATCGACGTCGGCAGCGTGCGGAAGAACGCCGTCAGGAAGAAGACCGTGAAGGGCAGCGAGTAGGCGATGTAGACGAGGATCAGGCCGTGGATGGTGTTCAGCAGGCCCATGTTGTTCACGACGTAGAACAGCGGGACCAGCGCGAGCATGATCGGGAAGCTCATGCCGCCGATGAACAGGTAGTAGATGAAGCGGTTGCCCGGGAAGTCGAACCGGGCCAGGACGTAGGCCGCCATGGAGCCGAGGACGAGCGTGCCGATGAGCGAACCGCCGACCACGAGGACCGTGTTGAGGAAGTAGTCGCTCATGTTGGCCTCGGTCCACGCCCGCGACCAGTTGTCGAAGTGCAGCGTGTCCGGCAGCGACCAGGGCGAGGAGAAGATCGAGCGGTCGTCCTTGAAGGACGTCATGACCGCCCAGAGCAGGGGCATCACCACCATGAACGCCCAGATGACGAGGATGCCGTGGGAGAAGGCGTTGAGGACCGTGCCCTCTTTCTTCTCCTTCGGCGGTGGGCCCGGCGGGAGATCGGCCTTGGTGACGGGCACGCCGGACTCGGCCGGCACGGGCGCGGGGGACTCCGTCGTCTTCATCAGTACTCCAGCCGCTCGCGACGGCCCAGCCGCATCACCACGGCGGCGAAGGCCAGCGTGACGACGAGCAGGGCGACACCGATGGTGGTGGCGTACGCGGCCTGCCCGTCACGGAACGCCTTCTGGTACACGTACAGGACCATGACGGTGGTCGAGTAGTCGGGACCGCCCGGACCGGTCGTCATGATCTGCACGACCGCGAACGACTCGGCGCCCAGGGCGAGGATGCCCATGTAGACCCAGCCCGACTGCACGGTGTCCCAGAGCAGGGGCAGGGTGATGCGGAAGAACGTGGTGAACCGGTTCGCGCCGTCCAGTAGGGCCGCCTCGTACATGTCCGCCGGGATGGAGGCCATGCCGGCGGAGAAGAGGACCACGAAGAAGCCGACCGTGGACCAGACGAGGACCGCCATCACGGCCCACAGCGCGAGGTCGGGGTCGCCGAGCCACAGGGGCTGGACGTCGTCGAGGCCGATGCCGCGCAGGATCGAGTTGATCGCGCCGCTGTCCGGGTTGTACGCGAACGCGAACAGCAGCGCGACGATGGCGATCGAGAGGACCTGGGGGAAGAAATAGACGATTTTGTAGAAGGAGGAGCCGCGGACGCCGGCGATGACCGGGCCGTTCTTTCTCTTTCTGCCGCCCACGTTGATCATGAAGGCGAAGAACAGCGCGAGGCTGATCGTCACCAACGGCACCAGGAGGGCGAACAGCAGGCTGTGTTGCAACGACTTCCAGAAGATCTCGTCGTCGAGCATGCGGCTGTAGTTGTCGAAACCGACCATCTTGAATTCGGGACTCAGGCCGGTCCAGTCCGTGAACGAGTAGTAGATGGACTGGATGAACGGCCAGATCACGAAGAGCGCGTACAGTCCCAGGGGCAGCGCGAGGAAGCCCACGATGAACCGGTACTTGCCGTGCTGCATCGCCACTCCGGTGCCGTTGCGGAAATTGGGTTTCCGGTGCCGTTACTGGTGCTTGTAGTGCTTGACCGAGTCGTCCTTGGCGGTCTCGTCGGCGAAGTTCTGGATCTTCTTGATGGCCTCGGCCGGGGTGAGGCGGCCGGCCATCATCTCGCCGAGGCCGGAAACACCGATCTTCTCCTTCTGCAACTGCACGTACCAGTCCTGAAGGCGAGGGTTCACCACGTTCTCGCCGGCCTTCTCCAGTGCCGCGACACCCGACTTGAGGCCGGGGGTGAGGGCGATGCCGTCGGTGCCACCGTTGTACGCGGTCAGCGACTTCACCTTGCTGGTGAAGTTCTTCGAGGAGGCCTCGCTGAGCATGATGCGCAGCTGCTCCATGCCGCCCTCGGCGTTCTTCGCCTTCGCCGGGACGATGAAGGGCTCGCCGCCTGAGGCCCAGATCGTGCCGAAGGGCATCTTGTCGGAGGAGTCGATGCCGGTGGGCGCGGAGACGGCCAGGTCGAAGTCCTTGGGGATGACCTTCGCCGACTCGTTCTCCACCCAGGAGCCGTTCGGGATGAACAGCGCCTTGCCCTGGGCCCAGGCGGTCTGCGACTGGATGTGGTCCAGGCCCGGCGTGCCCTTCAGGACGTAGCCCTTCTTGTAGAGCTCGTAGTACGCGTCGAAGCAGGCCTTGACGGCCGGGTGCTTCCAGGCGTTCGGCTCCAGGTTGTCGATGGCGTCGAGGACTTCGCGGCCGCCGACCTTGCCGATCATCGGGTAGAGCGAGAAGGGGAGGTAGTACGGGTATTTGCCCGCGTACGTCCAGCCCGCCATGCCCTTCTTCTTGGCCTTCTCGCAGACCGCGAGCATCTGGTCCCAGGTCTCGGGGTACTGCTCGTCGAGCGAGTCCAGGGCCTTCTGCGAGTACCAGACGCCGTAGACCGTGTAGGCGTAGTAGAAGACCCAGACCTTCTCGCCGTCGAACTGGCCCATCTCGACGATGCCGGGGCGCAGCGTGTCGCGGACCTTCTTGTTCGGGTCGTCGTAGGAGGGCGCGTCCAGGAGCGGGGTGAGGTCGGTGAGCTGGTTCTTGCCGACCAGGACGCCCATGTCGATCTGCTCGGCGCCGGAGTTGTCGATGAGGTCCGGCGGGGTGCCCTGGTTGAAGCGGGGCTGGAGGGTGGACTGGATCTTCTGGGTGGCGGAGAACTTCACCTTCGCCTTGGGGAAGTTCTTCTCATAGATCTTCACGGCGTCCTCGGCATACTCCTTGCCGAAACCGCCGTCGAACAGGACGAATTCCATGCCCGCGGTGTCATTGACGCCGAGCGGGTTCTTCGCGGTCTTCTTGCCGGCCTTGGCCTTGTCCCCGCTGTCGTCCCCGCCGCTGCTGGCGCAGGCGGACAGGAAGCTCATCGTGGGGACGGAGATCAGCCCGAGCGCGGCGGACCTCTTGATCAGATCACGGCGGCCGACACCCTCGGTGCCGCGGTTCTCGGCGGAAGTGGATCCCATGCTCAAGTCCTCGCCTTCTCCAGGACTCAGGCGGTGAACCGGATCCTTCCGGCACCGCGTTCGGGTCAAGCTGGGTCGTGCAGGAAAGTGCGGGTGATGACGTGCGGATCGTGTGAAGCGTGCGACAGGTATAGTCCACTTCCCGCCAGCGGATCAAGATCGAACACAGGGTTGACCGTGGGTCTTATCCGAGTTGAGACCTGGCGGAAAGTCAGGCGCTCCGTCTGTTTCTCGGCGGAAATATCCCGGTCATCACCCCCGAATGCCACAAGCAACACCCTTGACACTCCCCGGCACTTGGGCAACTACTGGTCCTTGCGCATCGAAGTTGACAACGTTGTCCACTGCGCAGGGAGGGTACCCGTTGATGCAACGGAAAGCTCGGCACAGATGGGGTACGGCGGTCGTGTCGGCGACCGCCTTCGCTGTGACCCTGGGATCCCAGGGCGTTGCGGTCGCACTGCCCGAAGCCCCCGGGAAGACCGACCGGAGGTTCGCGTCCTCGTTCGAGGCGGACGACCCGGTTCCGGACTGGTTGAACACCGTGGACACCGGTCCCGACGGCGGCAAACGCGCCTCGGGTGTCGACGGCGGCTACAGCAGCGGCATACCGGGCAATGTGACCGACCATGTCACCGAAGTCCGGGCCGGCGCCGAGAACACGGGCGGGGGCGAGGTGAAGGAGAACCTCGTCGACGGAGAGCCGAGCACCAAGTGGCTCACCTTCGAGCCCACCGGCTGGGTGGAGTTCGACCTGGACAAGCCGGTCAAACTGGTGCGATACGCACTGACATCGGCCAACGACCACGACGAGCGCGACCCGAAGGACTGGACCCTGAAGGGCTCCGCCGACGGCAAGGAGTGGAAGACGCTCGACGCCCGCTCCGGGGAGTTCTTCTCCGAACGGTTCCAGACGAAGACGTACGACGTTGCGGAACCGGCGGAGTACCGGCACTTCCGGCTCGACGTCACCGGCAACAACGGCGGCGACATCCTCCAGCTCGCCGACGTCCAGTTCTCCACCGGCGGCGGTGACGGGCCCGTCCCGCAGGACATGCTCTCCCTCGTCGACCGCGGCCCGAGCGGCTCCCCCACCGCCAAGGCGGGCGCCGGGTTCACCGGAAAGCGCGCCCTGCGGTACGCCGGCCGGCACACCGCCGACGGGCGGGCCTACTCGTACAACAAGGTCTTCGACGTGAACGTGGCCGTCGACCGGAACACGCGGCTGGCCTATCGCGTCTTCCCGTCGATGGCGGACGGCGACCTCGACTACGACGCGACGAACGTCTCCGTCGACCTCGCCTTCACCGACGGCACCCATCTGAGCGACCTGAGGGCGACGGACCAGCACGGCTTCCCGCTGACCCCGCGGGGGCAAGGCGCGGCGAAGATCCTCTACGTCAACCAGTGGAACAACGTAGAGGCGCGGATCGGGTCGGTGGCGGCCGGGAAGACCGTGGACCGCATCCTGGTGGCGTACGACTCCCCCAAGGGCCCGGCGAGGTTCCGGGGCTGGCTGGACGACGTCACCATCGAGTCCGTCGCCCCCGAGCGGCCGAAGGCGCACCTGTCCGACTACGCGGTGACGACGCGCGGCACCAACTCCAGCGGCGGCTTCTCGCGGGGCAACAACTTCCCGGCGACGGCGGTGCCGCACGGCTTCAACTTCTGGACGCCGGTGACCAACGCGGGCTCGCTGAGCTGGCTGTACGACTACGCACGTGCGAACAACGCGGACAACCTGCCGACGATCCAGGCGTTCAGCGCGAGCCACGAGCCGAGTCCCTGGATGGGTGACCGGCAGACCTTCCAGGTGATGCCGTCGGCCGCCTCCGGCACTCCGGACACCGGCCGGGAGGCGCGGGAGCTGGCCTTCCGGCACGAGAACGAGACCGCGCGGCCGTACTACTACGGGGTGCGGTTCGAGAACGGGCTGAAGGCCGAGATGACGCCGACCGACCACGCGGCGGTCCTGCGCTTCACCTACCCGGGCGACGACGCGAGTGTCCTCTTCGACAATGTGACGGACCAGGCGGGGCTGACTCTGGACAAGGAGAACGGGATCGTCACCGGCTACTCGGACGTGAAGTCCGGTCTGTCGACGGGCGCGACCCGGCTGTTCGTCCACGGCGAGTTCGACAAGCCGGTGACCGAGGGCTCGTCGTCCGGCGTCAAGGGCCACCTCCGCTTCAAGGCCGACGACCGGACCGTCACCCTGCGCCTGGCGACCTCGCTCATCAGCGTCGACCAGGCAAGGGACAACCTCCGCCAGGAGATCCCGGACGGCACCTCCTTCGAGGCGGTGAAGCGCAGCGCCCAGCGGCAGTGGGACCGGCTGCTGGGCAAGGTGGAGGTCGAGGGCGCGACCCCCGACCAGCTGACGACGCTGTACTCCAGCCTGTACCGGCTGTATCTGTACCCGAATTCCGGTTTCGAGAAGGTCGGCGGGAAGTACCAGTACGCCTCGCCCTTCTCCCCCATGCCGAACCCGGACACCCCGACGCACACCGGCGCGAAGATCGTCGACGGCAAGGTGTACGTCAACAACGGCTTCTGGGACACCTACCGGACGACCTGGCCGGCGTACTCGTTCCTCACGCCGAGCAGGGCGGGCGAGCTGGTCGACGGGTTCGTGCAGCAGTACAAGGACGGCGGCTGGACCTCGCGCTGGTCCTCCCCCGGCTACGCCGACCTCATGACCGGCACCTCCTCGGACGTGGCGTTCGCGGACGCCTACGTCAAGGGCGTCGGCTTCGACGCGAAGGCGGCGTACGACGCGGCCGTGAAGAACGCGACGGTCGTGCCCCCGAACCCGGGCGTCGGCCGCAAGGGCATGGCCACCTCCCCCTTCCTCGGCTACACGAGCACCGAGACCCACGAGGGCCTGTCCTGGGCGCTGGAGGGCTACCTCAACGACTACGGCATCTCCCGCATGGGACGGAAGCTGTACGAGGAGACCGGCGAGCGGCGCTACAAGGAGGAGTCGGAGTACTTCCTGGACCGCGCCCGTGACTATGTGAACCTCTTCGATCCGAAGGCCGGTTTCTTCCAGGGCCGCGACGCCAAGGGCGACTGGCGGGTCGAGTCGTCGAAGTACGACCCGCGGGTGTGGGGCCACGACTACACCGAGACCAACGGCTGGGGGTACGCGTTCACCGCCCCGCAGGACAGTCGCGGTCTGGCCAATCTGTACGGCGGCCGGAAGGGTCTCGCCGACAAGCTCGACGCGTACTTCTCCACGCCCGAGACGGCCTCCCCCGAGTTCGTCGGCTCCTACGGCGGTGTCATCCACGAGATGACCGAGGCGCGGGACGTGCGGATGGGCATGTACGGGCACTCCAACCAGGTGGCCCACCACGCGATCTACATGTACGACGCGGCCGGGCAGCCCTGGAAGGCGCAGGAGAAGGTCCGCGAGGTGCTGTCCCGGCTCTACACCGGCAGCGAGATCGGGCAGGGGTACCACGGCGACGAGGACAACGGCGAGCAGTCGGCCTGGTACCTGTTCTCCGCGCTCGGCTTCTACCCGCTGGTGATGGGCAGCGGTGAGTACGCGATCGGCTCACCGCTGTTCAGGAAGGCGACCGTCCATCTGGAGAACGGACGCGAGCTGGTGGTGAAGGCGCCGGAGAACAGCGCGCGGAACGTGTACGTGCAGGGGCTGAAGGTCAACGGCCGGACGTGGACGAAGACCTCGCTGCCCCACTCGCTGGTCGCCAAGGGCGGTGTCCTGGAGTTCGACATGGGTCCGCGGCCGTCGTCCTGGGGCACGGGCGGGCACGCCGCGCCGGTGTCGATCACTCAGGACGACGAGGTGCCGGCGCCCCGGGCGGACGTGCTCGACGGTGAGGGCGCCCTGTTCGACGACACGTCGGCGACGGACACGGCGGTGACGTCCGTGGACCTGCCGGTCCCCGAGCGCGCCGAAGCGGTCCAGTACACGCTGACGTCGTCGGTGGACCGTGCGAAGGCGCCGAGCGGCTGGACGCTCCAGGGATCCTCCGACGGCACGACCTGGCGGACGCTGGACCGGCGCTCCGGTGAGTCCTTCGCCTGGGACAGACAGACACGCGCGTTCAGCGTGAGGTCGCCGGGTACGTACGAGAGGTACCGCCTGGTCCTCGACGGCGAGGGCACGCTGGCGGAGGTCGAACTGCTCGCCTGAGCAGCCGAGTTGGGGGTCCGATGCCGCTTCCCGTGCCCGTCCTGCCCGAGGGTGTCGACCCGGCCTGGCTGCCGCCCGCCGCCTTCCGTGCGGTCGGCAGCCGGCGGACCCTGATCCGTGGGTCGGGGCTGCTGGTGGAGACGGTGCACGGGGAGGTGGCGGAGGCCTGCCGGCGGTTCGGGGGCCGGGTCGTGCGGGGTGCCGTAGCGGACGGCACCTACGACCTGGTCCTCGACGTCGGTGACGAGAGCCTCGGTGACGAGGGCTTCACGTGCGCGCGCGACGGCGGCACGACGGCCGTCACCGCCTCCGGCGGGCGGGGGCTGCTGTACGGGCTGTTCCACGTCGTACGGCTCGGGGAGGCGGCGTTCGCCGGTGCGTGGGCGCCGGAGACGCACCGCCCCGCGCTCGCCCTGCGCATGCTCGACCACTGGGACAACGTCGCCGTGCACCCGGTCATGGGCCAGGTGGAGCGCGGGTACGCGGGCGGCTCGCTGTTCTGGGAGGACGGGCGGGCGCGCGGCGACCTGGAGCGGGTGCGGGCGTACGGCAGGCTGCTCGCGGCGTGCGGGATCAACGCGGTCGCCGTCAACAACGTCAACGTGCACGAGACCGAGGCGCACCTGCTGACCGACCGGATCGGCGAAGTCGCCGCGATCGCCGACGTGCTGCGGCCCTATGGGATCCGCACCCGCCTGTCCGTGTCCTTCGCCGCGCCGGTGGTGCTCGGCGGACTCCCCACGGCCGATCCGCTGGACGAGGCGGTGCGGAGTTGGTGGGCCACGGCGACACGACGGGTGTACGAGGCGATCCCCGACTTCGGCGGGTACGTGGTGAAGGCCGACTCGGAGGGTCAGCCGGGCCCGTTCGCCTACGGCCGCAGTCACGCGGACGGGGCGAACACGCTGGCCGCGGCTGTGGAGCAGTACGGCGGTACCGTGCACTGGCGGGCGTTCGTCTACGACCACCGTCAGGACTGGCGGGACCGTACGACGGACCGGGCCCGGGCCGCGTACGACCACTTCGTGCCGCTGGACGGCGAGTTCGCGCCGAACGCCGTGCTCCAGGTGAAGCACGGGCCGATGGACTTCCAGGTGCGCGAGCCGGTCTCGCCGCTGATCGGCGCGATGCCGCGCACCCGGCTGGCGGTGGAGCTGCAGGTCACCCAGGAGTACACCGGGCAGCAGCGGCACGTCTGCTGGCTGGGGCCGATGTGGAGCGAGGTGCTGCGGTTCCGGCACGAACCGGAGTCGTCCGTGGGGGAACGGGCGCGGGGCGGGCTGGTCGCGGTGTCCAACGCCGGTGACGACCGGTTCTGGACGGGGCATCCCCTCGCCCAGGCCAACCTGTACACCTTCGGACGGCTGGCCTGGCGGCCGGACGCCGAGCCGCGTGAGGTGCTCGACGAGTGGATCGGGCTGACCTTCCCCGAGGCCCCCGAGCGCCTGTCGGACGGGCTGCACGCGGTGCTCGACGGCTCGTGGCGGACGTACGAGAAGTACACCGCGCCCTTGGGCGTGGGGTTCATGGTGCAGCCGGGCCACCACTACGGGCCGAGCGTCGACGGGTACGAGTACAGCCCGTGGGGCACCTACCACTTCGCCGACCGGGACGGCATCGGCGTCGACCGCAGCGTGGCGAGCGGGACCGGGTACGCCGGGCAGTACGCCGAGCCGTGGGCCGGGCTGTACGAGTCGCCGGACACCTGCCCCGACGAGCTGCTGCTGTTCTTCCACCACGTGCCGTACGGGCATCTGCTGAAGAGCGGGAAGACCGTGATCCAGCACATCTACGACACGCACTTCGAGGGGGTGGAGGAGGTCGAGGAGGCCCGTCGCGTGTGGGCGGGCCTGGCGGACCTGGTCGAGCCGGCGCGGCACGCGCGGGTGGCGGAGCGGTACGAGGAGCAGCTCCGCAGTGCCCGCGAGTGGCGCGACCAGATCAACAGCTACTTCTTCCGCAAGTCGGGGGTGCGGGACGAGCGGGGGCGGCAGATCCATTGAAGGACCCCGTTGAAGGACCTCATTGAAGGATCGCGACGCCCAAGGGGTCGAGGACCAGGGGCTCGCCCTGGTCCACCCGTTTGCCGGTGAGCAGGTCGGTGGCCGTGGCGTGAGCCGTCAGACGGGCCGGTTCGGGGGCGTGGTTGAGGAGGAAGAGGAGCGGGGTGCCTTGGGGGGTGACACGGGTGGCGGTCTCCACCGCGGGGTGGTCGGCGTAGGGGCCGAGCAGGTCGTGGCAGGCCAGGATGCGGCGGACGATCCGGTCGGCGCCCGGTTGGTCGAGGGCGGTGGCGACGTACCAGGCCTCGCCGTCGCCGAAGCGGTTGCGGGTGACGGCGGGGGTGCCGGCGTAGAAGTCGGTGCCGTAGGTGGCCACCGGTTCGGCGCCGCGGGGCAGCACGAGCTCGAAGACGAGCCGTGCCTCGGCCTGCAGTTCGGGGATGGGCTGGGTGAACTCCGATGGGCGGGCGTCCCATTCGTCCACGCGGACGCCCATCAGCGGCGCGAGCGGGCCGGGGACGTCAGTGAGGAAGGCGCGGTCGTGTTCGTCGACGCGACCGGAGAGGAAGGTGGCCAGGACCGTGCCGCCGCGTGCGGCTACTTCTTCGAGGCGGGTGGCGAGGTCGCCCTTGATCATGTGGAGGGCGGGGGCGAGCACCACGTCGTAGGGCGTGAGGTCGGCGGTCTGCGGGATCACGTCCACGTCGGCTCCGGCCTCGCGGGCGGCCCGGTAGTAGGCGTGGACCACGTCCGGGTACTTGACCAGCCGGGACGGGCCGTCGGAGATCTCCAGGGCCCACCAGCTGTCCCAGTCGAAGAGGAGGGCGGTGCGGGCCGGGGTGCGGGCACCGAGGGTCCGGTCGCCCAGGGACTCCAACTCCCGGCCCAGTCCGGCTACTTCATGGAAGACGCGGGTGTCGTCGCGGCCCGCGTGGGCGATGACGGCCCCGTGGTACTTCTCGCAGGCGCCGCGTGAGGCGCGCATCTGGAAGTAGAGGGCGGCGTCCGCGCCGTGGGCGATGGCCTGGAAGGTGGCGAGGCGGAGTTCGCCGGGCCGCCGGAGCGGGTTGACGTCACGGCAGGCCGTCGTGGACGGGGTCTGCTCCATGAGCCAGAAAGGGGCACCGTCCTTCAGGCCGCGCATCAGGTCGTGGGCGAGGGCGGGCCGGGTCGGCGGGGCGTCCAGGGGCGGATAGTTGTCCCAGGAGGCGAAGTCGAGGTGGGGCGCCCAGCGGTGGTAGTCGAGGGGGCGAAAGGTGCCCATGAAGTTGGTGGTGACCGGTGTGTCCTGGTCGTGGGCGCGGATCACCTCCTTCTCGGCCAGGAAGCAGCCGAGGAGGGCGTCGGTGGTGAAGCGGAAGTAATCGAGGGTGATGCCCTGGAAGGCGGTGTGGTCGGGGCCGCGCCAGTGTTCGGTGAGGGCGCTGGGCGGCTCGATCTGGTCCCAGTCGGTGTAGCGGTGGGACCAGAAGGTGGTCCACCAGGCGTCGTTGATGGCGTCGAGGGTGCCGTGCCGGTCACGGAGCCACTCGCGGAACGCCTCGGCGCACAGCTCGCAGTAACAGGCGCCGCCGTACTCGTTGTTGATGTGCCAGGCGAGCAGGGCGGGGTGGTCGGCGTACCGCTCGGCGAGGCGGGAGGCCAGCGCGGTGGCGTGCCGGCGGTACACCGGTGAGCTGGGGCAGAAGTTGTGGCGCTGGCCGTAGCGGTGGCGGCGGCCCTCGAAGTCGGTGCGGTTGACCTCGGGGTGCCGCTTGGCGAGCCAGGGCGGGAGGGCGGCGGTGCCGGTGGCCAGGCAGACCTGGCGTCCCTCGGCGGCGGCCCGGTCCAGGCTGCGGTCCAGGACCGTGAAGTCGTAGGTGTCCGGGGCCGGTTGGGTGAGGGACCAGGTGAACACGCCGACGGTGAGGGTGTCGATGCCGGCCCGGGTGAACAGGCGGTGGTCGTCGTCCCGGACGGTCTCGGGCCACTGCTCGGGGTTGTAGTCACCGCCGTACGGAATCTTCGGCGTGCGGGGCGCAGTCATGCCGTGAAGTCCTCCTGGGTCTCGGTGATCACCGTGCGGCTGCCGTGCAGCAGGGACAGCAGCAGCGGGGCGGCCAGCAGGGCGGGCAGGGCCTCGGTCAGCAGGGCGGTCATCGCTGCCGCCAGGACGAGCAGGGAGGCGGCGGCGAGGGTGGCGCGGCCGTGCCGGAACAGGAAGTACCCGGCGAGGCGGGCGGTGTCCCGGGCGCGGAAGGCGAACAGCGAGGTGAGGACGAGGGCGTGCGCGCCCCACAGGAGGGAGCCGGCGCCGATCGCCACGAGCAGCAGCGCCCACCAGCCGGGCAGGCCGGTGGCGGAGAAGTGGGTCAGGGTGAAGGCGATGACCGTCAGCCAGGCCAGCAGCGGTGCCCACAGCTTCAGCGCCGGTACGGCGTTGAGCCGCCAGCCGCGCAGGTAGGCGCGGGCCGGACGCAGTTCGGTGAGGTCGCGGCTGCGGTGGTGGAGGGCGTAGAGCGCGGCGGACAGGGCCGGGCCGAGGGGCAGCAGGCACAGGGCCGCGAGGGGGAGGTTGGCCGGGTCGGGGTCGAGCAGGAGCAGTCCGGCCAGGCCCGGCGAGGCGGCGATAAGCAGCAGCGCCTCGACGGTGAGGAGGGTGTGGATCAGGGCGGAGGCGCGGGAGAGGGCTCCGGTGCCGAAGTCTGAGCTGCGTACGGTGCTCATGCCGCCTTCCGGCCGGACGGGCGCCGCTCGCCCCACCAGGGCGGGATCTCGTCGGCGACCGGGGCGAGTTCGACGAGAGGGCTCTCGTGACGGCTCGGGATCAGGGGCAGGTAGACGCGGCCGGCGTCGGTGGTCGGCTGCCGGTGCGGGCAGGCAGGCTCGGCCGAGACCTGGACGCCGCGTGGCAGGACCGGACCGACGGGGCCGGTGTCAGAGGCCGGCCGCCGACGGGTGCGCGCGGGCTCGGCCGAGTCCTGGACATCGCGGCGCAGGGCCGGACCGACGAGGCCGGCCTCAACGGCCGACCACCGACAGCGACGCGCAAGCTCAGCCAAGACCTCTCCACCGCCGCGCAGAACCGAACCGACGAAGGCAGCCTCAACGGCCGACCACCGACAAGGGCGGGCGGGTCCGGCCGAGTCCTGGATGTCGCGGCGCAGGGCGAGGTCGTGGTGGCCGGCGTCGGCGGGGTGTCGCCGGGGGCCGGTCAGCCGCCCGGGCTGCGCGTCGGGGCGGCGGATCACCCGTTCTCCTTCTTGAACCGCTCGTAGGCCTTGTTGTGCAGGTCGACGAACTGCTGCATGTTCTTCGCCTTCAGCTCGGTGACGTACGCGTCCCAGTCGGACAGCGGGCGCTCACCGAGGGCGAACTTGAGGGTGTTCTGGGTGACGTGGTCCCTCAGGGGCGTCTCCCACAGGGAGGCCTGCTCCTGCTCGAAGGACTGCAACGGGTGGGCCGGGGCGATGGGCGTCTGCTCGCGCTGGGACATGACGTCCTGGAACTTCTTCTCGTCCGGGCCGAACATGGAGGAGACGAGCTCCCAGCTGCCGCCGTAGGCGAAGACGCCGTTGTAGAAGCCGTAGTCCTTCTGCAGGTCCTTCGGGGCGTCCGGGTCGGAGCCCATGAGGCTGATGCCGTCCTTGGTCCTGTACCGGCCACCGGAGCGGGTGTAGGTGACGCCCTCGACGCCCCACCGGGCGAACCGCTGGCCCTCGTCCGAATACCAGAGCCAGTCCACGAACTGCATCATCGCGACGAAACTGTCGCTCTTCAGCGCCTTGCTCGAGATCATGACGCCGTTCTCCAGCCGGGCGCCGCCCAACACGACCGGGCCGGCGGGCCCCAGCGGCACCGGGATCATCTCGATCTTCGCGCCCTTGACCTGCTTCTGCAGGTTGTACCGGTATTCCTGCACCAGTACCTGCGGGTTGGCGCTGATCGCGAACGACTTCTCGGCCAGCAGCTTCTGTGCGGCCTCGTCGTCGGTCTGGGTGAAGCTCTCCGGGTCCACCAGCTTCTCGGCGACCAGCTTCCGCACGTACTCGATCATCTGCCGGAAGGCGTCCGTCGCTCCGGTGAAAGCGAACGTCTGCGCCTTCGCGTCCCAGCTGATGTTGTCGTACGTCCATCCGGCCCGGACGCCGTACGCCTGGCCGAGGTAGCTGAAGAGGGCGGCGGCCGGGTAGGGCGTGTTCTTGCTCCAGCGGTCCGAGAAGGGATAGCGGTCCGGGTACTCCTCCTTGATGGCCTTGAAGACCTCGTGCACCTCCTCCCAGGTGCCGGGCCGGCTCAGCCCGAGCCGGTCGAGAACATCCGTGCGCAGCGCCAGCGAGTAGCCGGACCTGACCCGTTCGTGCAGGCCGGGCAGCAGGTAGAACTTGCCGTCGGACTGACGGATGGAGTCGATCTCCGGCTCCAGCTTCCACTTCCTGACCTTGTCCCGGAAGTTCGGCATCAGGTGCAGGTAGTCGCTGACCGGGAGGACCGCGCCCGACGACACGAAGGCGACCTCCGAAGGGTGGTACGTCTTGGGAATGAGGAACGGGGCGTCGCCCGAGCCGATCAGGACGCTTCTCTTCTTCTCGTAGTCGACCAGGGGGACGGCCACGGGCTCCAGGGTGATGCCGGTGCGCTTGGTCAGCTCCTTCCAGAACAGCCAGCCGTTCTTCATCGGATAGACCGGGTTGTTGTTGTGCAGCACGGAGAAGGAGAACGGCTTTGTCGCCTTGAACTGCTGGCCGGCCCGGTACTCCTTCATCGCGCCGTCTCTCTTCTTCGACAGGTCCTTGGAGTCCCCGCCGTCGTCACCGCTGCCACAGCCGGTGACGGTGGCGAGGCCGATGAAACCGGCGGCGGCCAGGATCTGGCGCCGCGACAGCTGTCCTGCGTTCTTCACGGATGACACGGAAAACTCCCTTGTTAGCCCTTGACCGCGCCGAGCATCACGCCCGAGACGAAGTAGCGCTGGACGAACGGGTACACGCAGAGAATGGGCAGCGAGGTCAGCACGATGGTGACCGCCTGGATGTTGGCCCCGACCTGGCTGAGCTGTGCGTCGGCGGCACCGGCGTTGCCGCCCGTGGTGGCGCCGGAGATGAGGTTGCGCAGATAGACGGTGACCGGCATGAGCTCGGACTTGTCCAGGTAGAGGAAGGCGCTGAACCAGGAGTTCCAGAAGGACACCGAGTAGAACAGCACCATCGTCGCGACGACCGCCTTGGACAGCGGCAGGACGATCCTGAGCAGAGTGCCGTACGTGCTGAGGCCGTCGATCTGCGCGGCCTCCTCCAGTTCGGTCGGCAGGCTCTCGAAGAAGGCCTTCATGACCAGGAGGTTGAAGACGCTGATCGCGTTGGGCAGGGCGATCGCCCAGACGCTGTTCTTCAGTCCGAGGTTGGTGACCAGGACGTAGTTGGGGATCAGACCGCCGGTGAAGAACATGGTGAACACGGCGATACCGACGAGCAGGCCGCGGCCCTTGAGCTGCTTCTTCGACAGCACGTAGGCGTAGCAGGTCGTCAGCACCATGGCCACGGCCGTCGCCACGACCGTGTAGAGCACGGTGTTGCCGTAGTTCCGCCAGAACATCGAGTCCTGGAACACGATCTCGTACGTGGTGAGGTTGAACCCCTTGGGCAGCAGGGTCACCTCACCGGCCCGGATCTGCCGCTCCCCGCTGAAGGACCGCGCGAGGATGTTGACGAAGGGGTACAGCGTCACCAGCACGACGAGGGTGAGCACCACCCCGTTGACGCCCTGGAAGACCCGGTAGGAACGGCTCGGCTTCACCACAGGCTCGTCCCCACTGTGCGGCGCGAGAGCTGGTTGGCGGACGTGATGAGGACCAGGCCGATGATCGCCTCGAACAGTCCGATGGCGGCGGCGTAGCTGAAGCTGTTGGACTCCACACCGGCCCGGTAGACGTACGTCGAGATCACGTCGGCGGTCGGGTACGTCAGCGGGTTGTACAGCAGCAGGACCTTCTCGAAGCCGACCGCCATGAACGTGCCGATGTTGAGGATCAGCAGCGTGACCATGGTGGGCCGAATGCCGGGCAGGGTGACGTGCCAGATCTGCTGCCAGCGGTTGGCGCCGTCGATGCGCGCGGCTTCGTACAGGTCCTCGTCGATCGTGGTGAGCGCGGCGAGGTAGAGGATCGTGCCCCAGCCGGCCGTCTGCCAGATCTCCGAGCCGACGTAGATCGTGCGGAACCACTCGGGTTCCTGGATGAAGCGGATCGGTTCGTGCCCGAACCAGCCGAGGACGTGGTTGACGGGACCTTCACTGGCCAGCATCTGCATCGTGATGCCGGCGACGATCACGATCGACAGGAAGTGCGGCAGGTACGACACCGACTGCACGAACCGCTTCAGGGAGCGCCGGCGCACCTCGTTGAGCAGCAGCGCCAGCACGATGGGGACCGGGAAGCAGAACAGCAGAGTGAGCCCGCCGATCCACAGGGTGTTGCGGAACACCTGCCAGAAGGTGGGGTCGTCGAGGAACATCTGCACATAGCGCAGCCCCACCCACTCCTCGCCGAAGATCGACCCGCCCGGCTCGAAACGCCGGAAGGCGATGACGTTGCCGATCATCGGCAGGTAGCGGAAGACCAGGAAGAACAGCAGGGGCAGGACCGCCAGCGAGTACAACTGCCAGTCGCGGCGCAGCGCCCGCCGCCAGCCGGTCCGGGCGGGTGCCCGCTCGCCGCGTCGGGGTGCGGCTCTGGCCGGAGGCGGATCCTCGGTGCCCGGCGGGGCCGATGTGGTGGACGTGCTCATTGCTCGGGCCTCCCGTGGGCATGGGACGCGGAACCGAAACTTTCGAGCTCTTACCGGTAACTTCGCGGCAACTTAAGGGCAGCAGAAAGCGCTGTCAATGGGGGCGACGGTAGTCGGCTGGGGCGTCTGTGCCGCGTTGGAATCGCGTCAAACCTGGGTAGGCCCCAGGGACCTGCGCCCGCCGTCCTCGCAAGTTTCTGGATGACCACCGACTCCTGCGATGACCACCGACTCCTGCGAGGTGCCGCTGTGCCCGCGTTCGATCTGCCGCTGACGGAACTGGAGCGCCATCGCCCGGACATCGGGGAGCCCGCCGACTTCGACGCGTTCTGGCTGCGCACCCTGAAGGAGGCCGACCAAGGGGACCCGCTGGTGTCGGTGCGGCCGGTGGAGACGGGGCTTCGGCTGATCCGGACCTGGGACGTGACGTTCCGGGGTTTCGCGGGCGACCCGGTGCGCGCCTGGTTCAGCAGACCCGCCGGGGTGGACGAACCCCTTCCCGCCGTCGTGGAGTTCGCCGGGTACGGGCGCGGCCGGGGCCTCCCCCACGAACGCCTCACCTGGGTCAACGCCGGGTACGCGCACCTGCTCATGGACAACCGCGGCCAGGGCGACGAGTACGGGTGCGGCGGTGACACGCCCGATCCGCACGCCACCGCGCCCGGCGGGCCCGGCCCGGCGGTACGCGGCCTGCTCTCACCCGAGGACTACCACTACCGCCGTCTGATCACGGATGCGGTCCGCGCGGTCACGGCGGTACGGGAACTGCCCGGCGTCGACCCCGCGCGGACCGTCGCCGTCGGCAACAGCCAGGGCGGCGGACTGGCCCTGGCGGTCGCGGGACTGGTCCCGGACCTGGCGGCGCTGCTCGTCACCGCCCCGCTGCTGTGCGGCATCCGCCGCGCGCTCGACCTCACGGACGCGGGGCCGTACGGCGAGATCGCGTCCTACCTCGCCGTCCACCGGGGCGCCGAGCATCACGCCTACCGCACGCTGTCCTACGTCGAGGGCGTCTCCTTCGCCCGTCGCGCCCAGACCCCGGCCCACTTCGGTGTGGGGCTGCGGGACACGGTGTGCCCGCCGAGCGGGGCGTACGCGGCGTTCAACCGCTATGCCGAGCTGACGGGCACGGCTGCTCCTCGCAAGGAGATCCACGCGTATCCGTTCAACGGGCACGAGGGGGGCGACGCGGTGCAGGTGAGGCGTCAACTGGGATGGGTGCGGGAGGTGTTGGGCGGCCCGGAGTGATGACCGCAGGGGTTCGCGGTCATCGGTCGGTCATCGGTCGGTCACCGTTCGGGGTGCGTCGACCTGAGGTCCGGCCCCGGGACTCGGCTCGTCGACCCGGAGATTCGGCGGGACTCGGTTCGTCGACCTGAGCCCGGCCGGGACTCGGCTCGCTGACCTAAGACCGGCCGGGGCTCGGCTCGTCGACCCGGAGGCCTGGAGGAACTCGGTTCGTCGACCCGGAGGTTCGGCGGGACTCGGTTCGTCGACCTGAGCCCGGCCGGGACTCCGCGCGTGGGACAGCGGGCCGCCCGGGGCCCTCGCGACTCGGGCTACTTACCGATCGGGGACTCCGCGGTGCAGCCGCCGGCGGTCACCAGCCCGTCGGCGCTCTGCTCCTCGAGCACCTTGCCCTTATGGATGATCTTGCAGGTGACCTGGGCGCCTTCGGGATCGGCCGCGACCGGCATGACCGCCGCGGGCATGATGCCGCGCAGCGTGACCGTCTTCTTCCAGGGCAGTTCGGGCTTCGACACCGACTCGATCTTCGGCTCCATGGCCTTGCCGCCACCGCCGTGGAACTCGATCGAGTCGACGTTCTTGCCCGTGACCTCGTAGGTGACCTCGTACGTCTCGTCCACCGCCTTGTCGACCTGGTCGACCGCCTCGGAGCAGGAGCTGAGAGCGAGCGCGAGACCGGCAGCGGCGACGGCACAGACGGCGGTACGGATGGTGCGGTTCGCACGGACGGTGTGGTTCAAAGGGATCCCCCCGATCATGAAAGGTCGGATCGGCAGCCAATCGTGAAGGGGAAGCAAAGTCAACTTCACAAAACCCGACGGCGGTTGGTCTGCGCCGCGGCCGTAGACAATCGCGCGGTCCGGCGCTAACTTCCGCAACAGCGGGGTGGGAGCGCTCCCATAACGGTGGACCGGAACCCGCCCTCGAGTGCCCCCGCCCCGCGCATCCGCGTACACGCATCCACAGGCCCGTACCTCGAGGAACGGACGATGCTGTCATGATCCTGACAAGAAACGCGGGGGGATCCCCCACGCCCCGATCAGCGCTCTCCACCCGGACCAGAGCCCTCTTCCTGGTCCTGCTCTCCCTCCTCGTCACCGTTCCGGCCCTCGGCCTGGTCATGTCGGTCGGTGGCGAGGCAGAGGCGCACGGCACGCCCATGAAGCCCGGCAGCCGTACCTTCCTGTGCTGGCAGGACGGTCTGACCGACACCGGCGAGATCAAGCCGGTCAACCCGGCCTGCCGGGCCGCGCAGCAGGTCAGCGGCACCACGCCGTTCTACAACTGGTTCTCGGTGCTCCGCTCGGACGGCGCCGGCCGCACCCGGGGCTTCGTACCGGACGGCGAGCTGTGCAGCGGCGGCAACACCAACTTCACCGGCTTCAACACGCCCAGCAAGGACTGGCCGCTCACCCACCTCACCTCGGGCGCGACGGTCGACTTCTCGTACAACGCCTGGGCGGCGCACCCGGGCTGGTTCTACGTCTACATCACCAAGGACGGCTTCGACCCGACGAAGACCCTCACCTGGAACGACATGGAGGAGCGGCCGTTCCTGAGCGTCGACCACCCGCCGCTGAACGGCTCCCCGGGCACGGTCGAGGCCAACTACGCCTGGACGGGCAAGCTCCCCGAGGGCAAGTCGGGCCGCCACATCATCTACATGGTCTGGCAGCGCTCCGACAGCCAGGAGACCTTCTACTCCTGCTCGGACGTCGTCTTCGACGGCGGCAACGGCGAGGTGACCGGCATCAAGCAGCCGGGCACCCCGTCCGAGCCGGTGCCCGGCACCTGCACGGCCACCCGCAAGACGACCGGCAGCTGGAACGGCGGCTACCAGTCCGAGGTGACCGTCACCAACACCGGCACCGTCCCGATGCTCGGCTGGATGGTCGACTGGACGCTGCCGTCCGGCCAGAAGATCGAGAGCTTGTGGAGCGGCAACGCCACCTACAACGGCCAGTCGGTGATGGTCCACAACGCCGGCTGGAACGGCTCCCTCGATCCGGGCAGGAGTGCGACGTTCGGATACACCGTCTCGGGCTCGGGCGGTGACAGCACGACGAGCCTGCCCTGCCGGGTCGGCTGAACCGTCGCTGCGGGCGGGCCCGGTGGACGTCGGTCACCGGGCCCGTTCGCCGCAGCAGGCTGCTCACGCTTCCCCGCGCCTCATCAGCCGGTCTCCTGGTCCCCGAGCGACCTGTCGCCCTGGATGACGGGGCCCCTGGCCCGATCCCCTGCCTCCATCCCATATGTCGCTGTTATCCAGGTATGCGATTCTGTTGTGAGGGTGTCCTGCCGCTCACGTGGGCGTGGATCCTCCGCGTCGTCGTCGCCTGAGTTCCGGGGACTCCCACCTGCCGGTGGCTGCGGCATGGACGGGAGGTGGATGCGGACATGCCCCATTACGGCGATGCCCAGGCCGCGGTTCCCGGTCTTCGGGTGCCGGGGAACGGGGGCGCCGGTTCGCCCGGCCCCACGCCGGAGTCCGCCGCGCGGGAGCGGGTCCTGGCGTTCGCCGGAGTGGCGATGGCGGCGGTGTACGTACGGAGCGAGGACGGGGCGGAGCTCCAGCTGGTGGAGTCCGCCGGTGCCGAGCCGGAGCGGTACGGGCTGCCGGGCCGGGTGCGGCACGGCGGGGGCACCTCGCCCACTCCGGCGCCTGGCTATGCGGCGGTGTCCGGGGACAGCGGGTCCGCCGTGGTCGAGGCCTTCCGCAGCGGGCGGCCGCTGTGGCTCGCGGGCCGGCAGGAGGGCGGGGCCACGGGCGCGCCGCTGGGGGCGGTGCCGCTGGGCGCGGCCGGCGGGTGGCTGGGGTGCCTGGCCGTGGTGGGAGAGTCCGGGGAGGGGTTCGGCGCCGAGCAGCGCGAGTTCCTGGAGCGGTACGCCGAGGCGGTCTCCGGGCGGCTCCGGGGAGAGGCCGACCGGTCCGCCCCCACGCCCCTGCTGGATTCCGCGCTGCGTGCCCTGGGGGTGGGCTCCTTCGCCCTGACACCCGGCACCGGGCTGGTCGAGACCGACCCGGCGCTGCTCGAACTGGTCGGTATCCCCGAGGGCGGCTTCGACGGCAAGACCGACACCCTGCTCTCGTACAGCCTCCCGGAGGACGTCCCGGCGCTGCTGTCGGTCATCGAACCGTCCCCGCAGACCCCCGGGCGCCGGGAGCTGGAGTTCCGGACCCGCCGGGCCACCGGTGAACTGTGCTGGCTGCGCCTGAGCTGCCGGGTGCTGAAGCGGCCCGACGGTGCCCCGGAGCGGGTGCTGGGCGTGGTGACCGCGGCCCCGGTGCTGCGGCGGAGCGCCAGCGACGTCGCCCGGATCCAGTGGTTGACGGCCGCGCTCGACGACGCCACGACCGTCCGGGACGTCAGTCGCGTGGTGGTCGCCGCGCTGCGCGAGCCGCTGGGTGCCGACCGGGTGGCGCTCGCCGAACTGCTGGAGGACCGGCTGGCGGTCACCGTGCTCGATCCGCCGGGTGCCGGTGCCTGGCCGGAGCTGTGGCGTTCCGAGTGGCGCTCGGAGTGGCCCGACGCGCCGGTCACGGCTCTGCCCACGCTCCATGCGGCGTTGCGGGACGGGCGGATGAGCCTGTGGCCGGCGGGTACCGCGCTGGAACCCGGCCTCGCGGGGATCGGCCCCGGCGGACTCGCGGTCCTGCCGCTGCCGGCCAAGAGCAGGGTGGCCGGGGTGTGCCTGGTCGGCTGGGACGCGCCGCACGAGTTCGCGCCCGAGGAGCGGGCCCTGCTGACGGCGACCGCGGGACTCGTGGGGCAGGCCCTGATCCGCGCGCACGCCTACGACGCCGAGCAGGAACTCGCGACGATGCTCCAGCGCAGCCTGCTGCCGCGCCGCCTCCCCCAGCTGCCCGGGGGCATCGCTGTGGCCCGCTATCTGCCCGCCCGGCGCGGCCTCCAGGTGGGCGGCGACTGGTACGACGTGATCGCCCTGTCGGAGGGGAAGGTCGCCCTGGTCATCGGGGATGTGCAGGGGCACAGTGCCGGGGCCGCGACGATCATGGGCCAGATGCGCACGGCGGTCCGGGCCTACGCGGTGGAGGGTCATCCGCCGGACGTGGTCGTCGCGCACGCCAACCGGCTGCTCGTGGGCATGGAGACCGACCTGTTCGCCACGTGCTGCTATGTCGAGCTGGACATGGAGGAGGGCAACGCGCTGTTCGTGCGGGCCGGACATCTGTCCCCGCTGGTGCGTCATCCCGACGGCGGCACGGAGGAGATCGCGGTCGAGGGCGGGCTTCCGCTGGGCGTGCTGGAGGACGCGGAGTTCCCGCTGACGGCGCTGGCACTGGCGCCCGGCTCGGTGCTCGCGCTGGTGACGGACGGCCTGGTCGAGTCGGCCGAACTGAACCTGGACGAGGGCATGCGGATCGTGCGCGAGCTGCTCGCCGCGGCGGATCCTGCCGACCCGGGGCGGATGGCCGACGACCTGCTGGGCGAGGCCGGGCGCCGGGAGGACGACGTCGCTTTGCTGCTGCTGCGCTACGACGGGATGCGGGTACGGCCGGTGCGGGCGGGCTGGGTCGTGTGGCGGCTGCCGGACGCGGTCATGCACGCCCGCCGGTTCAGCGCGCGCACGCTGCGGTCGTGGGGCGTCGTGGACGAGGCCGACACCGTGCTGCTGGTGGTGTCGGAACTGGTCACGAACGCGCTCGTGCACACGCAGGGCGCGCTCCGGCTGGACCTGACCCTGGCCGCGGACCGGCTGCGGGTGACCGTGAGCGACTCCTCGCCACGGGCGCCGGCCAAGCCGGTGGTCGTCGACTGGGAGTCGACCGGCGGCCGTGGGCTCTTCCTGGTCGAGGCGCTGTCGGCGGCGTGGGGCTCGGTGCCGGTCGGCGGCGGCAAGCAGGTGTGGAGCGAGATCGTCGTGTCCCGCCCGGAGGCGGACGGTGAACCGGAAGCGGAACCGGCGCCGGAGGCGGCGCCGGCGATCGTGCCGACGGAGGAACCGCAGCCGTCCCGGGACCGGGGCTGGGGCATCGGCCGCAGCCGGGACTGGGTCATGGGCCGAAGCCGCGACCGGAGGGGAGGCACCAGGGGCTCAGGCCGAATCCGGAACCGGGACCGCGACCGCGAGCCGGGCACGGACGACGGCAGCGCCCGGGACAGTCACGATGACCGGGCCCGGGACCGAAACCGGAACCCGAACCCGGGCGAAGGCCAGCCCCCCGGATCGGGCCGGAACCGCAACCGCGACCGTGACCGTGACCGCGAGTCGGGCCCGGGCCCGGGCGACGGCAGCGCCCGGGACAGCCATGACGACCGGGCCCAGGGCCGGAACCAGAACCGGAACCCGAACCCGGAACCGAACGGAGCCCGGACTCCGGATCGCGATGAGGGCCAGGTCGGGCGCCCCGACACGAGGGCGAGCCAGGGCCGGGGCGCCGCCGGGGACGACGCCGGGTCCAGGAGGGAGGGGCGGGATGAGCGGCCGTAGGTGGCGGGTGGGGGCCGGACTCGTCGCGGCTGTCATGGCGGTGGCGCTGGCCGGCTGCAGCGAGGACGGCGGCGCGGGCGAGGGCGGGTTCACCGTCGGGCTGCTGCTGCCGAGCCGCGCGGTGCCCCGCTGGGAGCAGTCCGACAAGCCCATGATCGAGAAGCGGGTGAAGGAGCTGTGCGCCGACTGCCGGGTCCTGTACGCCAACGCGGAGAACGACGCGGCGAGCCAGCGGCAGCAGATGAACTCCATGATCACCAGGGGTGTGTCCGTCCTGATCCTGGACGTCGTCGACCCCAAGGCGCTGCGCTCCTCCGTCCGCGCGGCGGACCGCGCGGGCATCCCGGTCGTCGCCTACGACCGGCTCGCCGAGGGCCCGATCTCGGGTTTCGTCAGTTTCGACGGTGACCGGGTCGGCAGGCTCCAGGGCGAGGCGCTGCTCAAGGGCATGGGGGCCCGGGCCGACGACGGCGGCGTCGTCATGGTGAACGGCGACCCGTCCAGCCCCAACGCCGCCTGGTACGAGGGCGGCGCCCGGTCCGTCCTCCGGGACAAGGTGCGGATCCTCAAGTCGTACAACACCCTCGGCTGGCGCACGGAGAACGCGCATGACCACATGTCCGCCGCGATCAGCTCCCTCGGCCCGAACCAGATCGACGGGGTGCTCGCGGCCAACGACTCGATCGCCGCCGGCGTCATCGCGTCGCTCAAGAGCGCCCGCGTCTCGCCGCTGCCCCCGGTCACCGGCCAGGACGCCGACCTCGACGCCGTGCGGCGCATCGTCAAGGGCGAGCAGTACATGACCGTCTACAAGCCCTTCCGGCAGGAGACCGAGGCGGCCTCCGCCATGGCCGTCGCCCTGGCGCGCGGCAACGACCTGGGCGTGCTCGTGACGTCGACCGTGGACAGCCCCACCACGCGGGACGTCCCGGCGGTGCTGCTCGACCCGGTCGCCGTGACGGCCGAGACCATCGGGCGGACGCTCGTCCGGGACGGCATCTACACGATCGACCAGATCTGCACTCCGAAGCTCCGGCCGGCCTGCGACCGGATCGGGCTCACCCGGTGAGGGAGGTGATCCCCGTGGCCCATCCGCCCGTACTCGCGTTGCGCGGCATCTCCAAGCGGTTCGGTGGCGTGCAGGCTCTCGTGGACGTCGATCTCCAGGTCCGGGCCGGTGAGGTCGTGGCCCTGGCGGGCGACAACGGCGCCGGCAAGTCCACGCTGATCAAGGTGATCTCGGGCGTCAGTCCCGCCGACCGGGGCGTCATCGAGTGGGAGGGGCACCTCGTGCAGATCAAACGCCCCCACGACGCCCACGCCCTGGGCATCGCGACCGTCTACCAGGACCTCGCCATGTGCGACAACCTCGACGTCGTGGGCAATCTCTTCCTCGGCCGGGAGATCGACCGGGTGGGCATCCTCGACGAGGTGGAGATGGAGCGCCGGGCCCGCGACCTGATGCGGACCCTGTCGATCCGTATCCCCGACGTGCGGATGCCGGTCGCGGCGCTGTCCGCGGGGCAGCGGCAGGCCGTCGCGATCTCCCGCTCGCTCATGGGCGCGCCCAAGGTCCTGCTGCTCGACGAGCCCACCGCCGCCCTGGGCGTCGAGCAGACCAGCCATCTGCTCGACCTCATCGAGGAGGTGCGCGACCGCGGTATGGCCATCATCCTCATCAGCCACAACATGGGCGACATCAAGGCCGTCGCGGACCGGGTCGCCGTGCTGCGCCTCGGCCGCAACAACGGTCTGTTCGATGTGAGCACCGTGACGCAGGAGCAGATCATCTCCTCCGTCACCGGGGCGGCGGACAACGCCGTGGCACATCGCGCGAAGGGCGGCGAGGAGGCGTGGCCGTGACCGGGGGCGGGCCGCACCGCGGCGGCGGGCCGACCGCGCCGGGCGGTGGCGCCGGGACGCCGGTCGAGTCCGGCCGTCCGCCGCACATCCGCGGCTGGTCCGGCACGCTGCGCCGCTACGCCCTGGAGATGCGCGGCAGTGTGCGGGACGGCGAGCGCGGGCCGCTCCTGGTGATCGCCGGGCTGATCCTGATCTGTTGCCTCTTCCAGGCGCTGGACGACAACTTCCTCTCGCCGCGGAACCTGTCCAACATCAGCGTGGACATCGTCGGGACCGGCCTGGTCGCCGTCGGCATCGTGTTCGTGCTGCTGATCCGGGAGATCGATCTGTCGGTCGGTTCGGTCAGCGGGCTGGCGGGTGCCGTGTTCGCCGTGCTGAACGTGAACCACGGGATGCCGGAGTGGCTCGCGGTGCTCGTCGCGATCGCCGGGGGCATGGCGGTGGGCGCCTTCCACGGGTTCTTCTTCGCCTGGCTCGGCGTGCCCGCGTTCGTCGTGACCCTCGCGGGGCTGCTGATCTGGAACGGCCTGACGCTCGACCTGCTGGGCGCGAGCGGCACGATCAACATCGACGAGGAGGGTCTGGTCGCCTCCCTGACCAGCCGGCACTTCGGGGACGACATCGCGGCCTACGCGGTGGCTGCGCTCGGTACGGCCGGGTACGTCCTGGCCGCCCACCACAAGCGTGCCCGGCACCGGGCCGCCGGGATGCCGTACCGGCCGCCGGTCGAGATCTGGGTGCGCACCGGTGTCCTCGCGGCGCTCGCCTTCACCGCCGCCTACACGCTCAACCGCTTCCAGGGGCTGCCGCTGGCGCTGCTGATCTTCCTGGTGGTTCTCGTCGTCTCGGACTACGTACTGCGCCGTACGCGGTACGGGCGGCGGGTGTTCGCGCTCGGCGGCGGCGTCGAGGCGGCGCGCCGGGCGGGCATCTCGGTGGAGCGGGTGCGGGTCGCGATGTTCATGCTGTCGGGGACGCTGGCCGCGATCGGCGGGCTGTTCGTGGCCTCGGGCCTGACCTCGGCGAGCCCCACGACGGCCCGGGCGGCCGGCTCCGGGATGCTGCTGATCAACGCGATCGCGGCGGCGGTCATCGGCGGTACGAGCCTGTTCGGCGGGCGTGGCTCGCCCTGGTCCGTGCTGCTCGGCGTGCTGGTCATCCAGTCGGTCGCCTCCGGCATGGGGCTGCTGGGGGTGGAGGACGCCGTGCAGTTCATGATCACGGGTGGGGTGCTGCTGGCCGCCGTCGCGGCCGACGCGCTCTCCAGACGCGCGGCGGCCCGGCGGGGCCGTTCCTGAGTAATACGATTTGTCCCGAAATGCCTATGAAACAGCAAAGATGGGTAGGGGCCGGAGTGTCATGAAACGCAGTCGCCTCGCCCGGGCGGCCGTGGCCGCCACGGCTGTCGCAGGCCTGGTCCTCGCCGGATGCGGTGACACGGACGCGCCTGGCGACGAGCAGGCCGACATCAGGGTGCTCGCGATGGACGCGTCCCAGATGCAGACCCTGAAGAAGCTCACCAAGAGGCACTTCACCGCGCAGACGGGCATCACGGTCGACTACACCCTGCTGCCGGAGAACGAGGCGCGGGAGCGGATGAACCGCGAGTTCGCGACCCAGGCCGGCACCTACGACGTGGCGAGCGTGAGCGCCTACGAGGTGCCGATCTACGCGGACAACGGCTGGCTCGCCCCGCTGGACTCCTACGTGAAGGCGGACGAGGACTTCGACCAGGACGACGTCTTCCCCAACCTGGTGTCCTCACTGACCGGCGAGGACGGCAAGCTCTACGCCGAGCCGTTCTACGGCGAGGGTTCCTTCCTCATGTACCGCAAGGACCTCTTCCGCAAGGACGGCCTGACCATGCCGCCGAACCCGACCTGGCAGCAGGTCGCCGGCCTCGCCGCCCGGGTCGACGGCACCGACGGCGCGAGCGGCATCTGCCTGCGCGGCCTGCCCGGCTGGGGCCAGAACCTCGCCCCCCTCAACACGGTCGTCAACACCTTCGGCGGCGCCTGGTACGACATGGACTGGAACGCGCGCCTGACCTCCCCCGAGGTCAGGAAGGCCGTCGGGTTCTACGTCGACCTGCTCCGCTCCCACGGTCAGCCCGGCGCCCACCGGACGGGCGTGCTGGAGATCCTCGACAGGTTCGTCCAGGGCAAGTGCGCCATGATGTACGACGCCACGTCGCTGGCCTCGTCGATCGAGGCCGACGGTTCCGCGGTCAAGGGCAAGGTCGGCTACGTCCCGGCCCCGCACGACCGGACCGAGAAGGCCGGCTGGCTGTGGACCTGGGCGTGGGGCATCCAGCAGGCGGCCGAGAACAAGGACGCCGCCTGGGAGTTCATCTCCTGGGCCTCCTCCAAGGAGTACCAGGAGCTGGTCGGGCAGGAGGTGGGCTGGACCGCGGCGCCCGCCGGGAACCGCAAGTCGCTCTACTCCAACCCCCAGTACCAGCAGGCGGCCGACGCCTGGTACCGGCAGGAGTACACGGCGGCGACCGACTCCGCCGACCCGAAGAACCCCGGCGTCGGCCCCCGCCCCTACAGCGGTATCGGCTTCCTCGGCATCCCCGAGTTCGCCGTGCTCGGTACGGCGGTCTCCGAACAGATCGCCGCGGCCATCGCCGGGCAGCAGTCGGTGGACAAGGCCCTGGAGAAATCGCAGGACCTCGCACACGCGGCGGCGGCGAAGTACCGGGGCGAGTGACCCGGTCCAGGACCTGCACCAAGGCGAGGACCGCGCCCCCGGTCACCCGGGAACGCGGCCCTCGAACTTCACTGAACTGCCTTACGGGTCCGCTTACTTGCGGATCAGGCTGCGCAGCACGTACTGCATGATGCCGCCGTTGCGGTAGTAGTCCGCCTCGCCGGGGGTGTCGATGCGGACGACCGCGTCGAACTCGACGCCGGTGTCGGTGGTGACCTTCACCGTGCGCGGGGTGGTGCCCTCGTTGAGCTCGGTGACGCCGGAGATGGAGAAGGTCTCCTCACCGGTCAGGCCGAGGGACTCGGCGGACTGGCCCTCCGGGAACTGCAGCGGGAGGACGCCCATGCCGATGAGGTTCGAGCGGTGGATGCGCTCGTAGGACTCGGCGATGACGGCCTTGACGCCCAGGAGCGCGGTGCCCTTGGCGGCCCAGTCGCGGGACGAGCCGGAGCCGTACTCCTTGCCGGCCAGGACGACCAGCGGGATGCCGGCGGCCTGGTAGTTCTGCGAGGCGTCGTAGATGAAGGAGACCGGGCCGCCCTCCTGCGTGAAGTCACGCGTGTAGCCGCCCTCGGTGCCCGGCGCGATCTGGTTGCGCAGGCGGATGTTGGCGAACGTGCCGCGGATCATGACCTCGTGGTTGCCTCGGCGCGAGCCGTAGCTGTTGAAGTCGCGACGCTCGACGCCGTGCTCCGTGAGGTACTTGCCGGCCGGCGTGTCGGCCTTGATGGCACCGGCCGGGGAGATGTGGTCGGTGGTGACCGAGTCGCCCAGCTTGGCCAGCACACGGGCGCCGGAGATGTCGGAGACCGGGGTGGTCTCCATCGTCATGCCCTCGAAGTACGGGGGCTTGCGCACGTAGGTGGACTGCGGGTCCCACTCGAAGGTGTTGCCGGTCGGGATCGGCAGCGCCTGCCACTGGGCGTCGCCCGCGAAGACGTCCGAGTAGGACTTGGAGAACATGTCCTCGCCGATGGCGTTGGCGACGACCTCGTTCACCTCGGCCTCGGAGGGCCAGATGTCCTTCAGGAAGACGGGGTTGCCATCCTGGTCGGTGCCCAGGGCGTCACGGGTGATGTCCACCTTCATGGAACCGGCGAGCGCGTAGGCCACGACCAGCGGCGGGGACGCCAGGTAGTTCATCTTGACGTCGGGGTTGATCCGGCCCTCGAAGTTCCGGTTGCCGGAGAGGACCGAGGTGACCGCGAGGTCGTGGTCGTTGACGGCCTTGGAGACCTCCTCCGGCAGCGGGCCGGAGTTGCCGATGCAGGTGGTGCAGCCGTAGCCGACGAGGTTGAAGCCGACCTTGTCGAGGTACGGGGTCAGGCCCGCCTTCTCGAAGTAGTCGGTGACGACCTTGGAACCCGGGGCGAGGGTGGTCTTGACCCACGGCTTGCGGGTCAGGCCCTTCTCCACCGCCTTCTTGGCCACCAGCGCGGCGGCGACCATGACGTACGGGTTGGAGGTGTTGGTGCAGGAGGTGATGGCCGCGACCGTCACCGCGCCGTGGTCCAGCTCGTACTTCGTACCGTCGGGGGCGGTGACGGTGACCGGGTTGGACGGGACGACGGCACCGGTGCCGTCGGCGTGCTGCGGGGCGCCGGCACCGTTCTCCTGGCTGCCGTAGGCCGGGGCGTCGGAGGCCGGGAAGGACTCGGCGCTCGCCTCGTCCACCGGGGAGGCCGAGGCGGCGGCCTGCTGGGCGACGGGGGCGTCGACGTAGTTGAGGACGTCCTTCGCGAACTGCTGGGCGGCCTCGGCGAGGACGATGCGGTCCTGCGGGCGCTTCGGGCCGGCGATGGAGGGCACGACCGTCGACAGGTCGAGCTCCAGCTTCTCGGAGAAGTCGGGCTCGGCGGCCGGGTCCAGCCAGAGGCCCTGCTCCTTGGCGTACGCCTCGACGAGGGCGAGCTGCTGCTCGGAACGGCCGGTGAGCTTGAGGTACTTGATCGTCTCGTCGTCGATCGGGAAGATCGCGGCGGTCGAGCCGAACTCCGGCGACATGTTGCCGATGGTGGCGCGGTTGGCCAGGGAGGTGGCGGCGACGCCCTCGCCGTAGAACTCGACGAACTTGCCGACGACGCCGTGCTTGCGCAGCATCTCGGTGATGGTCAGCACGAGGTCGGTGGCGGTGGTGCCGGGCGTGAGCTCACCGGTGAGCTTGAAGCCGACGACGCGCGGGATGAGCATGGAGACCGGCTGGCCGAGCATGGCGGCCTCGGCCTCGATGCCGCCGACGCCCCAGCCCAGCACACCGAGGCCGTTGACCATGGTGGTGTGCGAGTCGGTGCCGACGAGCGTGTCGGGGTACGCCTGGCCGTTGCGGACCATGACCGTACGGGCCAGGTGCTCGATGTTCACCTGGTGGACGATGCCGGTGCCGGGCGGGACGACCTTGAAGTCGTCGAAGGCGGTCTGGCCCCAGCGCAGGAACTGGTAGCGCTCCTTGTTGCGGCCGTACTCCAGCTCGACGTTCTGCGCGAAGGCCTCGTTCGTGCCGAACTTGTCGGCGATGACGGAGTGGTCGATGACCAGCTCGGCCGGGGAGAGGGGGTTGACCTTCGCCGGGTCGCCGCCCAGCTCCTTCACGGCCTCACGCATGGTCGCGAGGTCCACGACACAGGGAACGCCGGTGAAGTCCTGCATGATCACGCGGGCCGGCGTGAACTGGATCTCCTGGCTGGGCTGGGCCTGCGAGTCCCATCCGCCGAGGGCACGGATGTGGTCGGCGGTGATGTTCGCGCCGTCCTCGGTGCGGAGCAGGTTCTCCAGCAGGACCTTGAGGCTGTACGGAAGGCGGGCCGAGCCCTCCACCTTGTCCAGCCGGAAGATCTCGTACGACTCGTCGCCCACCTGCAGCGTGCTGCGGGCGTCGAAGCTGTTCGCCGACACGACAGTCTCCTTCATTGATGTGCGCGTACCACCACGATCCTGCCGCCACGGCATCTCGGCCGATCCGCTAAGGTAAGGCTAAGTTAGGTACGCCTTACCGGGCTGGCGGCTGCGGTGCTCCCCGGCAGATATCTCGATGTCGAGATAACTCTAGTACACCGGGGCCGGTAGGTCATGCCCCGGCGTCCGCCACGCGGTCATGCCCATCCCTCTCCGGGGTATCCGAACCAGGAGTCCACACCACAAATGGAGGGGAGACAGGCATGCCGCTCACGTTCCGCAAGAGTTTCCGGATCCTTCCGGGGGTGCGCCTGAACATCAACAAGCGTTCCTGGTCCATCACGACCGGCGGCGGAAAGAACGGCCCGCGTTACACCCGCAGCAGTACGGGACGTCGTACGACATCCATGGATTTGCCCGGACCTTTCGGGTGGCGACGCACGCGCACGAGTCGCCGACCCTGAAGCCACCGGGGAGGATTGACTTCCCGTCACCCGAACGGACCCCCCGGCCGGGTGCCATCTCATATCTGAGATAACCTCGACCGCATGGCAGACGATTACCTCGTACGCATCGGCAAGCTCATCCGTGACGCCCGGCAGCACCGGGGCTGGACCCAGTCGCAGCTGGCGGAGGCGCTCGGAACCAGCCAGAGCGCCGTGAACCGGATCGAGCGCGGCAACCAGAACATCAGCCTTGAGATGATCGCGCGCATAGGGGAGGCCCTCGACAGCGAGATCGTGTCCCTCGGCTACGCCGGTCCGATGCACCTGCGGGTGGTCGGCGGCCGCCGGCTGTCCGGCGCCATCGACGTGAAGACGAGCAAGAACGCGTGTGTCGCGCTGCTGTGCGCCTCGCTGCTCAACCAGGGGCGCACGGTGCTGCGCCGCGTCGCCCGCATCGAGGAGGTGTACCGCCTCCTGGAGGTGCTGGGCTCGATCGGCGTCCGCACCCGGTGGATCAACGACGGTGTCGACCTGGAGATCGTCCCGTCCGCCGAGCTGGACCTGTCGGCCATCGACGCGGACGCGGCCCGCCGCACCCGCTCCATCATCATGTTCCTCGGTCCGCTGCTGCACCGCATGGACCACTTCAAGCTGCCCTACGCCGGCGGCTGCGACCTCGGTACGCGCACGGTCGAGCCGCACATGATCGCGCTGCGCCGGTTCGGTCTCGACATCGCGGCCACCGAGGGCCAGTACCACGCGATCGTCGACCGCTCGGTGCGTCCCGACCGCCCCATCGTGCTGACCGAGCGCGGCGACACGGTCACCGAGAACGCGCTGCTCGCCGCCGCCCGGCACGACGGCACCACCGTCATCCGCAACGCCTCCTCCAACTACATGGTCCAGGACCTGTGCTTCTTCCTGGAGGCCCTCGGCGTCAAGGTCGACGGCATCGGCACCACCACGCTCACCGTGCACGGCGTGCCCACCATCGACGTCGACGTGGACTACTCCCCCTCCGAGGACCCGGTCGAGGCGATGAGCCTGGTGGCCGCGGCCGTGGTGACGGAGTCGGAGCTGACGGTGCGCCGCGTGCCCATCGAGTTCCTGGAGATCGAGCTCGCGGTCCTGGAGGAGATGGGCCTCGACCACGACCGCACGCCCGAGTACTTCGCCGACAACGGCCGCACCCGGCTGGTGGACCTCACCGTCCGGCCCTCCAAGCTGGAGGCGCCGATCGACAAGATCCACCCCATGCCGTTCCCCGGCCTGAACATCGACAACGTCCCGTTCTTCGCGGCGATCGCGGCGGTCGCCCAGGGCAAGACCCTCATCCACGACTGGGTCTACGACAACCGCGCGATCTACCTGACGGACCTGAACCGCCTGGGCGGCCGGCTGCAGTTGCTGGACCCCCACCGCGTCCTGGTGGAGGGCCCGACCCGCTGGCGCGCCGCCGAGATGATGTGCCCGCCGGCCCTGCGCCCCGCGGTGGTCGTCCTGCTGGCGATGATGGCGGCGGAGGGCACGTCGGTGCTGCGCAACGTGTATGTCATCAACCGGGGTTACGAGGACCTGGCGGAGCGGCTGAACTCGATCGGGGCGCAGATCGAGATCTTCCGGGACATCTGACCAGCGGGTGCCGCCGCACCCTGCCCAACCTGCGCTGATGCAGGTCTGGAGGGGTGCGGCGGCACGTCTGGGACCTCTCTGGGACTTCGGGCCGGGACCCGGCTCTTGCCCCACGAAGGTGACCGCGCCTTCAGTGTCTGGTACATCTGTCGCCGTTGTCATGCCTCCGCCGACCGGGCGGAAGCGGAACCCGCAGCAGCGGGCAGAGGGGGGATCAAGCAATGGCGTATCGGCGTGCGCTTGGACCGGCGCTCTTCGGGGCGCTGTTGCTGGCTGGACTGCTCTGGTGGGCGGGCTCCAGCGCCCACGCACTCAGTTTGCCCGGCGCCACGCGCTTCTTCGGCCCCGACCAGGCAAACCGCCTGTTGGCGTGGACGATGCCGTGGTCGACCGACCTCCCGTCCTCAACTCAGTTCACCGATCCCGCCGGCGCGGTCGGTCACGGCGCGGACTACGCGGCTCTGAGAGAGAGCGCCATGCGGGTGCGCTACGCAGCGCTCGTCCTTCTCTTCCCCTGCGGCGCGCTGCCGTTGTTGCGTCGGCTCTCGGGGCACGGTGTCAGGCGCGCTGTGGTCACCGTGGCAGCCCTGTGGGGCTGGGGCATCGCGGCGGCCATGCTGGCTGTCACCGTCTCCGCGCCGTGGATGGTCGCTTCCGGCGGCTCGGCGGCATTCCGGCTGCTCCCCAACCTCGCGAGCGCCATGTCCCAGGGCCGCGAACTCCCGATGGGTGCCGCTTTGGTGGCCGCAGCGGCGGCCACCGGCCTGATGACCCTGCTGCGGCGCGAGGCGACAGCAGAACCACGCCCGGCCGTGCCGACCACCGCCACCGCCCGGCTCGCCGCGACCCTGGGCACCGCTGTGGTCGCTTTCGCCCTCATCGTGCTCTCCAACGACCGGGTCGCCGGGCGCATCCAGACCGGGTTCGGTGGCGGAGGGCGGCTGTCCGAGCCCGGTGATCTGCTGCGGCAGTGGGTCCAGCTCAGCGCCTGGGCCATGCCCACCAGCTCCCTCGACGGACGCTGGCTGCTGTACCGGCTGGGTGATGTGGCGCTGCTCGCCCTGGTCTGGTGGGGTCTGCGGCTGCTGGCCGTCCTGCTCGACCGCGTGACCTACCCTGCCTATGCGCTCGGCGCCGTCGCCGCCACCACCCTCGGCGTCGGAGTGAGTGGGATCTGGAACTCGCTGCTGTCCTATCAGGGCAGCACCGGCGGGCCACTGCTGTACTACGTCTCCGTGGGCTCAGGTGTGTCTGCGGCGCTCGTCTTCGGCACCCTCGCCGGCTGTGTGAGCGCGCTGACCGTGCGGCTGCGCGCCCGCCCGCAACCGTCTGCCCCAGCCGCGACGCAGGCCCAAGCAGCCTGACCGGACCCGCGCGCCCCGGGCATGACGATCCCCTGGTCCGTCATGTAGCAGTAGCCGCGCCTCGACGACTGAGCCGCTCGGTGCCGTCAGCCGGTGACATCATGCCGACCATGGGACAGAGACCCGAAAGCGACGAAGCGTATGTCGTCGATCTGTGCAACAAGGTGCTGGGGGAAGCGGCCCTGGCCCAGCACAAGTTCGACTGGCTGCTGGGTGACGCCGGGACGAGCGGGCGGCGGGCCAAACTGCCCGTCGACGCCTACTGGCCTGGGCACCGACTCGTCGTCGAATACCGGGAACTGCAGCACGACCAGCCCGTGCCGCACTTCGACAAGCCGGACAGGCTGACCATCAGCGGCGTCCACCGGGGCGAGCAGCGGGCTCTGTACGACGCCCGACGCGACACCGAGATCCCCGCCCACGGCCTGCGGCTGGTGGTGGTCCGCCCCGCCGACCTCGACGCGGACAGCCGCGGCCGCCTGCGCCGCAACCCGGAGGCGGACCTATCGGCGCTGAGGAAGATCCTGGCCCGCGACAGCGACGAGGAGCGGGTCACGGACGCCTTTCGCACCTGGCTCCTGGCCCAGGGCTGGACACCGGTGGACCCGACGGACCGCTGGACCGATCTCGAAGCGGTCCGCGGCAGCGAACGGCTGGTGTGCGAAGCCAGGGGACGGACCAGCGAGAAGGGCATCGACGCCGACATCGCCTACGGGCAGCTCCTGCGCCGTATGACCGGCGAGTCACCGGAAGTACGGTACGCGCTGGTCGTGCCGACCTCATCGGTCAAGGCCGCCGAGCGTGTCCCGGCACATGTGCGGCGGCTCCTGCGCGTCGACCTTTACGAGGTGACAGACGACGGTCAGGTGCGTCAACTGCCGCAATAGCTCCGCGACGCCCTGCTCGCCGTCGGCCCACGGCGGCGGGTCAGAAAGCCACAGGTCTCTTCCGGGACATCTGGACGACGGATGCGGGTCACGACGAACGTGGCCGCGTGGGCGGAGCGTCCAGGAGTGTCACCCCGTACCGGGCAAGCATCTCGGCGTGGTCCGTGTCATGACGCGCGTCGGCGGGGCCGACCGACCGGAAGTAGCCTTCGATGGCGCCGGGGTTGTTGATGACCAGCAGGTCCGCCGTCGTGGTGAGCGGCTGGAAGGTGTGAGGGACCGACCGGGGGCCGAAGACGTAGGCGCCCGGCTCGGCGTCATGGACGTCGCACGCGTCGAGTGAGGCCGAGCCGACCCAGAACCGGACGCGGCCGGACAGAACGACCCAGCTTTCGTCCTCACGGCTGTGGGTGTGCAGGGGCGGCGCGTCCGCCTGGCGCATGGTCAGCCGCAGGACGCTGACGACTCCGTTCGTCTCGGAAGCCGACACGACCTGCTCCTGGACGCTGTCGTAGTAGCGGTAGAGGGTGCCTTCGCCCGGGTTGCGCACGAGGGCGATGCTCATCCGAGTCCTCCTCCGGTTTAGTTAATGATTCAATCATCACCCGAGGGGAGGGGGCACACCAGGGACTGGGGCCGGGTTGGCTTGTTCGCGTGCCTGGAATCAGCCGTTCAGGCTGCCGGGTAGTCGGCGCCGACGGTGACGTCCCGCCAGGTGTCGAAGCCGGCCCGGAGCGTGTCCAGCCGCGCGGTGGCGATGTCGTACGCGGCCTTGCCCAGCAGCAGGCGCAACGGGGGCTCGGGGGACTCGACGGCGTCGATGACGGCCGCGGCCGCGCGCAGTGGATCGCCCGGCTGGTGACCGTAGGTGGCCAGGGTGGCGGCACGGCGTGCGCCGGCCGTCGCCGCGTAGTCCTCGATCTCGGTGGCCGACTGGCGCATGGAGGGGCCGGACCAGTCGGTGCGGAACGCGGCGGGCTCGACGATCGTCACCCCGATGCCGAGCGGGGCGACTTCGGCGGCGAGCGACTCGGACAGCCCCTCCACCGCGAACTTGGTGGCGTGGTAGTAACCGGTGGCTCCGAAGGCCGCCAGGCCGCCGAGGGAGGAGATGTTCACGATGTGACCGGCCCGGCGGGCGCGCATGCCCGGCAGGACGGCCCGGGTGGTCTCGACGAGCCCGAAGACGTTGGTGTCGAACAGGGCCCGGATCTCCGCGTCCTCCCCTTCCTCGACGGCGGCGAGATAGCCGTAGCCGGCGTTGTTCACCAGGACATCAATCCGCCCGAACCGTGCTTCCGCCCGCTCGACGGCTTCGGTGACCTGAGCGGGATCCGTGACGTCGAGGGCCAGGGCGAGGGCCCGGTCGCCGTGGCCTGCGGCCAGGTCGGCGACGGCGCGCGGATCGCGAGCGGTGACCGCCGCCCGGTGGCCGCGTTCGAGGAGGGTGGTGGCGAGGGCGCGGCCGAGGCCGCTGGAACAGCCGGTGATGAGCCAGACGGGCGTGCTGTCGTTCATGTGCGAGAGTCCTTGGTTGATTCCGTGGTCGTATCGGTGGGGTGCCGCTCGCCGGCACCGAGGCTGCCCAGCAGGGTGAGCGCCTGTTCGGACGGGCTGCCCGGGGCGGCCTGGTAGACGACGAGTTGCTGGCCGGGGGCGCTGTTGACGGTGAGCGACTCGTAGTCCAGCGTCAGTTCACCGACCTGCGGGTGCCGGAAGCGCTTGGTCTCACGGGTCTTCTGGCGGATGTCGTGGCGGGCCCAGAGTCGGCGGAACTCCTCGCTCTTCAACGACAGTTCGCCGACGGTCGCGATGAGCAGCGGGTCGTCGTGGCCCGTCCCGGCGGCGGCCCGCAGCCCGGCCACCGTATTGACCGCCACGCGGTCCCAGTCCGGGTAGAACTCCCGCGCGTCCGGGTCGAGGAAGACCAGTCGCAGCAGGTCACCGCTGTGAGTGTGACCGGCGAACAGCCCACGTCCCAGGGCGTTGTGGGCCAGCACGGTCAGACAGCGGCCCAGGACCACCGCCGGAGTGCTGTGCCAGCCCTCCATCATGCGCAGCAGGACCGGGCTCACCAGCTCGGGCCGCGTACGGCCACGCGGGCGGGCGGCGACGGGGCGTGCCAGCCGGTGCAGGTGCTCGACCGCGTCGTCCTCCAGGCGCAGGGCCCGGGCCAGCGCGTCGACCACCTGCGCCGAGGGGTGCCGTTCCCGGCCCTGTTCCAGGCGGACGTAGTAGTCGGTGCTCACCCCCGCCAGCATCGCGACCTCTTCCCGGCGCAGCCCCGCCACCCGGCGCCGGCTCCCGGTCGGCAGCCCCGACTCCTCGGGGCTGACCAGGGCACGCCGGGCACTCAGGAACCGGCCGAGGCCGTTGTCGCTGTTCATGTCCTCCACCGTAGGTCCGGCCGTGGGACCTCGGGAGCCCGCAAGGTGGCCGCGCCACTCCTACGATCCGCTCTCCTCCGGGCGGTGCGGCCTGGTCGAGCGTGCACGGCGCACGCACGGTGGACGGCATGACACACACCTCCCCTTCCCTCCCCCTCACCGGCCGGGTCGCGGTCGTCACCGGCGCCTCCAGCGGGATCGGTGCCGCGACGGCGCGCCGCCTGGCGGACGGCGGCGCGAGCGTCGCGCTGCTGGGCCGCCGCGAGGACCGCCTCAAGGCTCTGGCCGGGGAACTTCGCCGCGACGCTCCCGGAACCGTCCTGCCGGTCGCCGTCGATCTCACCGACACCGGGGCCGTGCCCGAGGCCGCGCACGCCGTCAGCGAGGCGCTCGGCGCCGTCGACCTGGTCGTCGCGAACGCCGGCGTCATGCTCGGCGCACCCTTCGAACGCGGCCGGGCCGACGAGTGGGACCGCATGATCGACGTCAATCTGCGGGGCCTGCTGCACACCTCCCGCGCCTTCGCCGACGACCTCCTCGCCGCGGGCGCCCGCGGCGGCCCGGCGGACCTCGTCCACGTCGGCTCGGTGGGCGGGCACGCCCTCTTTCCCGACTGGTCCGTCTACTGCGCCACCAAGGCGGCCGTCGCCCATCTCACCCGCAACCTGCGGGCCGAACTCGGGCCGCGCGGTGTCCGCGTGAAGAACATCGAGCCCGGCGTGACCGGCACCGAACTCGGGGCGGACATGCAGGACCTCGGAATGCGCGAGGCCCTGTCCCGCCTGCGCACCGGCGTGGAGCCCCTGGCCTCCGAGGACATCGCCGAGGCCATCGCCTTCGCGGTGTCGGCGCCGCCGCACGTCAATGTCGCGGAGATGGTCGTGGTACCGGTGCGGCAGGGATGATCCGCGCCCCGGGCATCGACCGGGTGTCAGGTGTAGGACCGCCAGGACGGGAAAGTCCGGCGCTGTGGAGGTGCCTCTGCTGACCTTCGGGCACAGCACGGCCGACCGGGACCGGATCGCCGAGCTGCTGGGCCACGCCGGTGTCACGGCCGTCGTGGACGTGCGGACCGCTCCCGGCAGCCGCCGCGACCCCGATCTGTCGCGGCGGCGGCTCGCCGAGTGGATGCCGGGCCGCGGCATCGCCTACCGGTGGGAACCCGCTCTCGGCGGGTTCCGCACGCCTCCCGCGGACAGCCCGGACACCGTCTGGCGCAACGCCTCCTTCCGCGGCTACGCCGCCCACACCCGCACCCCCGAGTTCGTCACCGCGATGGACCGGGTGCTGCGCGAGGCCGCGCACGTCCGCACCGCCGTGATGTGCAGCGAGGCGGTGTGGTGGCGCTGCCACCGCCGGCTGATCGCCGACTTCGCGGTACTCGCGCGCGGCGTACCGGCTCACCACCTCATGCACGACGGGCGTCTCAGCGCTCACGCGCCGACGCCCGGCGCACGGCTGCGCGACGACGGGCTTCTCGTGTACGACGGGCGCGACTGAGCCCGTCAGTACTGACAGTGACTGGCAGTCCTGGCAGTCCTGGCAGTCACTGTCAGTACAGCTTGTTGACCGCCGTGACGGTGGTGGCCTTGAAGTCGGACACCTGGGCGTGCTGGAAGTTGCCCATCTGGCCCCAGCGGACGACCGTCACGGTCGTGCCGTCGCGGCCGACCGAGAACAGGCCGATGTCGGAGGAACCCCACGCCGAAGCGGTGTGGACGCCGTAGACATGGGCGCCCTCCTCGACGTTCAGCCGGCCGTAGTACCTCTGCGTCGCCGTGATGTCGGGGTCCTGCTCCATCAGCTTCTTCGCGCAGCCGGCGAGGTCCTTGCGCAGCAGCGCCGCGAAGTCCTTGGCCCGCTGTTCACTGCGCTCCACGACCGTGATCTGCTGGGCGTTGGTGTCGTACTCGGTCCAGTACGAGCGGTGCGAGGCGATGGACGGCAGGGCGTCGCCCACGCAGGCCGGCAGCGGGTCCGGCTGGCCGGCGGTGACGGGACCGGCGTACCAGGGCGAGGTCGGGTGCGGCGGCAGTTCGGCCGGCTCCAGGAACCGGGGGGTGTCGGAGGCCGGTGCGGTGACGGCAGTGGCCGGGACGGCGAGTGCGGCGACACCGGCGGCGGCCGCCAGCGCGGCCACGGCGGTACGGATGCCTCGGGTACGGACGTTCATGCTTTCCCCCATGGTCTTCGTGTGAACGCGCGGGCTTCAGCCCTTGCACCCACTACGACCCGTCACCCCCCGACTACGTTGCCCCGTACACCCGCTACGGGTTCGTCCCGAATGTCACCGGCCCGTCACAGGGCGTCCTGGACCTCGCCGAGCAGCCGTACGCGCGTGCGGCTGATGGAGGCTCTGGGGAGACTGTGAGTAACGTCCCCTGTACGCTCCCGCAACAGCCGGAGTGCACCGTCCGGTTCCCCGGACCGGGCGAGCATCCGGCCCGTGACACCAGCAGTACGACGTCGAGCGCGCCCGTCTGGTCGCTCATGTGGCTCACCGGCTCTCCTGCACCCCGTCGATCCGCCGCTCCTCCGAGACCCCCGGAGGCAGCAGGCGGCGCAGGCGCTGGTTGACGGCGGACAGGGCCGTGCGGTCGCCCGCGGCGACGGCTCGGCGGCCGTCGGCGATCGCGGCGTCGGCCTGGGCGCGGAGGTCATCTCGTCGCGCAGGTCGACGAGGGACTGGAAGACGAGGAAGTCCCACTGGTCGCTGCGGCGCAGGAGGTCGACCTGGAAGTCGCGCACCCGGTCGGCGAGCCGGCGCAGTCCGGCCGGGCTGCCGTCCTCGCCGGCGCTGGTCGCGCGGGTGCGCAGGTTCTCCAGTTCGCGGCGTTCGGCCGGTCCGCCGCCGGTCTGTTCGATGAGGTCCTCGCAGTTGTTGAGGAGGTCCCACAGCTCGTGCTGGAGGCCGGGGATGCCGATGGCCTCCTCGACGTCGTCGAGCTGGGCCTCCAGGTCGCGGATGCGCCGGTCGCTGGTACCGGCCGCTCCCGTGTCGACGGCCGCCGCGTCGACCTCCTTGCGCAGATGGCCGAAGGCCTTGTCGTCGGACAGGTCGTCGAGCTGGGTGAGGGCCTGCTCGGAGTGCACCTCCTCGGCGCGTTCCCGCAGGGCGTGCGTGCGCTGCTCCAAGTCGTGCAGCCGGTCGACGAGTTCGTCGTGCGTGGGCGCCACCAGCTGGGAGCGGTCGATGGCCGCCTCGAACTGGGCGTCGGCGACGGGGATGTCGGCGGTGACGGTGACTTCCCGGTTCGTCGCGCTGATCTCGAAGGTCACCTCGACGGGCGTCTGCGCGGGCAGGTCGAAGCGGACGTCCCGGGGCCGGATCTCCAGCAGCCCGACGCGGGTGTTGCGGTCGGCGCGCCGGCGTTCGCCCTCCAGCAGCGGGATGCGGATGACGGCGTCGGGCTGGGAGCGGCGCAGCGGGATGGACGTCTCGAACGTCTTGGTGACGGAGGCCGGCAGGGCGGTGCCCTTGCGCAGCATCGGCGCGAAGGAGCCGTCGGCCTTGCCGATGCCGAGGGTGCTGGTGAGGACGGCGTCGCCGGGCAGCACCTGGGCGTGGGTGATCGACAGGGTGTCCGGGGCGAGCCGCTGCCGGGTGCCGGTGCCGGTGCCGGTGCCGTCGGAGCGTTCCACGGTGAACCCGGGGCGGGGGTCGCCCCGCCGACGAGCAGGAGCCGGTCGATGTGGTCGGGCCGCAGGGAGCTCTCCGCGAGGGCGTCCCGGCAGAGCTTGATCGCGCGGGTGTAGAAGGGCTGGGCGAGGTCGTCGAGGGCGCCCCGGGTGAGGGTGTACTCGAAGGGGGGTGCCGCCTTCGCCGTCGGCGAGGTCGAGGACGATGTCGTAGGTGTCGCGCCGGGACAGCTCGATCTTGGCGTCTTCCGCGGCCAGTTTGAGCTTGGCGAAATTGGCCCGCCACCGGTTGTCGCGCCGGGCGAAGCCGGACAGAGCCAGGTCGCGCCGGACGGCGGGGACGAGCAGGTCCTCCACGATGGCCCAGTCGATGAGTTTGCCGCCCAGGCGCGGGTCGCCCGATGTGCTGGAGCAGTTGCAGTTCACCGTCGCGCTTGCTCATCACGGCCGCGTCGAAGGTGCCGCCGCCCAGGTCGAACACCATCCAGTGGGTGGACTCCGAGGCGTCCTGCACGCCGTACGCGATGGCGGCGGCGGTCGGTTCCGGACCAGGGGGCAGTGCTCCCCGAGCCCGGCGGTCTGCACGGTGCCGGCGTCGAACACCCGGATGACGTTGGGGTGTCCGAGGGTGGACAGGATCCGGGCCTCGTCGAGCATCGGGACGTCGCCTCCAGCGAGGCCACGTGCTTGAACAGCTTCAGCGCCTGCCGCCCGAGGATGTGGTGCCGCACCCGGTAGACCTCGGCGAATGCGCCCTCGCCCAGCCTGCGGTCCACGACGAGCGCCGAGTTGGTCCGCTGCCCCTGCCGGAGCAGGGCGCTGCCCACGCCCGTCGCCGTGTCCTGCGTGCGGTCGAGCACGGGGCTCACGCACCTTCCCCACCGGTGAAACCACCCGCGACGTCGCCGGTCCACTGCGCCCCGTCCGCCGGTGCGGCGGCGCGGGACGCCAGGGTAGGAAGGCCCTGCCGGGACCCCTCCCGGACTGCCGGGGCCGGCGTGGGCAGGGGGCGTACGCCCCGTTCCGGCACGCGAACTCGTCCGGCCCGGACCCCTGGTGGGGGGGCCGCGGGCAGCCCCCCACTCCGCGTCGTGGCGGAGGGCCGCCGCATCGGCCGAACGGCCCCGACCCACCGGCCCGACCTGCGAAGTCCCGGCCGAACGGCGGATGCCTCGGCCTCGCGCCCGGCGCGCGCCGCCCGGCCAAACCGTGATCCGCTTCACACCGGCGCGGGGACAGGCCCGGGCCTTACAGGGCGTAAAGCGACCGAAGAATGGATATGGGCTATACGGCGAAACGCGGGGAGTGTCGGACGTGCCCGGATGCCGGGCGTAGCCGCTACAGGGGAGGGAGCGCGCATGGACGGCCGGCCCTTGTATCTCGAACCCCGACTGGAACCACGGCTCGGGTCGCTCCTGACGGCGACGGGGACACTGCACTCGCTCACCGACGCGCTCGGCTCACCCCTGCACGTCGTGGTGCCGGACCAGGTCGCCGAGAACCTGGAGCGGTTCCGCGCCGTGTACCGCGGGCACCACCTGTCCGGCCAGGTCTACTACGCCCACAAGGCGAACCGGTCCAGCGCGCTGCTGCGCCGGCTGGCCGCCACGGACGCGGGCGTGGACGTCGCGTCGCTGGGCGAGTTGCAGCACGCGCTGGGGGCCGGTTTCACACCCGACCGGATCATGGCCACGGGTCCGAAGAACCCCGAGTTCCTGTGGCTCGCGGCCCGTACGGGCGTCACGGTCGGCGTCGACGGCGTCGCCGAACTGGATCAGCTCGCCGCACTGGTGCGGGGGCACGCGCTCGTTCCGGTGCGGGTGCTGCTGCGGCTGTCGGGCTTCGAGACGTCGGGGGTGAAGATGCTGAGCCGGCGCAGCCGGTTCGGCACGCCCGTACGGGAGTTGGATCCCCTGCTGAAGGCGGTCGAGCGGCACGGCGACGCGGTCGAGCCGACGGGCGTGGCCTACCACCTGGACACCACGAGCGTCGCGGAGAAGGCGACCGCCCTCGAAGGTTCCCTCGCGGCCCTGGAAGCGTGCCGGAGCCGGGGGCTGCGGCCCCGGGCCGTGGACATCGGGGGCGGGTTCGGCGTCAGTTACCTGGCCGAGCGGGAGCAGTGGGAGGCGTACACGAGCGCGCTCACGGCCGCTGTCCTGGGCCGCCGCCCGCCGCTGACCTGGGGCGGGCACGGCTACGGGCTGCGCAACGAAGCGGGCACCCTGCGCGGCGCGCTCGGCCTCTACCCCGCCCACCGGTCCGTCGCCGGCGCGGCCTATCTCGACGAACTGCTGGCGCAGCCCGCCGCCTCGCTGGGCGGCCACCCGCTGGCCTCCCTGCTGCTGGAGCACCTGTACGACCTGCACAGCGAGCCCGGCCGGGCGCTGCTGGACCAGTGCGGGCTGACGCTGGCCAGGGTGCTGGAGGTCCGCTCCCAGGAGGCGGACGGCGCACTGCTCGTACGGCTGGCCGCGAAGGCGGACGACATCGCCCTGGAGGACCACGGAGTACTGATGGACCCGGTCGTCATCCCCAGAAGCGGAGCCGGGCCGGGCGAGGGGCCCGTCGCCGTGCACCTCTTCGGCGGCCTGTGCCTGGAGACCGATCTGATCACGCGGCGCACGGTGTTCCTGCCGCGCCGTCCGGCCCCCGGCGACCTGCTGGCCTTCGCCAACACCGCCGGCTACGCCATGGACTTCCACGCCACCCGCGCCCAGCACCAGCCCGCCGCCCGCAAGGTCGCCGCCTGGCAGGACGGCGACGCCTGGCGCTGGTGCCTGGACGAGCAGTTCTGGCCGATCACGCCCTCGGGGGGAGCTCAGTGAGGTACGACAGCATCACCGATGCGATAGGCAACACCCCTCTGGTACGGATCGACCCGGCCGTGCACGGCCTGCGCAACATCGACCTGTTCGCGAAGCTGGAGATGCTCAACCCCTTCGGCTCGGTCAAGGACCGGGCGGCCTGGAACATGGCCCGTCCGCTGCTGACCGAGGCGGTCGAACAGGGCAGCCAGGTCGTGGAGTTGTCCAGCGGCAACACGGCGAAGGCACTGGCGGTCCTGGCGGGCATGCACGGCCTCGGTTTCAAGAGCGTCACCAACCGGATGCGGGTGCCGGAGATCAAGGACCTCCTGCTGCTGCTCGGCGCTCAGATCGAGGAGCTGCCGGGGCAGAGCGAGTGCCTGGACCCGACCGCGACGGACGATCCGCTGACCCTCTTCCACCGCACGCTGTCCGCCTCCGGCAGCGCCTACCTCCACACGGACCAGTACTTCAACCCGCGCAACACCGAGGCGCATCTCACCGGCACCGGCCCCGAGATCGTCAAGGACCTGGACGGCCGGGTGCCGGACTGGTTCGTCGCGTGTGTGGGCACGGCCGGTTCCTCCACGGGCGTGGCCCGCGCCCTGCGGGAGGAGGACCCCTCGGTGCGGGTGGTCGGGCTGGTCGCGGCCAAGTCCGACTTCATCCCCGGGATCCGCACCATCGACGAGGTGCAGGAGGTCGGCCTGTTCGACCCGGAGACGTACGACACGATGGAGTCGGTCAGCTCCGACGAGGCGATCGAGGGGATGCTGACCCTGAACCGCCGCTGCGGCATCCTGGGCGGACCCACCGGCGGCGCCGCCTACCACGGGGCCGTCCGTCATCTGCGCGCCGTCGACGAGGAGTTGACCGAGCGCCGGACGGCGGTGTTCATCGTCTGCGACCGCGTGGAGAGCTATCTGAGCTACGTCCGGCAGCGGCGGCCCGACCTGCTGGGCCGGCCGCCCCGGAAGAACTCGCCGGCCGATCTCACCGAGGCGGAGGTCGGCGGGGCGCCGTCGGTCACGGTGGCCGAGGCCCGGCGGTGGATCGACTCCGAGGGACCGCTCGTGGTCGACCTGCGCAGCCCGTACGCGTACGCGGCGCTGCACATCGACGGGTCGGTCAACATCGTCGACGAGATGTTCGCCGAACTCCTCCAGGGCGGACTGCCGTTCAGCCGGAGCCGTCCGGTGCTGCTGGCGTGCCCGGTGGGCGAGCAGTCCGCCCGGTACGCGGCGCTGCTGACCCGGATGGGCCATCCCGACGTGCGCAGCCTGGCCGGCGGCATCATCGCCTGGCGGGACGCGGGCGCGCCCCTGGTGCGGGACTGACCGCCATGACCGCACCCGCGATCCGCGAGGATCTGCGCCCGTGGCAGCAGGCGCTGCGCGCCCAGTTCCCCATCGTCACCGGCCACCCGGAGCTGGCGTACCTGGACAGCGCGGCGACGGCGCAGAAGCCGCAGGCCGTGCTGGACGCCGTGCAGAGGTACCTCACCACCAGCAACGCCAACGCGGCACGCGGCACCTACACATGGGCCAACCGGACGACGGAGCTGGTCGAGCGCACCCGCGAGCGCGTCGCCCGGTTCCTGGGAGACCGGCAACCGGAGCGCTCCGCCGTCCACTTCACGAGCGGCACGACGGAGGGGCTGCGCACGATCGCCCGCGACTGGCTGCCGGGGTTCCTGCGCGACGGTGACGAGATCGTCGTACCGGATGCCGACCACCAGGCCAACATCGCGCCGTGGCGGGAGGTCCAGCGGCTGCTCGCCCGCGAGGGCACGCACGTCCGAGTGGTGCCGATGCCGTATCAGAGCGGCTCCGGGGACTACGACCACCGCGCGCTGGCCGAACGGGCCGGGCCGCGCACGCGGTTCGTCGCCACGACCCATGTGCACCATGTCTACGGCGGCGACATGAACGTGCAGCGGATCCGCCGGGCGGTCGGCCCGGACGCGGTGATCTGCCTGGACGCGGCGCAGAGCGTGGGGCATCTGCCGGTGTCCGTGGCCGAGTTGGACGTCGACTTCGTCGTCTTCTCCGGGCACAAGGCGCTGGCCCTGCCCGGGTCCGGGGCGGTGTGGGCCCGGCAGGAGCGCGGCCCGGCGTTCACGCCCGGCGGGTGGAGCGGCACGCCGAACACGGTCGGGATCGCCTCGCTCGAAGCGGCCCTGGACTGGCTGGACGCCGCCGGTGTGGAGCGCGTCGAGGAGTGGACGGTCGCCCTGGCGGCCCGGCTCACCGAGGGGCTGCGCCATCTGGACGCCTACGAGATCCTCGGCTGCCCGCTGAGCCTGGCCGCCGACTCGACCGTGCAGCGGCGCCAGGGCATCGTCACCCTGCGGCACCGCGCCATCGACTCGGGCGATCTGGGGTTCATCCTCTTCAGCCACGGTTTCATGGTCCGCTCGGACCACCACTGCCAGGGCGACGCGGGCGAGAAGACCGGTTCGGTCCGGGTGAGTCTGCATGTGTACAACACCGTTGAGGAGATCGACCGACTGCTGTCCGTCCTGGCTTCACTCCAGTGACTCCCCCGACCAGGCGTAGGCGACTCCCCCAACTAGGCGTAATGGGAACCGTTTCCACCTGTAGGCTCGGACCGGCAAGGATCAGGTGCGAGACGGCAAGGTGGCGCGACCGGATGGGGCTGAGTCTGGCGACGGCGGAGCGATGGGTGGAGCGCTGGGAGCTCCAGCAGCGGCGGTACGCGGTGGACCGCGAGGAGCGGTTCACGGTGATCGCCGATGTCGTCGAGCACGTGACGGCCGGGCAGGACTCCCGGCCCCTCGTCGTCGACCTGGGCTGCGGGCCCGGCTCCCTGGCGGCCCGGCTGGTGCGGCGGCTGCCGGACGCGGAGATCGTCGCCGTGGACCGGGATCCCGTGCTGCTGGAGCTGGGCCGGACCCACCACCCGGACGCGGCCCGCTACGTCGACGCCGAGATCGGCGCACCCGGCTGGACCTGGGCCCTGGACCTGGACCGGCCCCTGGACGCGGCCGTCTCCACGACGGCCCTGCACTACCTCGACCGCGACACCCTGCTGCGCGTCTACCGGCAGCTCGCCGCGCTGCTGCGGCCCGGCGGTGTCCTGGTCAACGGCGACCATCTCCCCCAGGACGACACGGGCCCGGCCGGGATCGCCGCACACGTCGGGCGGTGCCGGGCGGACCGGCAGCGGGTGTTCGCGCACGAGGACTGGGGCTCCTGGTGGGCCGCCGTCGCCGACGACCCCGAGCTGGCGGACCTGCTCGCCGAGCGCCGCCGCCGCGAGGCGCCCGCGGGCACCGGCCGCCCCGCCGAACTGCCCCTCTCCGCCCATCTGGAGCTGCTGCGGCAGGCGGGCTTCGCCACGGCGGGCCCGGTCTGGCAGTACGGCGACAGCTGCGTGGTCGTCGCGGTTCGCTGACCCGGGCGTCACCCCTGCGCCACCCCCCGGCTGGCGGGCGGCGCCGGCCGCCCGGACAATACATGCAGGAATCGCTATATGTTAATGTCGCCATGACAGCCCCGGCCGGAGCGCCGTGGGCAGCACGAGCACACGCGAGGAGCCACCCCCATGACCACCGCCGAACACCTCACCCACGACAACCACGCGCACACCCACGGCGACGACTGCGGCCACGTCGCCTTCCCGCACGGCGACCACACGGACTACGCCCACGACGGCCACATCCACCGGATGCACGAGGACCACGTCGACGAGTGCGCGAACGGCGGCCACGCGGTGCACCAGAACCACGACCACCAGCACGGCGACAACTGCGGCCACATGGCCGTGCGGCACGACGACCACACCGACTACGTGCACGACGGTCACCGGCACGCCGCCCACGAGGGACACTGGGACGACCACTGAGGCACCTGCCCGGCACGACCGAGGCACCTGGCCGACATACTGGAAATCGTTGTCATATGCTAATGTGTGCATATGACAACGACGCCCTCTCCTCCGACGGACGAGCCGGACCAGACCCTGCAGGTGGCGAGCGAGCTGCTGCGCGCGCTGGCCTCGCCCGTACGGCTGGGGATCGTGCGCGAACTGTCCGGCGGCGGCAAGTACGTCCATGAGCTGGTGACCGCGCTGGGCGTGAGCCAGCCGCTGGTCTCCCAGCATCTGCGGGTGCTGCGCACGTCCCGGATCGTCAGCGCCCGGCGTCAGGCCCGCGAGACGCGGTACACCCTCACCGACGACCATGTGGCGCACATCGTGCTGGACGCCATCCGGCACGCACAGGAATAGCGCGTTTCAGGCCAGGCTCTCCCAGTGGACCGTGCGGTCGCACCAGCGGCCGAGCAGCGTGCGGTCGTGGCCGACGGCCAGCAGGGCGGCGCCGGTCGCGGCGCGGTAGTCCTCGACGGCCGCGACCAGGGCGGCGGCGGTGGAGGCGTCGAGCATGGCGGTCATCTCGTCGCACACCAGCAGGCGGGGGCGCAGCACCAGGGCGCGGGCGAGGCAGGCGCGTTGCAGCTGGCCGTCGCTGACCTCGTGCGGCCGCCGGGTCAGCAGGTCCGGGGTGAGGCCGACGGCGGGCGCCAGCTCCGCGATCCTCTCGGGGATGTCCTCGCCGCGGCCGGTGGCGCGCAGGGGTTCGGCGATCAGATCGGTGAGCGGCAGCCGGGGGTCGGCGGAGAGCCGCGCCTGCTGGAGCACGACCCCGAAGGACGTGCGCAGGGCGCGCGGGGCGCGGTGGCGCCAGTTCCGTACGGGTGTGCCGTCGAGGAGGAGGGTGCCCGAGTCGGGCCGGTGCAGCAGTGCCGCGACGCGCGCCAGGGTCGACTTGCCGCAGCCGCTCGGGCCGAGCAGGCCGACGGCCTCGCCCGGTGCCACGGTCAGGGAGACGCCCCGGAACACCGGCGCGTTCCTGGTGTATCCGGCGGTGATGGAGCGCAGTTCAAGCACGGACGTCCTCCCGAACGTACGGGTGGTGACAGGCGACCGCGCCTGCCGGCGGCGGCGCGGCGCAGGTGTCGGTGGCCCGGTCGCAGCGGGCGGCGAAGGCGCAGCCCTCGGGCAGGTCACCGAGTTCGGGCGGCATGCCGGGGATGGGCGTGAAGGCACGGTCGGGGAGGGCCTGGAGCAGGCCGCGGCTGTAGGGGTGGCGGGGGCCGGGCGAGCCGAAGAAGTCGGCGGCGTCGGCCAGTTCGACGATCCGGCCCGCGTACATCACGGCGACCCGGTCGGCGATGCGTTCGGCGGCGGCCAGGTCGTGGGTGATCATCAGCAGCGCCCGTCCGGCTCCGTTCGCCTGCCCCGGTTCGTCGACGTGCCGCCGCAGTTCGTCGACCGTACGGTCCACCAGGTCGCGGTCGAGTCCGGTGGTCGGTTCGTCGGCGAGCAGCAGGGGCGCGTCGCCGACGAGGGCGAGGGCGGTGGCGGCTCGCTGGGCGAGGCCGCCGGACAGCTCGTGGGGGTGGCGGTCGAGGTGGTCGGCCGGGAACGCGGCCCGTTCGGCGGCGGCCTCGGCGGCGGCACGCAGGGCGGCGCGTCCCCGGGTCGCGGTCAGCGCGGCGACCGTCTCCTCCAGTTGGGAGCGGACCGTGCGCACGGGTGTGAGATGAGCGGCCGGGCTCTGCGGCACGAGTCCGACCAGCCGGCCGCGCACGGTACGGGCGAGGGTCCGCTCGTCGGCGCTGAGCAGGTCCAGGTCGCCGAGAAGGGCCGACCCGGCGGTCTGCGCGTTACCGGGGAGCAGTCCCAGCAGGGCGGACGCCAGCACGGACTTGCCGCAGCCGCTCTCCCCGATCAGAGCCAGGCACTCCCCCGCCGCCACGTCGAATCGGGCTCCGGTCACGGCGGCGACCCGTCGCCCGCCCGGCATCAGGAACCGCACGGACAGCCCGCGCACCGACAGCACGGGATCGCCTCCGGCGGTCCCAGCCCCACCCGCGGCGCTCATCCCGGCGCCGGGGGCGACCGCGCGCCCGACTCCAGCGGGCCTGGGAATGCGGCGGGCCGACGCGGGGTCACCGTCCGGCGCGGGGTCACCTACGTCCGCCCCGGGGTCATCTCGGGGCGGCTCGGGGTCATCTCTGGTCGGTACAGGCTCATCTCCGGCCGACGCGGGATCACCTCCGTCCGCCCTGGGGTCACCTCCGGGCGGCGCGGCCTCATCTCCGGGCGGCGCGGCCTCATCTCCGGCCGGCACAGGGCCGGCTCCGGCCAGTACAGGATCGCCCGCACTCGGCACGGGAGCCCCTCCGGTCGGCAGGGGAGCCCCTGGGGGCGGCGCGGCACCGCTGCCGCCCGGCCCAGGGCCGCCTCGACCCGGCACGGGCACGGGACCGCCAGCCGGCACAGGCCCAACTCCGCTGCTCACAGCATCAGCTCCGATCGGTGTCGGGGGTTGATCCGCTCCCGCCACGCGCCGGCGAGTCCGGCGATGGCGAGGGTCGGGACGATGAGGAAGAGGCCCGGGAAGAGGGTCGGCCACCACTGGCCGGCGAGGAGGGAGCCGCGGGCGGTCTGGATCAGGGAGCCGAGGCTCGCCGTGTGCGTGGGCAGGCCGAGGCCGAGGAACGACAGCGCCGACTCGTGCCACATGGCGTGCGGCACCATCAGTACGGCGGCGAGGGCGGCTTGGGGAACGACCGCGGGCAGCAGGTGCCGTACCGTCACCCGCCATCGCGACGCCCCGCCGGAGACCGCGGCGTCGACGTACGGCCTCGAGCGCAGGGACAGCACCTCGGCCCGGACGATGCGCGCGGTGGACAGCCAGTGGGTGAGCGCGACCGAGATCACGACCGGCCAGACGCCGGGGCGGAACATGGCGACGATGAAGATGCCGAGCAGCAGATGCGGCACGGACGAGAACGCGTCGACCACCCGCATCAGCGCACGGTCGGCCCAGCCGCCCAGCGCACCGGCCGTCGCTCCCACGGCCGTGCCGACCACGGTCGCCGTCAGCGCCGCCGCCACTCCGACGAGCAGCGAGACGCGCAGCCCGTAGACACAGCGCAGCAGCAGGTCGCGGCCGACGTCGTCCGTGCCGAAGGGGTGGGCCCAGGACGGCGGTTCCAGCTTGGCGGCCAGGTCGACGGCCTGCTGGTCGAGCTGGACCAGCGGCGGCACGAGCAGCACGGCGAGCACAGTCGCGGCCACCAGCACGGCCGAGGTCCGCACGCGCAGGGCGCGGGTGGAGCGGCGCTTCGGGCCGTGCGACCGCCACTCGGTCCCGGCCGGGGAACCGGCGGACGCCGGTGCGTCACATGTCACTGAGCTTCACCCTCGGGTCGAACAGTCCGTAGAGCAGGTCGGCGAGCAGGTTGCCGGCGAGCACGGCGGCGGTGGCCAGGGTCGTCAGGGCGGCGAGCAGCGGGAAGTCGACGGCGGTGGCCGCCTCGACGGTGGCGGACGCGATGCCCGGCCAGCTGAAGACGCTCTCTACCAGCAGCGCCCCGGTGATGAGTTCGGGCACGCGGGAGCCGATGAGAGTGAACACCGGCAGCAGTCCGGAGCGCAGGGCGTGCCCGAGCAGGACGGTGCGTTCGCTCAGGCCGCGGGCGCGAGCGCCGCGTACGTGGTCCTCCGCCAGGGCGTCGCCGACGCCCTGGCGGACGTAGAGCGTGAACCACGGCAGTTGGGAGACCGCGAGGACACCGGCGGGCAGCACCAGGTGGCTCGCGACCTGTCCGGGCGTGACCTGTTCGCTGCCGGTGTCGGTCAGGCCGCCCGCCGGGAGGACGTCCCATTGCAGGGCGAACAGCCAGACGGCGAGCAGCGCGATCCAGAAGACCGGGGCCGCCTCCAGGGTGTACGCGAGGGACGTGACGGTCCGGTCGACGGCCGAGCCGGGGCGGCGGGCGGCGAGCACGCCGAGGAGCGTGCCGACCAGCACGGCGGCGGCGAAGGCGACCGCGCAGAGCAGCGCGGACCACACGAGGCGTTCGCCGATCACCTGGGCGACCGGCTGCCGCAGCACGCCGGAGTGGCCGAGGTCGCCGGTGAGCGCGGAGGTCAGCCAGTGCCACCAGCGGGCGGCGAAGGGCTCGTCGGCGCCGAGGTTCTCGCGCAGCCGGTCCAGCGTCTGCTGGTCGGCGCCGAGGGCGGCGGTGCCGGCGTAGGCCTTGACGGGGTCGAAGGGGGAGGCGGCGGCGATGGCGAACACACCGAAGGTGACGACGAGCAGGACGGGGACGGCGAACAGCGCCCGCCGCCCCGCCAGCCGGGCCATCGCTCCCCAGGGCGGGCGGGTCACTTCTTCGGCTGCCAGTCCTCGATGTTCCACCAGGGGCCGCTGGCGAAGCCGTGCTCGTGCGGCTCCAGCTGGGTGCTCAGGCCGTCCCAGCGGTCGGCGAGGACGTAGAGGTGGTCGATGTGGGTGAGGAAGGTGTAGCCGGGGTCCTGCACGAGGGCGCGCTGGAGCTTGTCGTAGGCGGCCTTGCGCTCGGCCGGGTCCTGGCTGCGGCGGCCGTTGTCGAGGGCGCGGTCCACGGCCGGGTTGTCGTAGTGGGCCATGTTGTTGAAGCCGTCGCCGGCCAAGGAGGAGTGCAGCAGGGTGTAGAGGCCGAAGTCGGGGTCGCCGGTGCTGCCGAAGCCCGCGAGAACCGCGTCGTCCTTCATCCGCGGCTCGATGACCTCCCAGGTGGCGCTCTCGGCCCGCACGTCGATGCCTGCCTTCTTGGCGTCGGAGGCGTAGGCGAGGGCGTGGTCCTGGCGGACCTTGTCGCCGGAGGGGTAGAGCAGGGTGAAGGACGCGCGCCTGCCGTCCTTGGCGCGGATGCCGTCCTCGCCGGGCTTCCAGCCGGCCTCGTCCAGGATCTTCGCGGCCTTGCCGAGGTCCTGGGGGCGTTCGATGTCCTTCGTGAAGGCGGGGTCGTCGGCGGGCAGCGGCCCGTACGCCGGGCGGCCCGCGCCGTCGAGGATCTTGCCGACCATGGCCTCGCGGTCCACGGCGGCGTCGAGGGCCCGGCGGATCGCGCGGTCGCCGGTGACCTTGTTCGCGGTGGGGAGGGTGACGGCCCGGAAGTCGTAGGAACGGGCCTGGTAGGTGCGCTTGCCGTCGTCACTCTTGAACGTGGCGGCGAGGTTCGGCGGGAGGACCGCACCGTCGAGGTCGCCGGAGCGCAGCCGGGTGGCGCGTACGTTGTCGTCGCCGATGATCGCCATGGTGAAGGTCTTCACCTTCGGCTCGCCGCCCCAGTAGCGGGGGTTGGCCTTGAAGGTGAGCTTCTCGCCCTGGCTCCAGTTCGCCAGGACGTACGGGCCGGTACCGACCGGCTTCGTGTTGAAGGAGCCGGTGTTGGGGTCCTGCTCGCCCGCGACGTGCTCGGGGACGATGGGCAGGACCGTGCGGGCGGCGAAGGGGGCGTAGGGGTACTTGAGCGTGAAGACGACCTTGTCGTCGCCGCTCGCCCGGACCTCCTTCACGGCGTCCAGCTCGCTCTTGAAGGTGTTGTTGGTCTTCGGGTCGCGGGCGGTGCGGTACGTGTAGACGACGTCGTCGGCCGTGAGCGGTTCGCCGTCGCTGAACTCGACCCCGTCGCGCAGGGTGTAGGTGTAGGTGCGGCCGCCGTCGGTGACCTCGGGCAGCGCGGCCGCCAGGGCGGGCTTCAGCTTCAGGTCGGCGTCGCGGGCGAGGAGCCCGTCGAAGATCTTGGAGTTTCCGTCCTTGCCGTAGCCGAGCAGCGGGCTGAGGGTGTCCGGCTCGGAGGCCACCCCGATGACGACGGAGCCGGCGGACGTGCCGTCGCCCTGGCGGCCGCCGCTGCTGGGGGCCGAGCAGGCGGTGACCGCCGTGGCCAGCGCCGCCATGACGGCGGCCCCTCGTATCCGACGGGTCGACATGTGACCTCACCCCGTTGTTGCTGTAGTCAGGTTCTTGCATAGACCTCGCAATTAAACAGTCAAGAAGGGCCGTCGCGCACCACCGCGACGAGGGGAGCCCAGGTCACCGGACAGCGGTGCAGGGCGCCGTCGCACACGGCCCGGGTGCCGCCGATGCCGTATCGGGTCGTCGAGACGCCCTGGCTCACGGAGGAGCTGGCGAAGACCGGGCCGCTGGAGCTCTGGCAGCGGTAGGCGCCGGAGAGGGTGACGGTGCCGTCGGCGGCGATCCGGCCCACCGGGTCGACCGTCACGGCTCGTACGGGGTGGGCGCGGCGGTGGCGGGCGTCGCGGCGGTGCCGGTGAGCAGGAGCAGCGCGGCACCGGCCGCCGCGCCGAGAAGGGGACGTAGACGCCTGGGGGAAACTCCCGAAAGGAGTGGAATTACGGCTTCCACTCGTACCGGGCCTCCGGCCCGGCACCCATGACCCTCACCCCCCTCGGTGGCGAGTCCGCACCGGGCGTCGTGGAACCGTCCGGGGAATGTCCGGGGCCTGTCACGCTTCGCGCCGCGCCGTTCCGATGAGTTCCGAACGGGAGGATGGTCTGTCCGTAAGAGCCGTACGAACCGTTCGGATGGCCCTACCGACGTGGAGGTGCGCCATGTGTGCCCACCAGCCCCTGTGCCCCGCGACCGACTCCCCCGCCGCGCACGTCGTTGCCGCCCACCCCGAGCAGGGGTGGAGCCTGCTGTGCGACGGGGCGATCGTCTTCGACGACACCGGTGAACTGCTGCCGGACGGACGCGTGCTGGAACCCCGCCGGGTGGCGGTGCAGCGGCTGACCGTCGCGGCCTGACCGGAAGGCCGCCCCGCCCTACGGCAGTACCGCGAAGCCGTCCAGTTCCACCAGCGCCTCCTCGTCCCACAGCCGGACGACCTCGACGACGGCCATGGCCGGGTAGTCGCGCCCGGCCCGTTCGCGCCACAGGCGGCCCAGTTCACGCGCGTGCGCGCGGTACGCCTCGACGTCCGTGGCGTAGACGGTGACGCGGGCGAGGTCCGACGGGGTGCCGCCGGCCGCCGCGAGGGCGGACAGCAGGTTGGTGAGGGCCTTCTCGAACTGTTCCGGCAGGGTCGCGCCGACCACTTTGCCGTCGCCGTCGAGGGCGGTCTGCCCCGCCAGGAACACCACCCGCGAGCCGGAGGCGACGACGGCGTGCGAGAAGCCGGCCGGCGGGGACAGCTCGGGCGGGTTGACGCGCTCGGTGGTCACTCGGCCCCCTTCTGGGCGTACAACTCCTTGGCGATGATGCCGCGTTGCACCTCGCTGGCGCCCTCGTAGATGCGAGGGGCGCGCACCTCCCGGTAGAGGTGTTCGAGCAGGTGGCCGCGTTGCAGCGCGCGGGCGCCGTGCAACTGGACGGCCGTGTCGACGACGTACTGCGCGGTCTCGGTGGCGAGCAGTTTCGCCATGGCGGAGCGCCGGGGGACGTCCGGGGCGTCCTCGTCGTACGCCGCGGCCGCCGCGTAGACCATCAGCCGGGCCGCCTCCGTGCGCAGGGCCATCTCGGCGACCTGGTGGGAGACGGCCTGGAGGTCCCTCAGCTTGCCGCCGAAGGCGTCCCGCCCGGCGGTGTGCGCGAGGGTCGCGTCGAGGGCCGCCTGCGCCATGCCGACCGCGAAGGCGCCGACGCTGGGGCGGAACAGGTTGAGCGTCCCCATGGCGACCCGAAACCCCCGGTCCACCTCGCCGAGCACGTCGTCGGCCGTCACCGGCACGGCGTCGAAGTCGAGGGCACCGATGGGATGCGGGGAGAGCATGTCGAGCCCGGCACCGGTCAGGCCCGGACGGTCGGCCGGCACGAGAAAGGCCGTGACGCCGCGCGCCCCCGCCCCCGGGGTGGTCCGGGCGAAGACGGTGTAGAAGTCGGCCTCGGGCGCGTTGGAGATCCAGCACTTCGCACCGGTGAGACGCCAGCGGGCGGAGCCGTCGGGGTCGGCGGCGAGTTCGGCCGGAGCCGGTGCGCCCTGGACCGAGCGCCCGGACCCCGGAGATCCGCCGGCAGGGGCCCGCGCGCCCCGGGCACTGCCGTCGGGTGCCGCCGGACCCGGTGAGCCACCGCCACCGGCCCGGGACCCTTGAGCACCATCGGGCCCGGCCTGCTCCCGAGCACCGTCGGACGCGGCCCGCCCCCGGGAACCACCGTCGGCCGCCGCCCGAGCGTTCCCGCCGGAGGCCACCGCACCGCCGGAAGGCGCCCCGCCCGCGAACCCGCCGTCGACCACCACCCCAGCACTGCCACCGGAGACCGAACAGCACCGTGAGCCGGCACCGGACGCCTCTCCCGGTGCACCACCGCCGGCAGCCACCCCCGGTGAGCCGTCCCGCTCCGCGCGCAAGTCCAGTGCCGCCGCGTCCGACCCCGCCCCCGGCTCGCTCAGCGCGAACGCCGCCACCGCGCTGCCGTCGGCCACGCGAGGGAGCCAGCGGGCGCGTTGGGTCTGCGTGCCGTGGGCGTGGACCGGGTGGGCGCCCAGGCCCTGGAGGGCCAGGGCCGTTTCGGCTTCCGTACAGGCGTAGGCGAGGGACTCGCGCATCAGGCACAGGTCGAGCGCGCCGGAGGTGAAGAGGCGGCCGAGCAGTCCGAGGCCGCCGAGCTCGGTGAGCAGAGCCCGGTTCACCCGGCCCGGTTCACCCTTCTCGGCCAGCGGGCGCAGCCGCTGCGCGGCGAGGGCGCGCAGCTCGGCACACCAGGCGAGTTGTGCCGGTTCGAGCGAGAATGCGGTCATCGCCGGTCCCTTCTCCGCCACCCCTGCCTCCCGGCCGGGCCACTCCGAGGCTATCGCGGACCGTTGACTGTCGTCACCAACACGATACGCTCCTGGGGCGAGCCCACCACGCCAAGGGGGCGAATCGTATGAATCCACGGGGTACGGCCCACGTCGACACCTTCGCCCGTGACCATCTGCCACCCCCGGACCAATGGCCCGAGCTCCGTTTCGACCTGCCGGAGCTGCGCTACCCCGAACGGCTCAACTGCGCCGCCGAACTGCTCAGCGGCCCGCCCGGCGACCGCCCGGCGTTCCTCACCCCGGCCGGAGAGGCGTGGACGTACGCCGATCTGCGCGCCCGCGTCGACCGCATCGCCCACCTGCTCACCGGCGAACTCGGCGTCGTCCCCGGCAACCGCGTGCTGCTGCGCGGCCCCACCACACCGTGGCTGGCGGCCTGCTGGCTGGCCGTGCTGAAGGCGGGGGCCGTCGCGGTCACCGCGCTCGCCCAGCAGCGCCCGCACGAACTGAGCACGATGTGCGAGATCGCCCGGGTCCGGCACGCGCTGTGCGACATCCGGTCCGTCGACGACCTCGCCAAGGCCGAGATCCCGGACCTGCGGATCACGGTCTACGGCGGTGACGCCCCGGACGACCTCCTCAACCGCCCGGCACCCGGCACCCCGTACGAGGCCGTCGACACGGCGGCCGACGACATCGCGCTGATCGCCTTCACCTCCGGCACCACCGGCCGTCCCAAGGGCTGCATGCACCTCCACCGAGACGTCCTGGCCATCGCCGACACCTTCTCCCGGCACGTGCTGCGGCCGCGCGCCGACGACGTGTTCACGGGCAGCCCCCCACTCGGCTTCACCTTCGGCCTCGGGGGGCTGGTGGTCTTCCCGCTGCGGGCCGGGGCGAGTGCCCTGCTGCTCGAACAGGCCGGTCCGAAGCAGTTGCTGCCGGCCATCGCCCGGCACCGGGTGTCCGTGCTGTTCACGGCCCCGACGGCGTACCGCGCGATGCTCGACGAGCTCGACGGGCACGACGTCTCGTCCCTGCGCCGCTGCGTCTCGGCGGGCGAGAACCTGCCGGCGGCCACCTGGGAGACCTGGCACGAACGCACCGGCCTGCGTCTGATCAACGGCATCGGCGCCACCGAGCTGCTGCACATCTTCATCTCCGCCGCCGACGAACGGATCAGGCCCGGCACGACGGGCGTTCCCGTGCCGGGCTGGCAGGCGCGCGTGCAGGACGAGCACGGCGAGCCGGTGCCCGACGGGGAGCCGGGGCTGCTCGCGGTGCGCGGACCGGTCGGCTGCCGCTACCTCGCCGACCCGCGGCAGCGGGAGTACGTACGCGGCGGCTGGAACGTCACCGGGGACACCTACGTCCGCGAACCCGACGGATACTTCCGGTACGTCGCCCGCGCCGACGACATGATCATCTCGGCCGGGTACAACATCGCCGGGCCCGAGGTGGAGGAGGCGCTGCTTCGGCACCCGGACGTGGTGGAGGCGGCGGTCGTGGGACGGCCCGACGAGGCCCGCGGGCAGGTCGTGGTGGCCTTCGCCGTGCTCAAGGAGGGCGCGGAACGGGACGCCGGGGCGCTGCGCGCCTTCGTGAGGAGCGAGCTGGCGCCGTACAAGTGCCCGCGCGAGATCGTCTTCCTGGACGCGCTGCCGCGCACGGCCACCGGCAAGCTGCAGCGGTTCAGGCTGCGCGCGGGCGGGCTCCCGGACGGCGGCACCGAAGACGACCGGGAACGACCGGGAGTGACCCGAACGACCTAAGATGATCAACGTGTCCGACCAGCATGCACCACGGTCTCTCATCGTCACGCTCTACGGCGCGTACGGCCGCTTCGCGACGGGTCCCGTGCCCGTCGCCGAACTGATCCGGCTGCTCGCCGCGGTCGGGGTCGACGCCCCGTCCGTACGCTCCTCGGTGTCGCGGCTGAAGAGACGCGGACTGCTCGTGCCCGCCCGCACCGCCCAGGGCGCGGCCGGGTACGAACTGTCCCCGGACGCCCGGCAGTTGCTCGACGACGGCGACCGGCGCATCTACGCCACGGCGCCGCCCGAGGACGAGGGCTGGGTGCTCGCCGTGTTCTCCGTGCCGGAGTCGGAGCGGCAGAAGCGGCACGTGCTGCGCTCCCGGCTGGCCGGTCTCGGTTTCGGCACGGCCGCGCCGGGCGTGTGGATCGCGCCCGCGCGGCTGTACGAGGAGACCCGGCACACGCTCCAGCGGTTGCGGCTGGACGCGTACGTCGACTTCTTCCGCGGCGACCACCTCGGCTTCGCCCCGACCGCGGATGCCGTCGCCCGCTGGTGGGACCTGGCCGCCATCGCCAAGGAGCACGAGGCGTTCCTCGACCGCCACGCGCGCGTGCTGCACGACTGGGAGACGCGCGAGGACACCCCGCCGGAGGAGGCCTACCGCGACTACCTCCTCGCCCTGGACTCCTGGCGCCACCTGCCGTACACCGACCCCGGCCTGCCGTCCGAACTGCTCCCGGAGGACTGGCCGGGCACCCGGTCGGCGGCGGTGTTCCAGGGCCTGCACGAGCGGCTGCGGGACGCGGGCGCGGAGTTCGTGGGGCTGCTCAGCTCCCCAGAGTGAGGCGCGGCTTGGGCGCGTCCGTGCGGCCCGTCTGCGGGCGGCGGCTGCCCGCGCGGTACGGGGCCGGCCAGACGGCGCCGGGGCCCGTGTAGCCCTGTTCGGCCGCCGCGTGCAGCGTCCAGTGCGGGTCGTAGAGGTGGGGGCGGGCCAGGGCGCACAGGTCGGTGCGGCCCGCCAGGATCAGGGAGTTGACGTCGTCCCAGGAGGAGATCGCGCCGACCGCGATCACCGGGATGCCGGTGGAGTTGCGGATCCGGTCCGCGAACGGCGTCTGGTACGACCGCCCGAACTCGGGCCGCTCCTCCGCCACGACCTGCCCGGTCGACACGTCGATCGCGTCGGCGCCGTGCGCGGCGAAGGCCCGGGCGATCTCGACGGCGTCCTCGGCGGTGGTCCCGCCCTCGGCCCAGTCGGTGGCGGAGATCCGGACGGTCATGGGCCGCTCCCCCGGCCAGGCGTTCCGTACGGCGTCGAACACCTCCAGCGGGAAGCGGAGCCGCTTGTCCAGCGAGCCGCCGTAGGCGTCGGTACGGCGGTTGGTCAGCGGGGAGAGGAAGCCCGAGAGCAGATAGCCGTGGGCGCAGTGCAGTTCGAGCAGGTCGAATCCGGCCCGGGCGGCGCGGCAGGCGGCGGCCGCGAACTGCTCGCGAATGTCGGTGAGCTGGGCGCGGGACAGCTCGCGCGGGGTCTGGCTGAACGGCTTGTACGGCAGCGCGGACGCGGCCACGAGCGGCCAGTTGCCCTCCTCCAGGGGCTCGTCCATGCCCTCCCACATCACCTTCGTGGAGCCCTTGCGGCCGCTGTGGCCGAGCTGCACGCCGATCGCCGTGCCGGGCGCCCGCTCGTGCACGAAGTTCGTGATCCGCTTCCAGGCCTCGGCCTGCCGGCCGGTGTAGAGGCCGGCGCAGCCGGGCGTGATCCTGCCCGCCTCGCTGACACACACCATCTCGGTCATCACCAGCCCGGCCCCGCCCATGGCCCGCGCGCCCAGATGGACGAGGTGGAAGTCGCCGGGGACGCCGTCGACCGCCGAGTACATGTCCATGGGCGAGACGACGACCCGGTTGCGCAGGGTCAGTCCGCGCAGCCGGAACGGGGTGAACATCGGGGGCGTGCCGGGCGGGCAGCCGAAGTCGCGCTCCACCGCCTCGGTGAAGCGGGCGTCGCGCAGCCGCAGGTTGTCGTGGGTGACGCGGCGGCTGCGGGTGAGGAGGTTGAAGGCGAACTGGCGGGGCGGCTGGTCCAGGTACAGGGCGAGGTTCTCGAACCACTCCAGGCTGGCCCGGGCCGCGCGCTGCGTGGAGGCGACGACGGGCCGCCGCTCCGCCTCGTACGCGCTCAGGGCCTCGTCCAGGGTGTCCTGTTCCTCCAGGCAAGCGGCCAGGGCCAGGGCGTCCTCGACGGCGAGCTTGGTGCCGGAGCCGATGGAGAAGTGGGCGGTGTGGGCGGCGTCGCCGAGGAGGACGACGTTGCCGTGCGACCAGCGGTCGCTGACGACCGTGCGGAAGATCGTCCAGGCGGAGTTGTTCGACGTCAGGGGGCGGCCGCGCAGTGCCTCCGCGAAGATCTTGGCGCAGCGTTCGATCGACTCGACCTCGCCGAGCTCGTCGAAGCCGGCCGCGTGCCAGACCTCTTCGCGCATCTCGATGATCACGGTGGAGGCGTCCGGCGCGAAGGGGTAGCCGTGGAGCTGCATCACGCCGTGTTCGGTCTCGGCGATCTCGAAGCGGAAGGAGTCGAAGGGGAAGTCGGCGGCGAGCCAGATGTAGCGGCAGCGGTGGGTGGTGACGTGAGGGCGGAAGACGTCCGCGTGGGCCTCGCGGGTGCTGCTGTGGATGCCGTCCGCGGCGATGACCAGGTCGTGGGTTCGCGGGAGGTCGTGCGGGGCCTCGGTGTGGAAGCGGAGGTCGACGCCGAGTTCGCGGCAGCGGGTGTGGAGGATCTCCAGGAGGCGTTTTCTGCCGAGTGCGGCGAATCCGTGGCCGCCCGAGGTGTGCCGGACACCTCGGTGGACGATGTCGATGTCGTCCCAGCGGATGAAGTGTCTTTGGAGGGCCTCGTAGACGTGGGGGTCTGCGTGTTCTATGCCGCCGAGGGTTTCGTCGGAGAGGACGACTCCGAAGCCGAAGGTGTCGTCGGGGGCGTTGCGTTCCCAGACGGTGATGTCGCGGGTGGGGTCGAGGCGTTTGAGGAGGGCGGCGGCGTAGAGGCCGCCGGGGCCTCCGCCGATGATGGCCACGCGTAGGGGGTGGCTTGTGTTGCTGGGCGGCCGCGGGTGCGTGGGGGCTGGTCGCGCAGTTCCCCGCGCCCCTGAGGGACGTGCACTCACCGTCCGCTCCATTTCGGGGGGCGCTTTTCCGTGAATGCCGCGTGGAACTCCGCGTAGTCCTCGCCGGTCATGAGGAGGGCCTGGGTGGAGGCGTCCAGTTCCACTGATGCCGCCAGGGGCATGTCCAGTTCTGCCGTGAGGAGGGCCTTGGTCTGGGCGTACGCCAGGGCCGGGCCCTGTGCCAGGCGGTGGGCCAGTTGGTGTGCCGCCTCGTCCGTCTGGCCCTCCTCCGTCAGTTCGCTGATCAGGCCGATGCGCTCCGCCTCGGGGGCGCGAACCGGGTCGCCCAGCATCAGGAGGCGGGTGGCGTGGCCGAGGCCCACGACCCTGGGCAGGAGGTAGGCCGCGCCCATGTCGCCGCCGGAGAGGCCGACGCGGGTGAAGAGGAAGGCGAAGCGGGCCGTGGGGTCGGCCACGCGGAAGTCGGCGGCCAGGGCGAGGACCGCTCCGGCGCCGGCCGCCACGCCCTGGACCGCCGCGATCACCGGAAAGGGGCACTCCCGGAGGGCGCGGACCACCTGGCCGGTCATCCGGTTGAAGTCGAGGAGCTGGGCGGTGTCCATGGACAGCGTCGCGCCGATGATCTCGTCGACGTCACCGCCGGAACAGAAGCCGCGGCCCTCGCCGGCCAGCACCAGGGCTCGCACGGACCGCTCCCGGGACAGCTCCGCGAGCAGGTCGCGCAGATCGGCGTAGGCGCCGAAGGTGAGCGCGTTGAGCTTCTCGGGGCGGGCCAGGGTGACGGTGGCGACACCGTCGGTGAGGTCGACGCGCAGGTGCTCCCAGCTCGGGGTGCGGGCGGCGGAGCCGGTGAAGGGACTCATGACGTGCGGCCTCCTCGGGCGGGCACTGCCTCACTGAGCTCTACCCCATGAAGTTATCACTTATCCGTGACTGTCGTCATGAGTGCGCGATAGACCGTCCGGGTAGGACTTCCCTGGGGAGCCGGGCGTGACCCGGGCAGGTCACATCCGTCACAGATCGTCCACACCGGCGTAACGGCGGGAGCAGCTGTGCGCGGCACCCCGTTCACCTGGGTAAGCCGTGCGGCAAGGGGGCCGCAGGGTCCCCCGGCAGTGCCCCTCGAAGGCCACGGAAGAGTGGCCCCGTACCATTCATAAGGTTGAAAGCAGGATGTCCTGCTCCATGAACGGACCCGCCTTGTACGAACTCCCCTCAGCCCCCGCCTCCTGGCGCGTCGCACTGCCGCACACCGCCGCGGCGGTGCCCGTGGCCCGTGCCCTGGTCCGTACGGCGCTGACCGAGCTGGAGCACGGGGCGGACCGCGACACGGCGGAGCTGCTCACGGCGGAGCTGGTGGCGAACGCCGTGGAGCACACCTCCGGCGAGACGCCGATAGAGCTGGTGGTGGAGCTGATGCCGTCGGGCTGCCAGGTCGAGGTGCACGACACCGACCCGCGGCCGCCCGGCGATCTGACCTGTCCGTCCGGCGGGATGCCCGACCCCTGGCAGGAGCACGGGCGGGGTCTGCTGCTCATCCGCACCCTGAGCTCGTCGTGCGGGCACCGGCCGACCGAGTCCGGCAAGGCGGTGTGGTTCCGGCTGCCCGTGGTGCCGGCCCAGCGGCGGCCGTCGGCCTGACGCGGTTCAGCCGAGGGTCGCGACCAGCACCGCCTTGATCGTGTGCAGGCGGTTCTCCGCCTCGTCGAAGACGACGGAGTGCGCCGACTCGAAGACCTCGTCCGACACCTCCAGGTACTCCAGGCCGTACGCGGCGTGGATCTCCTGGCCGACCTTGGTGCCGAGGTCGTGGAAGGCGGGCAGGCAGTGCAGGAACTTCACGTCCGGGTTGCCGGTGGCGCGCAGGACGTCCATGGTCACGGCGTACGGGGCGAGGGCGGTGATGCGCTCGGCCCAGACCTCCTTCGGCTCGCCCATGGAGACCCAGACGTCGGTCGCGACGAAGTCGGCGCCACGGACGCCCTCGTCCAGGGTCTCGGTGAGGGTGATGCGGGCGCCGCTGGTTTCCGCGAGGGCGCGGGCCCGGTCGACGACCTCCTCGGCCGGCCAGTAGTCCTTCGGGGCGACGAGACGCACGTCCATGCCGAGCAGGGCGCCGGTGACCAGGTAGGAGTTGCCCATGTTGAAGCGGGCGTCGCCCAGGTAGGCGAAGGTCATCCCGGTCAGCGGCTTGGCGCAGTGCTCCGTCATGGTGAGCACGTCGGCGAGCATCTGCGTGGGGTGCCAGTCGTCGGTGAGCCCGTTGTAGACGGGCACACCGGCGTGCGCCGCCAGTTCCTCCACGTTCTGCTGGCTGTCGCCCCGGTACTCGATCCCGTCGTACATCCGGCCCAGCACCCGCGCGGTGTCGCGCACCGACTCCTTGTGGCCGATCTGCGAGCCGGACGGGTCGAGGTACGTCGTCGAGGCGCCCTGGTCGGCGGCCGCGACCTCGAAGGCGCAGCGGGTGCGGGTGGAGGTCTTCTCGAAGATCAGCGCGATGTTCCGGCCCCGCAGGTACTGCGTCTCGGCCCCGGCCTTCTTGGCGGCCTTCAGCTCGGCGGCCAGCTCGACCAGGCCGCGGAACTCCTCCTCGGTGAAGTCCAGCTCCTTGAGGAAGTGGCGGCCGGCGAGGGCGGTCGGGACTGTCGCCATGGGGAGCTCCAGGGATACGGCGGGACGGGGACGGGCAGGACTACTGGAATACTATACGAAACCCAGCATGCCTATACGGCATGGGTGCCTGCACGGCAGTGGCTATACGGCCTCCCGTTCGACCGGGCAGCTCATGCACCGCGGCCCGCCCCTGCCCCGCCCCAGCTCGCTGCCGGGGATCTCTATCACTTCGATGCCCTGTTTGCGCAGGTGGGTGTTGGTGGTGGCGTTCCGCTCGTAGGCGACCACGACGCCGGGTTCGACGGCCAGGACGTTGCAGCCGTCGTCCCACTGCTCGCGTTCGGCCGCGTGCACGTCCTGGGTGGCGGTCAGCACCCGGATCTCGTTCAGGCCGAGCGCGGCGGCGATCGCGCGGTGCATGTGCTCCGGCGGATGGTCGGTGACCTTCAGCTCCTTCTCTCCGACGCCCGGTTCGATGGTGTACGAGCGCAGCATGCCGAGCCCCGCGTACTGGGTGAAGGTGTCGCCGTCGACCATCGTCATCACGGTGTCGAGGTGCATGAAGGCACGCCGCTTGGGCATGTCGAGGGCCACGATCGTCTCGGCGGAACCGGCGGCGAACAGCTTGTGCGCGAGCATCTCGACGGCCTGGGGCGTGGTGCGCTCGCTCATGCCGATGAGCACCGCCCCGTTGCCGATGACGAGGACGTCCCCGCCCTCGATGGTGGACGGGTAGTCGGCCTGCCCCTCGGACCAGAGGTGGAAGGTCTCGTCGCGGAACAGCGGATGGTGCCGGTAGATCGCCTCGAAGTGCACCGTCTCGCGCTGCCGGGCGGGCCAGCGCATCGCGTTGATGGAGACGCCGTCGTAGATCCACGCGGAGGTGTCGCGGGTGAAGAGGTGATTCGGCAGGGGGTCCAGCAGGAAGTCGTCCAGTTCCATGACGTGGAAGCGCACCGAGGTCGGCTCCGGGTGCACGTCGAGGAACTCGCGCTTGGTCATGCCGCCGACCAGGAGCTCGGCCAGCTCCGCCCCGGGCAGGTTCTCGAAGGCGGCTCTCAGGTGGTCGGTGGCCAGCGGGCCGTACTCCTTCTCGTCGAAGACCCGGTCCAGGACGAGGGTCCTGGCCGCCGGGACCTCCAGAGCCTCGGCCAGCAGGTCACCGAAGAGGTGGACGGTGACGCCCCGGTCGCGCAGCACGTCGGCGAACCCGTCGTGCTCGGCGCGGGCCCTGCGCACCCACAGCACGTCGTCGAAGAGCAGCGCGGTCTTGTTGCTGGGGGTGAGCCTTTTGAGCTCGAGATCGGGCCGGTGCAGGATGACGCGGCGCAGCCGCCCGGCCTCGGAGTGGACGTGGTAAGCCATGCCTCCATCCTGACCATCACAGCGCCCGTTGACGCGCTGCTCGCGCGTTTCGGCGAACTCTTGTTTGCGTCTGCCTGACGACAATCGGCCCGGGCCGGGACGCCCCCGGTCAGCCGCTGGGCAGCGGCTGCAGCAGCTCGGGCCGGGCCAGCATGCGCCGCGTCTCCCGGCCGGGGTCGAGCGCGGCCCGGGCGACGATCCAGCCGGCCAGGGCGTGCGGCTCGGCGGGGTCGGCGGCCAGTTGTCCGGCGTACCGGGCGAGCGCGGCGGTCGCGTCCCCGGCGGCGAGGTACTCGTCGGCGGTGTGCGGGGCGGCGGGGCGGGTGGCGAAGGCGTGCGTGCGCACATCGGGCCAGGAGGTGCGGTCGGGGCGGAAGCGGGGGCCTTCGTGTCCCGGGGACGGCGGGGCGACATTGCGCAACCGCCACTCGGTGCGGTGCAGCGCGGCGGCCGTACGGGCCCGGGTGAGGGCGGCGTGCGGGACCGGCTCGCGCAGCCAGCCGTCCAGGGTGCGGGCGAGGCCCGACACGAGGGCCCGGCCCTGTACGGTCAGCCGGCCGCTGGTCAGCAGGGTGCGCACGGCCAGGCGGCTCTGCAGACGGCGCAGGGCGAAGAAGTAGGCGGCCCGCTCGACCGCCTCGCCTCCCTGCGCACCGGCCAGCCGGTCCCGCCAGAAGCCCGCGACGCCGGTGAAGGCGTACGCGCCGTGCAGCAGGCCGGTGAGGTGGCGCGGGTCGGTGCGCCAGGGAGCGTAGTAGCGCTCGTCCCGGTCGTCCTCCAGCAGCGGGAACAGGTGCAGCAGGGCGGCGAGTTTGCTGTGCTGAAGCTCGTGCACCAAGGTCTCGGCGAGGGCGAGCGCGGAGGCCGGACGGACGATGAGCATGCCGCCGAAGGAGTCACCGCTGGAGGCCGACACCTGCACGAAGGGCGGCGGTGGCGGGCTGACGGCGGTGCGCCCGAAGGGCACGATCGCCCGGATCATGGCGGGGTCGACCCGCCCGGGGCCCGGTATGCCCGGACGGGCGAGGATCCGCGCGGCCTCCCCGAACAACCGCTGCCACTCCTGGGCCTCCTCCTCGTCGAGCCGGGCGGGCGGCAGGTGGTCGTCGAGATCGCGGTAGGGGTCGAGGTCTTCGAGTACGACGGTGACGGGGGCTGTACCGTCGGGGCCGGTGTGGGTGAGGGTCCGCAGCGGGAGCCAGGTGTCCCCTTCGGCGTCGGCACGCTGCGTCACCGGACGGCAGGTCATCCGCACCGAGCCGGTCGTGCGCCCCGGCCCGGTGACCGTCAGCTCTCCCCCGGCCGTCGTGGCCCGGCCGACCGCCAGGCCCTCTCTCGCGCCGGGGAGCCGGGCCATGCCCAGACCGGGCAGGGGCAGCCGCCCGCTGGTGAGGGGAACGTCGAGGGCCGCCGCCGTGCCCGCCTGCAGGGAGGCCGAGAGGGCCAGCGCACACAGGTGTCCCGCCTCCGCCCACATCGGCGGCCCCGTCGCCGTGCCGTGCACCCGGCGCAGCATGTGTGAGAGCCAGCCTCCCGTCGCCGGGGCCAGCAGGAGGCGTTCGACCGGCTCCGGGGACTCCTCCGCCGCCTCCTTGAGCACTCGCCAGGCCTCGGCGACCGGGGTGAGGGGGGTGGGCAGGGCGTCGAGGTGGCCGAGGAGGGTGCGCAGGAGCAGCAACCGCCGCGCGCGTTCCGCCCGTTCGAGGAAGGCGACGGCCGTTGCGGAGCCGCCTCCGGCGGCCAGCTCCGCGAAGAGCCGGTCCGGCATGCGGAAGGGAGCGAGGTGCTGCTCGCTGGTCATCGTCGCGGACCTCCGGTCGGGTTGGCGGACATGCGGGGGCCCCGGTGCGTGTGCGGGTGTCGCACCGGGGCTCTGCCGTCGGGACGGTCGGCGGCCAGGGCCTGTTGCGAAAGTGGCGTCGTCACCCGAAGGGCGGCCGCGCGGCGTCCGGTGCGTGCTCTCGGCGTGCCGGCCGGAAGCCCTCGTACTGGGCGTACTCGGGCTTTCGGCCGGTGCGGCGAGTGGGGGCACCTCCCACGCCCTTAAGGCAGTGGGGGAGCGTGCCGGGCGTCGCGCGGCAGGCGGCACTTTCGCAACAGGCCCTAGTCGGCTCGGGCGCCGCCCTGCCCTCCCTCGCCGCTCCTCATGCTGCTGCGGGCACGCAGCACCTCGGTCAGCAGGCGCGTGGTGGGGGGCAGGGTGGGGAGACCGTCCACAGCACTCAGGGGCAGCGCCGCGAGGTCCGCCAGATCGGATTCCCATACGTCGGTCACCGCGGTGGCGACGACCGGTTCAGATGCGGCGGCTCCGGTGTGGTGCAGAGCGGGCGGCTGGTCCAAGATGCTCCCCCTTCTTGCACGGTGACACGCGATGCCCCGTGTCCTTCCATCATGGCCAATACCCGCGGGGGCGAAAACCGTACGATCACGCCACTGATCATCTCCGATCGCGCGGATGCGCCGACGAGGCGGCCAACTCGGCCAGCGCCGCGGCGAGTTCCTCCTTCAGTTCCGGATCGTCGTCGACGGACACCACGGCGTCGAACAGGTCCCACAGGGCCTCCGGATTCCGCCGGGCGAGCCCGCCGAGGATGTTGACGACGTCGGTGCGTGCCCTGCTGTGACGGCGCAGTACGGCCGCGACACGGGGGTTCAGCGCGGCCACTACCGTCTGCCGCTCGTCGGGGTCGTTCATCAGGGGGTAGGCGATGAGGGCCTCCACCGCCCGCTGCAACGCCGCGAGGGGGCGCGGCGCGGCGGGCGGTCCGGCCGGGGGCAGGGTCTCGGTGCGGTCGGGGCCCTGGAGCCGGATCTCGGGGTGCTGAAGAGTACGGCCCTCTTCCCTGAGGGCCGCGATGCGCGCCCGAACGGCCGGAAACAGTTTCTCCGGATCGGGCGGGGCGGGCAGAACGGCCGCCCGGTCGGCCAGCAGACCGAGCAGGACGTCGGAGAACAGCCCGGTGCCACGGACGGGGTCGTTCACCGCCGCCCTGCCCCGGCCGGCGGCACGCAGCACGGTCTGCCGGTGCGCATGGCCGGGCCGGCCCACGGGCAGGGCGTCGGCGGGCAGCGCCTGCTGGAAGGCGAGGTCCTCCTCGAAGGTCTCGCAGGCGTCCACGATCCACATCTGCTCGCGCAGACCGGGTACGGCGTCACTCGCGTACCGGGCGAGCGCGGAGTCCAGGTCGATGCCCACCTTGTCGTCGACGCCCGCGTCCGCGCAGAACAGCCGGAGCCGCCCGGCCCGGTCGAGCACACCGTGCCCGCCCCACCACACCCACAGCATGTCGCCCTGCGCCGGTGACAGTTCGCGCACGAGAACCCGGCGCAGGGTCGCCTGGTCCGCGCGCTCGTACGGGACGTGCGGGTCGTAGGACGGCAAGGGAGCCAGGTGGAGCCGCAGCCGGGACTCCGGCACACCCGCGTCCCGCAGCAGCCGCCAGAACCGTACGGCGTCCCGGGCGGGCCCGGGCAGCCGCCAGGCGTCCCCGGCCTCGTACGCCTCGATCCCGACGACGAGGGCGTGCACCCGGGCGGGGTCGACGGACGGCATGGGGCCGGTCACGGCAGGTGGTCCACGATGTGGCGGTACACGGCCGGGTTCGTCCAGTAGGCGCTGTGCGCGGCGGGGAACGGCTGGCCGCTGTCGACGGCGACATCGGTGACGCGGCCCGGGAAGAGTCCCGCGCCGAGATGGCCGAGCAGATCGCGCGGATCGTACACGTTCAGCCAGGCGGGGACGTACGACGGCAGGGGCGCGGGGTGTTCGAGGGACGGCAGGGAGCCCGACTCGTAGAGGAAGGGCCCCTGGGAGCCGGCCGTCACCAGGAGCCCGACCTGCGGCAGCGGCGCGGAGATCAGCGTGTCGAGGGCGATGATGCCGCCGAGGCTGTGACCGACCACGGCGACGGGCGGCTCCAGTCGGGTGACGAGGGCGCGCAGGCCGTCCCGGAAGGCCGCACCGCGGCTCAGGTAGCGCAGGATGTCACCGGCGGCGGGGTGGGCGGCCTCGGTGAGGGCGTGTCGACGGCGTTCGACGGCCCGAGCGGCTACCGTTCCGGCCGTCCGCAGCAGTAAGGAGCGCAGCCCCCGCTCGGTACCCCGGGGCGGTGCGCCGAGGGCCTCGGCGATCCGGTCGGTGACGGCGTCACGGGTCTCGCCGACCGGAACGAGCGGGGAGTCGGCGTCGAGGGCGTCGGCGATGAGTCGGGCGGCCAGGGAACGGGCGGCGAGGATCGCGAGGTCCGCCGGGTCGAGGGCGTCGGCGGCGGGGCCGAGCAGGGGGTGGGCGGCCAGGTCGGTGGCGGCGCGGGCCAGTCCGGGGCCCACCTCGGCGCCGGGTTCGTCGCCTCGGGCCGCGAGTGCGGTGAGCAGCGCCCGTATGCGCTGCTGCGGCGGTACGGTGCCGGGCGGGCGTTCGACGACCGGGCCGGATGCGGCGGCGGCCAGCGCCAGTTCGGCGTGCGGGTCCGCGTAGAGGGCGGCCCATGCCGCGGTCGTCTCGTCGCTCGGGTCCAGCCCCGCAGGGCCTTCGCCGAGACCGCGCGTGGTGCCGGACCGGGGGGGCAGGCTCGCCCCGCCGGCCACGAGCGTGGCACCGTGTGCCGCACCCCAGTCGTAGGGCACGATGTCCAGCCCGCGGCACTGTGCGGCCAGTCCGGCCGTCACACGCCCCACCAGGGCGGAGAGGGCCGGTTCACGCACCCCGGTTCCGTGAACGAAGACGACCGCCGTCATGAGCCCCCCGTGACACGAACACCCTTACGGTGTCAACCGCTCGTTAGGCAAGGTAGTTGGAGCCAGGCAAGAACAGACGCGGCCCGTGTCACATGGGCATGGGCGCGATGTCGCACTCGATGCGGCGGCGCTGGCGAACGGCCTGGAGCCAGGGGTGGTCGGAGCGCAGCACTCCGGCGAAGCCCTCCACCGCCTTGCGCTGGAGCGCGTCCGCCTCGTCTCCGCGCCCGAGGCCCCGCAGATCGAGTGCGAGGTTGGAGGTGCAGGAGAGCGTGAGCGGGTGGTCCTCGCCCGCCACCTCGGCCAGCAGTGGCAGGTTGGCGGAGTCGATCGCGTGCGCCCGCTCGAAGTCGAGCCGGGCATAGGCGGTGTTGGCCTGGCCGATGCCGACCGTGAGGGTGATGACGTGGTGCGGCCCGACCGTGTCGCTCAGCCGGCGCACCACGTCGTCCTCCAGCTCCTGCGCCGTGTCCAGGGAGCCCAGGGCCCTCTCGGTGGCGGCCAGGTTCGCCCGGGTCACCAGGGTGTGGGCGTGGTTCCCGCCGAGGCGCCGCTCCAGCCGGGCCGCGGTGATCTCCGCGAGTTGGCGGGATCCTTCCAGATCCCCGGCCAGGCGCCGGTCGACGGAGACGTTGGTCGCCGTGGTCAGCGAGTCGAGGTGCTCGTCGCCGTAGCGGGCCCTGAAGCTGCGCAGGGTGTCCTCGGCGAGCTTGGCGCCCTCGGCGAGAGCCCCGTCCCGGCGGCGGCAGACCCCGAGGTCACGGGCGATGCGCAGGGTCAGGGGGTGTTCGTCACCGAGCGCGGCGATCGCCCGGCGGTAGACGTCCTCCTGGAATTCGCGCGCCTCGGGGTACCGGCCCGTCTCCCGGGTTTCGATGGCGACGCAGTGGAGGGTGTTGAGCGTGAAGAAGCTGGCGTCTCCGAAGAGCCTGTCGCGCTGCCGGGCCGTCTCCTGGTCCAGCGGCAGGGCTTCCCTGAACTGCCCGCACAGCCGCAGGTCGACGCCCCAGCTGTGACTGGCCCGCAGGGTGGCCGGGTCATCGGGGCCGAACAGCGAGCGGGCCAGTCCGGTGGCCTCCTCGCCCAGGTCACGCGCCTCCTGGAACCGGCCCTGGTAACGGCGGGCGTCGGACATCTCGCACAGGGAGTCGATCAGTTCCTCGGTCTCGACCTGCACCCGGCGGGAGACCTCCAGCGCCTTCTCGGTGAGCGGGATCGACTCGGCGATCTGGCCGATCTGGCGCAGCAGGAACGCAAAGCCCTTGGTCATCCGGACGACATAGATGTCCTCCTCGCCCGAGGCGGCGAGCCAGGCGCTCCATGCCTGCCGGCCGAAGGCCGCGGCGCCTTCGTGGTCGCCCCAGTAGTAGAGGAACCACATGGTGTCGTAGACCAGGTCGCGCACGTAGGGGTCGGTGCTGGTCACCGCCTGGGAGGCGAGGACGTGGGGCAGCAGCGCCTGATAGTCGCGCCACTCCTGGGAGGATCCGTAGGGCCCCCGGTTTGCGGCGGAGAGCAACTGGTGGGCGGCGTCCCGCATCCGCTCGCGTTCCTCTTCACCCAGCTTGGCGAGGAGCACGGTCTGCAGCAGGCGGTGCATCTGCAGGGTGCCCGCGCGCGGGTCGACCCTGATCAGGGAGAACTGGCTGAGGTCGCGGATGGCCCGGTTCAGTTTGATCGGCTCGCGCAGCATCGGGTCGATCTCGGGCGTGATGTTGACGCCTCGGCTGCTGCGCAGGATGGACCTCGGGATCGGCTCGGGAGCCATGCTGGCGCAGATGTCGAGAAGCTGACGGGCGCCCGGGTTGTTCTCCCTGATGCGCTCCAGGGAGATGTCCCAGGCGGCGGCGACGGAGACCGGGTAGTCGGGACTCTGCTCGATCTCGAGGATCTCCGGGCTGCGCTGGGCGAGCAGTTCGAGGTACTCGTCGACCTCCATGCCGGTGACACCGAGCCAGGCGCCCGCCTGCTCCACGGCGAGCGGCAGGTCGCCGAGCGCTTCGGCCAGCCGGTCGGCGTCCTCGCGGGGCAGGTCCTTGGCGCGCTTCTGGAGCAGTTCGATGGACTCGTCGCGCTCGAAGACGTTCACCGGCAGGGAGGTGGCGACCCGTTCCCAGCCCCGGTTCCGGGAGGTGACGATGACCTTGCCCGGCCCGTTGTGCGGGAAGTAGCCGCGCACCGCCTCGATGTCCTCGGCGTTGTCGAAGACCAGCAGCCAGTTGTCGTACGGCGTCCCGGTGCGCAGTGCCTCCAGTACGGCGGGCACGGCGGTGTTGGCCGCGGCGGCGCCCAGGCTGTCCTGGCCGGCCGGGGCGACGCCCAGCTGGGAGGCGAGGGAGGACAGCGCCGCCAGGATGAGGCTCTCGCGTTCGGCGGGGATCCAGCAGATGATCCGGTAGTCGCGCTGGTGGGTGTAGATGTACTCCAGTGCCAGCTGGGACTTGCCGACGCCACCGAGGCCGTGCAGGGCGTTGGGCAGCACGGCTGCGGTGTCCTGGGCGGCGAGCTGCTCCTCCACGGCCCTCAGCAGCGCCTGGCGGCCGACGAACGAGGTGTTACGCATGGGGACGTTCACCAGTAGGGCCGGCGTCGCGGTCGTGGTGCTCTGCATGAGCGGCTCTGCCTCCGGGGTCTGTTGTCGCTGCACACCGGCCGTCGGAGACGGCGCGGACTCTCCAGTCAGATCGGAAATTCCCGAATCCGGGTCACTGCCCGCTGGGCTGGATGGAGGTGCGTCGCGCGGATTATTCACCTCTGGGGGTGGATGGGCGGACGCACGGTTCTCCACCCGCACGGGTACGGCGGGCGCGCTCCTGGACAGATTCGGTTCGATGCGCCTGGCCCGTTCGGAGTAGGGTCCCGACAGGGCTCGCATCACGGCCAGTTCGCTGCGTACCCAGCCGTGTTCGGCGGGGTCGGGCAGCCGGGCCCGCAGCGGGTCGTGCAGGGCGGCGCGCAGGGCGACGCCCTGCTCCCCCGCGGCGGGCAGCTCGCCCACCACGCTGACAGTGTGGGCGAGTTGGCTGCGCGTGGTGGTCGCGAGCAGCGCCTCCCGGACGCCCTCGGCGAACTCGGGGCGCCCCTCCCCTGCGCCTTCCCAGTCGATCAGCCCGCCCATGAGGATCTCGGCGAGGTGGTCGGGGCCGGTCTCCGGCATGACGCGTCGCCGCAACTGCTCGACGAGGTCGAAGTCGAAGGGCACGGCGGCGAGTTGGGTGGCGAGCCGGCGGGCGGAGGGGGTGGCGAGACTGAAGAAGCGCCGTACGGCGGCGGTGGCGGCGCGCGGGAGGCGCGGGGCGCGCAGACCGGGAGCGGGCGCGCCCTTGCTCAGGGCGCCCGCCAGCACCACGGGCAGTGAACGCCGGACGCCGCGCCCACCGGTGACCAGATCGGACCAGGCGGCGAGGGAGGCGGGTTTCAGGGAGAGCACCGGGACGGCGACGGAGCCGTCGCCCGCTTCGGGCAGCGGCCGCATCGGGTCGGGGCCGCCGGGTGGCGCCCAGTGCCCGAGGCTGCCGTTGGGAGCTCCGAACCCACCGGCCTCCAGGACGGCCGGGTAGGGGTAGAGCGAGGAGCGGTGACGCAGATGCGGCGGCAGCAGGTGGACGAGGGCCGTGGGGCCGGCGTGGGCGAGCCGGCCGAGGAGTTCGTCCGCGGCGCTGGCGGCCCAGCCGTGGGCGAGTCCGTCGGTGACGACGAGGAAGATCCGGCTGCCCCGGCCGTCGAGCAGTTCGGCGGGGTCGGCGACGGCCCGTCCCGTGGACCAGCGCAAGGTGGCGGTGCCGGTGCGCGGCACGGTCACCCGCAGCGTGCGCACGCCGCGGAAGGCCCCGCTGTGCTCGGCGGCGCGGGCCAGGCGGGCGGCGCTCTCCTCCCAGATCCGCATCGTGGGCGCGTCGTCGAGCAGCAGCACCAGATCGAAGGCGGAGACCCGGGCGGGCCGCAGAAACGGCATCCACAGCCCGTCGGCGAGGCCCTGTTCGGCGGTGGTCTCCTCGTCGAGTTCCAGGCTGTCGCGGGACGGGATGCGGCGGGCCAGATGGTGCAGGGCGCGCGCGAGCAGGGCCGTGACGCGACCGGGGCCGGACGGGTCGGGCGCGGCCTGAGGAAGCAGCGGCGGCCCGAGGCGCAGGGTGAAGCGGCCTTCGGGGTGGGGTAAGAAACGGCTGACGGCCGGGGCTGCGGCCCGGTCGGCGGAAGGGAGCGACGTGTCAGGGGCGCGGCTCGCCGGGGACGGCTCGGGCGGAAGGCCCTCGCCGGCCGCGGGCAGACCGCGTGGTGCGTCGTCGTCGGCCGCGTGCAGACCGAGGAGTGCGTCGTCGTCCGCCGACGACCGGGCCGGCCGTTCGGCGCCGGCGTCCTGCGGACGGGCCTCCTGCCCGGCCGGGGCCGGTGTCTGTGCAGCCGCGCTGCCGGGACCTCCGTACCGGTTCCAGTGCGCGGCCAGCCATACCGCGTCGGCGAACTCCTGCCAGCGTGGGACGAGGTGATCGGGAGCGGCCGGGCCCCGGTGTCCGCGCTCGCTCGCGCGCGGCTCGGGGGACACCGAAGGGGGCGGCGACGATCCCGATGCGGGATCCCCGTCGCCTGGTCCGGATGCGCGCTCCCGGGTCATCAGCGGCCCTTCGCGAGGTCGCGGAGCAGCAGTTCGACGAGCTTACGCCCGTCACCGTCAGCCTGAAAACCACCCGCAGTAGTCATCTGGACAGCGTTGAGCAACTGGTCGAGGGAGTGGACGCCGCCCGCCTGGACCCGCTGAACGAACAGGTCGACGAGGTCTTCGGTGCCTCGCGGCCTGAGCCCCAAGTGCCCTTCCACCATGGCCAGTAGTTGCTCCCGGGTGGGGGTGTGCATCTCCATCGGCAGACAGCGGCGGCGGAAGGCGGCGGGAAACTCCCGCTCCCCGTTGCTGGTGATCACCACGACCGGGAACTCCCGGCACTCGACGCGTCCGTTGCGCACCACGGCCCGGCCTCCCGGATCGCTGGTGTGCACGCTCGCCGCGTCGGCGGCGTCGCGCACCAGCTCGGGAACCTCATAACTTCCATTCTCCAGAACGTGCAACAGGTCGTTCGGCAGGTCGATGTCGCTCTTGTCGAGTTCGTCGACGAGAAGCACCCGGGGCCGTTCGTAGGGCAGCAGGGCGGTGCCCAGCGGCCCCAGTGTAATGAACTCGCCTATAACCGGCGCAAGTTGACGATCTTTTGACATGGTCGTGGTGTTGACGGCCTGTTCGCCTTGTTCGAACACCGGCTCCGCCCGTGCGGCGTCGCGCAGTCCCGCCTGCCAGGCGGCGATGGCCTGGGCCCGCCCCATGGCGTCGTGGACGTACAGGCCGTCGCGCAGGCTGGTACGGCTCACGATGTCCCATTCGAGTACCCGGCCGAGGCCCAGCTCACGCGAGATCAGGTAGGCGAGCGTCGACTTGCCGACGCCGGGAGGGCCGGTGATCAGCAGCGGGCGGCGCAGCACCAGGGCGGCGTTGACCGTGTCGATCTGCTCGTCGTCGAGCTGGGGGGTGAGGCCGCCGGGCCCGAGGCGGCGCAGCGCGGCCTCGGCGTCGTCCGGGGGCGGAGTCTCGACGGGACCGCCGCGGAACCTCCGCCAGGGCGGCGGGGCCGGCAGCACGGGTGGGGCGTCCTGCGGGCGTCCGGTGGCGTGGAACACCTTCCAGTCGTCCGCTGCCGTCCGTTCCTGTGCGCTCATGCCGAAGCCTCCTAGCTCAGCTGGCGAGATCGCCGGGGTCGGTGGTCTGGATGTCGACGACTCGGGTGGGGTCGTCCCACAGGAATCCGACGTTCCGGGCCAGATACTGGACCGCGTCCTCCGCGCCGCTCTCGGCGTTCCGACGCATGCGGTGAATGACGGATGGAAGCTGCACGGGCAGCGTGACGGCCGCGAAGACCGCGGTCACCACTTCGCGCCTCTCCTCTATGAACACACCTCTGCGGTCCCAGACGGCCAGCCCGATCCCCTCCGCGATCGCCGCTTTGAGTGCCTCCAGGGCCGGCGCCCCGGTCGGCGCGTCCAACAGCACTGCCGTACTTCTTGATTCCCCGGCGAGCGCGATCTGCCACGCGCGCAGCCGCCGGGCGTCCGCTTCTCTCCAGGCGTGCACCGAGATCCCATGCTGCTTCAGTGCCGCCCAGCGCCGCTTCCACTGCTGCCGGACCACGGCGTTGTCCGTACGCATGCGTTCGAGGCTGCGTAGATGCACCCCGTACCGCAGCCCGAGCGGAGTGGGCTCACCGTCGCCGATGGCGAACGTCAACCCGGCCACATCGTGGTTCAGCAGATCGTACGGAAGGATGAACTCTATGTACGCAGGCGGCTCCTGGAGTCCGCCCGCGTCCGGTTGGCGCGGCACCAGCCAGAGTCGGGTGCCGCGCCGGAGCGCCTCGTCCACCGCTAGGCCGAGGTCGTCCAGGGGGATGGTGTCCGGCTCGCCGGGGCGTGGGTCCCACCGGCCCGGGGTGGCGTTCGTCCAGGTCCGCACGACCACGTCCGTGCTGCCGTCCCGGGCCGGTTCGACGGCGACGACGAGGGTGCGGGGGATGTCGGGCGACCACACCACCGCGACGCGTCTCTCCCGGCGCGCCGCCAACTCCGCGGTCAGGCCCTCGCGCCCGGCCCAGTCGTCGACCCATGCGGTCAGCGCGAGGCGGTGTTCGAGGGTCCGGGCGAGACGGGCCGCGTGATCGAGGAGGACGACGACGGGCGGCAGGCCGTCCTCCTGCGCGTTCCATTCGAAAAGGTGCGCGAAGAGCTGCTCGGGGGTGAGTCCGTCGGGGAGGTCGACGCCGACGAGTTCCTCGGCCAGACCGTCCCGTAACCGTGCGGCGGGCAGGTCGCCGCGGGTGAGCGCGACGCGGGCGCTCTTCTCGTCCTCCTTGGACAACGGCCCGGCCAGGGCGGGGGCGGGAGCGATCAGCCGTGCGAGTTCGTCTCCGGCCGGGGCGCCTTCGAGGATGCGGACCACTCCGACAAGTACGTGTTCCCCGCCCGCCACGCTCAGCGCCGCGGTCACCAGAGTCGCCACGTCCTCACGGAGCCTGACGCCGCGTATGTCGACCTGCCGGCCGAGCTGCCCTCCCAGCAGACTGGCGAACTGCACCCGGCTCGGCGCGTCCTCCACGCAGCCCAGCTCACAGAGGACCTCGGTCAGCTGTAACAGCAGCTCGAAGTCCGGCTGATGTCCGCCATCGCCGCCCGGCTCGCCGGGCGTCGCACCTGTCCGCACCGACTTTCCCCCTGAGTCGGTTCACCTGCCTGACCGACCTGCGAAGTTAGCACGGCAACCAACGGTTAACCAGGGACAGTTGGGGTCCGGATCACGACTTCCGGTCAGGTCGCGCCGCGGTGGCGCACCCCGGCCGGAAGTCGACTCCGCGGCTCACAGCCTGGGATCGACCGGCTCCGACTCCAGCGCCAGCACCCCGAACACCGCCTCGTGCACCCGCCACAGCGGCTCACCCTCGGCCAGCCGGTCCAGGGCCTCCAGGCCGAGCGCGTACTCGCGGATCGCCAGGGACCGCTTGTGGTTCAGGAACCGGGAGCGCAGGCGGGCCAGGTTCTCCGGGCGCGTGTACTCCGGCCCGTAGATGATCCGCAGGTACTCGCGGCCGCGGCACTTGATGCCGGGCTGCACCAGGCGGCCCTGTTCGTCGCGGACGAGTGCGCCGACCGGTTTGACGACCATGCCCTCGCCGCCGCGGCCGGTCATCTCCAGCCACCAGTCGACACCGGCCCGGACGGACTCCGGGTCGCCTGTGTCGACGTACAGCCGCCGGGTGGTCTGGAGCAGGCCGCTGCCGTCGTGCTCGACGAGCCGGTCGAGGAGGGTGAGCTGCTCGTCGTGCGGCAGTCCGGCGAGGCTGCGGCCCTGGACCGCGAGGATCTGGAACGGTGCCAGGCGGACGCCGTCGAGGCCGTCCGTGGTCCAGCAGTAGCGGCGGTACGCCTCGGTGAACGCGACGGCGTCGGCGGAGCGTTCGCGGGTGCGGGACAGCAGTCCGGTCACGTCGACGCCCCGTGCCGCCGCGCCCTCCAGGGCGGCCAGCGCGCCCGGGAGCACCGCGCCGGACGCGGCACCCACGGCGGCGTACTGCGACCGCAGCAGCCCCGACGCCTTCAGCGACCAGGGCATCAGCTCGGCGTCCAGCAGCAGCCAGTCCGTCTCGAGGTGGTCCCAGAGGCCGGCCTCGCCGATCGCCGTGCGCAGCCGGTCGAGGATCTCCTCGGTGAGGGAATCGTCGTCGAGGAACGGGCGGCCGGTGCGGGTGTAGAGGGACCCGGTGGGGCCGTCGACGCCGAAGCGCTTGCGGGCTGTTTCCGCGTCCCGGCACACCAAGGCCACCGCACGCGAGCCCATGTGCTTCTCTTCGCACACGACCCGGGCGACACCGTCCTGCGCGTACTGCGCGAAGGCCTCGGCCGGGTGCTCCAGGTAGCCGTCGACGTGCGAAGTCGCCGTCGGGGCCATCGTCGGCGGCAGGTACGGCAGCAGTCGCGGGTCCACCGCGAAGCGGCTCATGACCTCCAGGGCCGCGGCCGCGTTCTCCTCGCGGATCGAGATCCGGCCCTGGAGGCGGGTCTCCACGACCCGGCGGCCCTGCACGTCCGCCAGGTCCAGCGGACGGCCGTCCTGCCCGCCGGGGGCCTCGGAGCGCAGCGGCCTGGCCGGCTCGTACCAGACCCGCTCGGCCGGTACGTCGATCAGCTCGCGCTCCGGCCAGCGCAGAGCGGTGAGCTTGCCGCCGAAGACGGCGCCGGTGTCCAGGCAGATGGTGTTGTTGAGCCAGGTGGCCTCCGGGACCGGGGTGTGGCCGTAGACCACGGCCGCCCGGCCCCGGTACTCCTCGGCCCACGGGTAGCGCACCGGCAGGCCGAACTCGTCCGTCTCCCCGGTCGTGTCGCCGTAGAGGGCGTGGCTGCGGACCCGGCCGGAGGTGCGGCCGTGGTACCTCTCGGGCAGGCCGGCGTGGCAGACGACCAGCCGGCCGCCGTCGAGGACGTAGTGGCTGACGAGGCCGTCGATGAACTCCCGTACCTCGGCGGCGAACTCCTCGCTCTCGCCCGCCATCTGCTCGATGGTCTCGGCGAGGCCGTGGGTGTGCTGGACCTTGCGGCCGCGCAGGTACCGGCCGTACTTGTTCTCGTGGTTGCCGGGCACGCACAGGGCGTTGCCCGACTTCACCATCGCCATCACGCGGCGCAGCACGCCCGGGCTGTCGGGGCCTCGGTCGACCAGGTCGCCGACGAAGACGGCGGTCCGGCCCTCGGGGTGGACGCCGTCCGTGTATCCCAACTTGTCGAGCAGCGACTCCAGTTCGGCGGAGCAGCCGTGGATGTCGCCGATGATGTCGAAGGGGCCGGTGAGGTGCGTCAGGTCGTTGAAGCGCTTCTCGGTGACGACGGTGGCCTGCTCGATGTCCTCCACGCCCCGCAGGACGTGCACCTTGCGGAAGCCCTCACGCTCCAGGTGCCTGAGGGAGCGGCGTAGTTCGCGGATGTGGCGCTGGATGACCCGGCGGGGCATGTCCGCGCGGTCGGTGCGGGCCGCGTTGCGCTCGGCGCACACGTTCTCGGGCACGTCGAGCACGATGGCTATCGGCAGGACGTCGTACTGCCGGGCCAGGTCGATCAGCTGACGGCGGGCGTCGGGCTGCACGCTGGTCGCGTCCACGACCGTGCGGCGGCCTGCCGCGAGGCGCTTGCCGGCGATGTAGTGCAGGACGTCGAAGGCGTCCTTGGTGGCGCTCTGGTCGTTCTCGTCGTCCGAGACGAGACCGCGGCAGAAGTCGGACGAGATGATCTCGGTCGGCTTGAAGTGCCTGCGGGCGAACGTGGACTTGCCGGAGCCGGAGGCGCCGACGAGGACCACCAGGGAGAGGTCGGTGACGGGCAGGACGCGCCCTTCGCGTACGTCGGTCATGCCGCCTTCGCCTCCTTCGGGGTGGTCAGTGTGAACACGGCCATCTGGGTGGGCGGTCCCACCTCCGGGTCGTCCGGGCCGACGGGTATGAACTCGGCCCCGTAGCCGTGCCGTTCGGCCACCGCCTCCGCCCAGGCCCGGAACTCCGCACGGGTCCACTCGAAGCGGTGGTCGCCGTGCCGGACGTGGCCGGCCGGGAGGCTCTCCCAGCGCACGTTGTACTCGACGTTCGGCGTCGTCACGAGCACCGTCCTGGGCCGTGCGGCGCCGAACACGGCGTACTCCAGGGCGGGCAGCCGGGGCAGGTCGAGGTGCTCGATCACCTCGCTGAGCACGGCCGCGTCGTACCCCTTGAGCCGCTGGTCGGTGTAGGCGAGCGAGCCCTGGAGGAGCTTGACGCGCGCGGCCTGCCGCTCGCCCATGCGGTCCAGCTTCAGCCGCCGGGAGGCGATGGTGAGCGCGCGCATCGACACGTCAAGACCGACGATCTCCGTGAATGCCGGGTCCTTGAGCAGTGCTTGCACCAACTGGCCCTGTCCGCAGCCGAGATCGAGCACCCGGGCGGCTCCGGACGCCTTGAGGGCGGCGGTGATCGCCTCCCGGCGCTGCACGGCCAGCGGGGTCGGCCGCTCCTCGGTCTCGGTCTCCACCTCGACCGCGTTGTCGATCTCCTCGACCTCGCTGTCGTCCGTCTCGGCCAGCCGCACCAGCTCCAGCCGCTCCGTCGCCTGCCGGGTCAGCGACCAGCGGCGCGAGAGGTAGCGGCTGGTGATCAGCTTCTGCTCCGGGTGGCCGGGCAGCCAGCCCTCACCGGCGCGCAGCAGCTTGTCCACCTCGTCGGGGGCGACCCAGTAGTGCTTGGCGTCGTCCAGGACCGGGAGCAGGACGTAGAGGTGGCGCAGGGCCTCGGCGAGCGTGCGGTCCGCGGACTCCAGTTCGAGCCGGACGTAGCGCGAGTCGCCCCACTGCGGGAACTCGGTGTCCAGCGGCACGGGTTCGGCCGTGACCGTCCAGCCCAGCGGCTCGAAGAGCCGTCGTACCAGGGCAGGGCCGCCGCGGGCGGGCAGCGCCGGCACCTCGATGCGCAACGGCCGGGGTACGCCGGGCAGTTCGGGCCTCGCGTTGCAGACGCCCTTCATCGCACTGGAGAACACGCCGCTCAGCGCCACGGCGAGGAGGGAGGAAGCGGCGTACGGGCGGTCGTTGACGTACTGCGCGAGTGCCGCGTCCGGGGCGCCGCCCCGGCCCTTGCCCTTGCCGCGCCGGACCAGGGCCACCGCATCGACCTCCAGCAGCAGCGCCGCCGTGCAGCGCTGGTCGTCCGCCTCGGGGTAGAGGACGTGGGCCGTGCCGTAGGACGTGGAGAACGCCTGGGCCTTCTCGGGATGCTTGTGCAGCAGGAAGCCGAGATCGGTGGCGGGACGCTCCGGGGTGCCGGTGGTCGTGACGGTCAGGAACACGGTGGGTCGACCTTTGATCAGTGGTCTGAACTGCGGATACGCCCCACCGTACAGAGCCGGCACCGGCGGCACCCGGGAATTTTCGCTAGCCTCACGATCGACCGGGCGTTCGAGGGGGATTCGGCAAGAGCGCCCACGCACGCGCAGATGCGGAGGCCTCACGTGACAGACGCCGGGACCAGCGGGGGACAGATCGACACCGGCAAGCCCCACTCGGCACGCATGTACGACTACTACCTCGGCGGGAAGGACAACTACCCGGTCGACGCGGAAGCCGCCGAGCAGGTGATATCCCTCTTCCCCGCCACCAGGGAAATGGCGCGGACCAACCGCCTGTTCATGCACCGCGCCTCCCGGCTGCTGGCCGGGCGAGGCGTTCGGCAGTTCCTCGACATCGGCACCGGCATTCCGACCGAGCCGAACCTCCACCAGATCGTCCAGGGGGTCGTCCCGCAGGCCCGGGTGGTGTACGCGGACAACGATCCGATCGTCCTCCGGCACGCCCAGGCCCTGCTGCACAGCACGCCGGAGGGAAAGACCGCCTACGTCCACGGCGACGTACGGGAACCGGGAAAGATCATCGCGGCGGCACGGGACACCCTGGACTTCACCCAGCCGATCGCGCTGTCCCTCGTGGCCCTGCTGCACCTGGTGGGCGACGAGGACGAGCCCGGCCGGATCGTCCGCGAGCTGCTCGAACCCCTGCCGTCCGGTAGCTACTTGACGCTGTCGCACGCCACGGGCGACTTCGACCCGGAGACCTGGGAGCGGGTCGTCGAGGTGTACCGCAAGGGCGGGACGACGGCGCAGGTGCGCTCGCACGCCGAGTTCTCGGCGTTCTTCACGGGGCTCGAGCTGGTGGAACCGGGGGCGGTGCCGGCTGCTCGGTGGCATCCCGAGCTCGGTGAAACGCGCGGGGGCGGCGACCGGGGCGACGAGATCCCCCTCTATGTGGGGGTGGGCCGCAAGCCGTGACGGACGGCTGTCCGGCGGACCGCGCTCCGCGTCGATCCGCCGGACGCTCATCCTGCGTACGGCTTTACGACAGCTGGGACTGCACCTGCGACGAGATCAGCTCCAGGTGGTCGAGGTCGTCCAGGTCGAGGACCTGGAGGTAGATGCGGCTCGCGCCGACCTCGGTGTATCGGCCGATCTTGTCGACGACCTCGGCCGGGGAGCCGGCCAGGCCGTTGAGCTTCAGCTCGTCGACCTCGCGGCCGATCGCGGCAGCCCGGCGGGCGACCTCCTGGTCGTCCCGGCCGACGCACACGACGAGGGCGTTGGAGTAGGTCAGGTCGTCGCCCTTGCGGCCGGCCTCTTCGGCGGCGGCGCGCACCCGGCCGAACTGGCGCTCGCTGTCCTCGACGGAGGCGAACGGCATGTTGAACTCGTCGGCGTACTTGGCGGCCAGCCGCGGGGTACGGGTCGGGCCGTGGCCGCCGACGAGCACGGGGATCTTCTCCTGCGCGGGCTTGGGCAGTGCGGGAGAGTCCGTGAGGTCGTAGTAGGTGCCGTGGAAGTCGTAGGTCTTGCCGAGTTCCGTCGACCACAGGCCGGTGACGATCTCCAGCTGTTCCTCGAGGCGGGCGAACTTCTCCTTGGGGAACGGGATGCCGTAGGCCTTGTGCTCCTCCTCGAACCAGCCCGTTCCCAGGCCGAGTTCGATCCGGCCGCCGGACATCTGGTCGACCTGGGCGACCTGGATGGCGAGCACGCCGGGGAGGCGGAACGTGCCGGCGGTCATCAGGGTGCCGAGCCGGATGCGCTTGGTCTCGCGGGCGAGTCCGGCCAGCGTGATCCAGGCGTCGGTGGGGCCGGGCAGGCCGTCCACGGAGCCCATGCGGAGGTAGTGGTCGGAACGGAAAAATGCGTCGAAGCCGAGCTCTTCCGTGGCCTTGGCCACGGTGAGCAGAGTGTCGTAGGTGGCCCCCTGCTGGGGCTCGGTGAAGATGCGAAGGTCCATGCCTCCCATCCTGCACGCCGGGTCGTGGGACGACGCGATCGGACCCCCGTGCCGACCGGTCCCCGGTCGGGTGAAATTACGTCCATACCGCGGGTCCCGCGTGACCGGGCCAGTGACCGGCCCCGTTGGTGATCGTTGGCTCGGGCGGAGCCGGAGCCCCCGGCTTCCGCACCGGCCGTGAGCGCCGGGGCGTCACCCGCGTCGGCCTCCCCGGGGGCCAGGGGCCGAGGAGGCCGTCATGTCCGAAGAGACCGTGCCGCAGCAGGGCGGGACCGGGCAGCCGAAAGGGCTGTTGCAGCAGATGGAGGAGCTGATGGCGGCGTTGAACGCGGACCTGTCGGCGCTGGACGCGGACCTCCAGGCAGCGGGGGACGCCGACCGGAGGTCGAGCGAGGAGGAGCAGGTCGGCTGAGTTCCGCTCGGGCGGGTGGCCGGGGTCGGTCTGCGGTGACTGGGGTCGGTCTGCGGCGGCCGGGGCCGGTCTGCGGTGACCGGTGCCGGTCCGTGGCGCCGAAGCCGGTCTCTGGTAGCCGAGGCGGTCTACGGCGGCCGGGGCCGGTAGGTGGTGGCCGGGGTCGGTCGGGGGTGGCCGGAGCCGGTCGGGGGGGCCGGAGCCGGTTTCTGGTAGCCGAAGCCGGTCCGTGGTGGCCGGAGCCGGCCGTTGGTAGCGAGAGGCGGATCCCGGTGACCGAAACCGGTCCGTCTAGCCCAAGCCGGTCCGTCTAGCCCAAGCCGGTCCGTGGTAGCCAAAGCCGGTCCGTGGCGGCCGAAGCCGTCCGTAGCGGCCGAAGCTGGCGTCTGGTCGCCAGAGGCGGGTTCGCGGTGACCCAAGCCGGGTCTGTCGAGCCGGAGCCAGTCCGTGTAGCCAAAGCCGGTCCATGGTCCTTGGTAAGTCACGGCCGGTCCATGGTCCTTGGTAGTCACGGCCGGTCCATGGCCCTTGGTAGTCACGGCCGGTCCATGGTCCTTGGTAGCCAAAGTCGGTCCATCACGGCCGAAGCCGGCCCCTGGCGGCCGAAGCCGGTTCACGGCGGCCGAAGCCGGTCCCTGGCAGCCGGAGGCGGTCGCGCTGGCCGCTACCCCGCCTCCCGCTCCGGTAACGCCTGTTCCCGGTCCGCGAGTCTGCGGAGCATTTCCAGGACGCGGTCCCGGGACTCGTCGGCCGCGTCGATGGCCTCCATGCACTGCCAGTACGTGCCCTCGTCGTCCGCGGCGCAGGCGAGGCCCACGAGGGCGATGCCGACCTCGCCGAGGAGGCCGCCGAGGTACATCAGGGTGTGGCGGGCGTCGCCCAACTCGGTGAGCTGGCCCGCCCGCAGCTCACCGGGGGCCAGTTCGGGCGGGTCGAGGACACCGCAGCCGCGGCCCGCCAGCTCCGTCAACCCCAGTGCCTCGCCGCGCAGTTCGGGCGGGCCCGCGACCGCGAGGCGGCTTCCTATCGCCTGCGCGAGGGCCTGCGCCTGCCACACCTCGGCCAGGATCCCCGGCACGTCGCCGCCCGCGGCCAGGGACCGCCTGCTCGTCACGATGAGCCGCACCGCGTCCATGCGCTGCCCCCGTCCTGTCCGACGCGCTCCGCGCGTCCGTCCGCCCGACTCCCTTGTTCACTACCCAGAGTGAAGGGGTGTGAGACGAAAAGCCAGAGGAAGACGGAAATCTGCGGACAACAATTCGGATTCGGGCCGCATTTTGATTACGCAGCGTACAAGTGGACTGGGAGACTCCTAGATCGGGAACCTCCGTTCATTCCGGTCGATCTTCGCGTCCAGCGCGGCCAACGGGTCGATGCCGAGCACCTCGCACAGCTGGAGCAGATACGCGAGCACGTCGGCGACCTCGTCCGTCACCCGGTGCGCGGTGTCCGGATCGGTCATGACACGGGCCGACTCCTCGGGCGTCAGCCACTGGAAGATCTCGACCAGTTCGGACGCCTCCACGCTGAGCGCGGCGACCAGGTTCTTGGGGGTGTGGTAGGGCTGCCAGTTCCGCGCGGCCGCGAACTCGGCCAGCCGGCGTTGCAGTTTCGCCACGTCGAGAGGTTCTGTCACGGCTCCAGGTGTACCACCGTGACCCCGTCGGTCCCGGCGGCCCACGAGACGTCGCTCACCGCGCCGACCAGCCGGATGTGACCGCGCTCGCACATCCGGACCGCGAGCCGCAGCAGTTCCCGCCGCTGCCGTACGTCGAGGTTCCGGTCGAAGCCGTCGGCGAGGACGGTGAGCGTCTGGAGCGCGGCGGGCACCTCGCTGGCGGGGTCGACCTCCAGCACCCCGGGGCCGGTGAGCAGCACCAACGCCAACGCGATGTACCGCAGTTCGCCGTCACCGAGGCGCCGCAGCCCGGTCCGGACGCCGTCGCCCCGGTCGAGCACCGCCCGCACCGTCCCGTCGGCCGGCACCTCGGCGAGCACGTCCGCCACCGGCCCCGCACAGCCGGCCCGCACCGCGGCGACGAACTGCGTGTGCCGGTGCCCGCACTCGGCGCGGGTGCGCAACAGCACGTCGGCGAGGTTCCCGCAGTCGCTCAGCAGCCGCCCGGAGCCGGCCGGTACGGGGCCGCGCATCCGGCCGGGGCCGGGATCGCAGGCGAAGGCGGAGCGCAGGGCGACGACCATCTGCTCGGCGGCGGCCAGCACCCTGCGCTGCCCGGGTGTCCGGCCGGCCACGCGCAGCGGCAGCAGGGAGGTGCCCAGCCGGTCGTCCGGCAGCGGGCCACGGGTCACCGGCGTCGGCCCGGCCGTGTGCCAGGCGGCCTGCACGGTCCGCTTCCCGGGGTCGCGCAGGGCGGTCTCCAGCAGCACCAGTCCGCCGGCCGTCAACCGCTCGCCCACGACGCGCAGTTGAGGCTCGGCCTGCACGGCGACATCGAGCCGGACCGGACCGGCGGGCCCGTCGGCCGTGCAGCCGATACGGAAGCCGCGGCGGCGCTGTGCGTCGGGCCGGGCCCGCTCCGGGACACAGGCGGCAGGCTCCGGGAACGCCTCGCCGAGCGTCGCCCCTCCCCCGAGCCGGGCGAGCGCCTCGTACGCCCGCAGCGCGCTGGACTTGCCGCAGCCGCTGGGACCGGCGAGGAAGGTGAGCGGACCGAGCGGGAGTGCGGCGCGGCGGTGGCCGGCGAAGGCGGAGAGCCGCAGCTCGGTGATGTGTGGCCGCACGAGTGAGGTGAGAGGAGCGGGGGGCGTGGGAGCGGGGGGCTGGGTCATGTCCGGACCGTAGGACTCCGCTCACGGGACGAACCGTTCCGTCTCCCAGGGCTTCCTACGATCGGGCGACCCGGCCCTCAGGGGACATCACCCCAGCGCCTTCACACCCCCGGCGACATCACACCCCGGGAACCCCGATCCCCTCCATCAGCCCCGTCACCTCGGTCCCCGCCGGCGTCAGCAGGAACACGTTGCGGTCCACCCGGTGCATTCCGCTCGCCAGGCCGAAGACGACACCGGTGCTGAAGTCGAGGACGCGCTTGGCGACGTCCGTCTCCGCGCCGGTCAGGTCGAGCAGCACCGGCACACCCGCCATCAGCGTTTCGGCGACGTCACGGGCGTCGGCGAAGACGTTCACCCGCAGGACGACGAAGCGGCGTCGCGCCTCCGTCTCGGCCTCGGGTATGGACCGGTGGCCGACGGACGACGGCCAGGCGTCCCGGCCCCGCAGCGGCACGACCTGGGCGAGCCCCTCCCACTGTTCGTCGGTGACATCGTGGCTGTTCACCGGCATGCTCCGTCCTGGCTCGCGCTGGCTGTCTCCATCGGCCAATTCTTGCGCACGGTCACCCGTTCGGCCCAACTGCGACACGCTCCGCCACCTCGATGCACCTCACAACGGCCGGAATGGGGCTGTGTGACGGGCGTAACTCCTCGTGATCAAGCAATGTGACACCTGCGTAACGGGACATTCGTACCGTCGAGGCATGACCACGACGCCACGGCCGCAGCAGGGGGCGGATCAGGTGCGCACCGTCTGCTCGTACTGCGGAGTGGGCTGCGGCCTCGTGCTCGACGTCGGGATGGGGCCGGACGGGCGGCGCACGGTCCTGAAGGCGTCCGGCGACAAGGCGCACCCGGCGAACGCGGGCCGGCTGTGCACCAAGGGGGCGACGACGGCCGACATGCTCGCCGCGCCCGGGCGGCTGACCACCGCGCTGGTCCGGGACGACCGGGGCGAGGAGCCCGTGCCCTCGCCCGTCGCCGACGCGATCGCCGAGACCGCCGCACGGCTGCGGGCGATCGTCGACGCGCACGGGCCGGACGCGGTCGCCTTCTACGTGTCCGGGCAGATGAGCCTGGAGGCGCAGTACCTGGCGAACAAGCTGGCCAAGGGGTTCGTGCGGACGAACGCGATCGAGTCGAACTCACGGCTGTGCATGGCGAGTGCGGGCACCGGCTACAAGCTGTCGCTGGGCGCGGACGGGCCGCCCGGCTCGTACGAGGACTTCGATCAGGCGGACGTCTTCCTCGTCATCGGCTCCAACATGGCCGACTGCCATCCGATCCTCTTCCTGCGGATGATGGAGCGGGTCAAGGCGGGCGCCAAGCTGATCGTCGTCGATCCGCGGCGGACCGCGACCGCCGCCAAGGCCGATCTGTTCCTCCAGGTCCGGCCGGGGACCGACCTCGCGCTGCTGAACGGCCTGCTGCACCTGCTGCACGAGGAGGGGCACACCGACCCGGAGTTCGTCGCGGCCCACACCGAGGGCTGGGAGGATCTGCCCTCCTTCCTCGCCGACTACACCCCGGCCGCGGTCGCGGAGATCACCGGGCTCGCCGAGGACGACATCCGCCGGGCCGCCCGGCTGATCGGCGAGGCCGGCAAGCAGTGGATGAGCTGCTGGACCATGGGGCTCAACCAGTCCACGCACGGCACCTGGAACACCAACGCCCTGGTCAACCTGCATCTGGCGACGGGCGCGATCTGCCGTCCGGGCGCCGGGCCGTTCTCCCTCACCGGCCAGCCCAACGCCATGGGCGGGCGCGAGATGGGCTACATGGGCCCGGGGCTGCCGGGGCAGCGGTCGGTGCTCGTGGAGGAGGAGCGGGCGTTCACCGAGGACGTGTGGGAGCTGCCGCCCGGGACGCTGCGGGCCGACGGGGTCGGGCAGGGCACCGTCGAGATGTTCCGGAAGATGGCCGACGGGGAGATCAAGGCCTGTTGGATCATCTGCACCAACCCCGTCGCCTCGGTCGCCAACCGCCGTACGGTCATCGAGGGCCTGGAGGCCGCCGAGTTCGTCGTCACGCAGGACGTGTTCACGGACACCGAGACGAACGCGTACGCCGATGTCGTCCTGCCCGGCGCGATGTGGACCGAGGCGGAGGGCGTCTTCGTCAACAGCGAGCGCAACCTCACGCTGACCCGGGCCGCCGCGGACCCGCCCGGGGAGGCGATGGCCGACTGGCGGATCATCGCGGAGGTCGCGTGCGCGATGGGGTACGAGAAGGGGTTCTCGTACGACAGCGCCGAGCAGGTCTTCGAGGAGATCCGGCGGTTCCACAACCCTAAGACGCAGTGGGACCTGCGCGGTGTCTCCTACGAGCGGCTGCGCCGGACGCCCGTGCAGTGGCCGGCCGCGCGGGAGGACGGTCCGGAGCGCAATCCCGTCCGGTACGTGGGTCAGGACGGGCTGCGTTTTCCGACGGCGAGCGGTCGTGCCGTCTTCTTCGCCCGGCCGCATCTGCCCGCCGCCGAGATGCCGGACGACGACTATCCCTTCGTGCTCAACACGGGGCGGTTGCAGCACCAGTGGCACACGCTCACCAAGACCGGGAAGGTCGCCAAGCTCAACAAGCTGAACGCCGGGCCCTTCGTGGAGCTCCATCCGCGGGACGCGGAGGCGCTCGGGGTCGCGGAGGGCGATCTGGTCGAGGTCGCCTCGCGGCGCGGGCGGGCCGTGCTGCCGGCGGTGGTGACGGACCGGGTGCGGCCGGGCTGCTGTTTCGCGCCCTTCCACTGGAACGACCTGTTCGGCGAGTACCTGAGCATCAACGCGGTGACGAGCGACGCGGTCGATCCGCTGTCCTTCCAGCCGGAGTTCAAGGTGTGTGCGGTGTCGCTGGCGAAGGTGGCGACACCTGTGCGAGAGGCGTCCGTGCGGGAGGCTTCCGTGCGAGAGGCGGCGAGCGCCGTACGCGAGGGACCGGCCGGGGCGCTGACACCGACGGCCGTCACCCCCGCCGGCACCGACCCCTTCGGCCTGCGCCCCTCCCCTCCCCCGGTCCTGTCCGCGCAGGAACGCCAGTACCTCACCGGCTTCCTCGCCGGGCTCGGCTCGGGCGCCCCGGGTGTCCCGGTGCTCCCGCCCGACGCGCCCTTCACCCCCGAGCACGCCCTGTGGGTCAACGGGGTCCTCGCCGGCATGTACTCGCGCTCGGCGCCACCGGCCGCCCCCGCGAGGGAGCCGGCCGGCCGTGAGGTGGTGGTGCTGTGGGCCTCGCAGACGGGGAACGCCGAGGAGTTCGCCGCCGCCACCGCCGAGCGGCTGACCGCGACCGGGCACCGCACGACCCTCGTCGGCATGGACGAGGCCGACGTCACCGCGCTCGCCCGCACGGCGGATCTGCTCTTCATCACCAGCACCTTCGGGGACGGCGACGCGCCCGACAACGGCACCGGCCTGTGGGACGCGCTCTCCGGCGAAGGGGCCCCGCGCCTGGAGGGGGTGCGGTACGCCGTGCTCGCCTTCGGCGACTCCTCCTACGACGACTTCTGCGGGCACGGGCGCCGGCTGGACGCGCGCCTCGGCGAGCTGGGCGGGGTGCGGCTGGCTCCACGCACGGACTGCGAGCCGGACTACGGGGACTCCGCGGGGGCCTGGCTCGACCACGTGCTCACGGCGCTGGCCGACCCGGCCGCCGCGCCGACCGACTCCCCCGCCTCGCGCCCTGAACCGGCCCCGAGGCCGAAACCGAAGCCGAAGCCCGCCGCCACCATCGCCCGGCTCAGCGGCAACCGGCTGCTCAGCGGGCCGGGCGCGGTCAAGGAAGTCCGGCGGTTCACCTTCGACACCAGCGGGACGGACCTGGCGTACGAGGCCGGGGACGCGCTCGGCGTGCGGCCGGTCAACGCGCCGGACCTCGTGACGGAGTGGCTGGCGGTGACCGGGCTGGACGGCGGGACGGCCGTCGAGGTGGCCGGTGCCGGCGAGGTGCCGTTCGCCGAGGCACTCAGCCGGCACCTCGACATCACGAGGATCACCCCGGACCTGCTGCGGTTCGTCGCCGAACGCGCCCGGGACAAGCACGAGTTGCGCAGGCTGCTGCGGCCCGACAACAAGGACGGGCTGGCGCAGTGGTGCTGGGGGCGGCAGGCCGTGGACGTGATCGCCGAGTACGCGGTGCGGGCGAGCGCCGAGGAGTGGGCCGGGGTGCTGCGGGGGCTCCAGCCGCGGCTGTACTCCATATCGTCCAGCCCGCTGGTCGACCCGCACCAGGTGTCGCTGACGGTGTCCGTGGTGCGGTACGAGAACCTGCGGGGGCGTCAGCGCGGCGGGGTGTGCTCGCCGTTCCTCGCCGACGCCGGGGCGGACACCGAGGTGCCGGTGTTCGTGCAGCGCTCGCCGCACTTCCGGCCTCCGGCCGACGCGTCGACGCCGATGATCATGGTCGGCCCGGGCACCGGAGTCGCGCCGTTCATCGGTTTCCTCCAGGAGCGGCGGGCCCTCGGACACCGGGCCCCCAACTGGCTGTTCTTCGGAGAGCAGCACCGCGCGACGGACTTCTACTACGAGGACGAGCTGACGGCTCTGCTCGACGAGGGCACCCTCACCCGTCTGGACACCGCCTTCTCCCGCGACCAGCGCAACAAGGTGTACGTGCAGGACCGGATGCGCGAGCACGGGCCGGAGCTGTGGCACTGGCTGCGCGACGGCGCCCGCTTCTACGTCTGCGGCGACGCCTCCCGCATGGCCAAGGACGTGGACCGGGCCCTGCGGGACATCGCGGTGGCACACGGCGGGCTGAGCGAGGGGGAGGCCGCCGCGTACGTGAAACAACTCGCGGCGGACAAGCGGTACGCACGGGACGTGTACTGAGCGCACGGCGCTCCTCGGCGCTTTCCGAGCGGCACGGGCGGCCCTTACTCGCCTCACACCCGTCTCTTCACCGCCGACCCGGCCCCGCTCACCGGCGGCGATTAGCGTCCTGCGGCGTGTACTCGGCAGAAACCACGCTTCTGGTGCCCGGCTCGCGCACGCAGTCGGCGCCGGCCGGGCCGCCGTCCCCGGCCCAGTGGCACCGCGTCCTGACCCTGCTCGCCGACATCAGTCTGCTGATCGGCACCCGCGCGGTGTGGGCGACGGCGGCCGGTCACCGGCCGGCCGTGGCAGCGGTGATCTCGGTCTGCTACGCCTCGATCCTGGCGTGCGGGGTGCTGGCCCTGACCGTCCGCCGGGAGCGGTCGCTGGCCCGGGTGGACCTGTGCGTACTGGTGACGGGCGTGACGCTCACCCTGTGCGCGTGGATCATGCTCCACCACGGCTCCGACGAGGCGCTGCTCACCACCCAGGCGGCGCGGGAAGTGGCCGCGGGGCACCCGGTGTACGGGCAGCCGTGGCCCTGGCTCTTCGGCCACGGCGTGGCCCTCACACCGACGGTGACCGGCGGCTACGACCTCACCTACGGGTATCCGCCGCTGGCCCCGCTGCTGGCCGTGCCGCTGCTGTGGCTGGGGCACGGCGGTGCTCCGGCGACGGCGGTGAGCACGGGCGCGCTGGTCACCGGCACGGTCGTGCTGTGGCGGATGCTGCCGGCGCCGTGGCGGTCGGCGGCGACCATGGTGTGCCTGGGTTTCGGGATGCTGCCGTCGTACGCGCGGCTCGGTTACCCGGCGATCGTGGCCCTGGCCCTGCTGGTGCCGGTGGTGGTGCGCTGGCCGCGTATCGGGGCGGGCGGGCGGCTCGGGGCCGCCGGTCTGGCGCGGGCCGCGTGTCTGGGGGCGGCGTGCGCGGCACAGCAACTCCCCTGGTTCCTCGCGCCGTTCCTGCTGGCGGGGCTCTACGCCGTGCGGCGCGGCGAGCTGGGCGGCCGGGCCGCGGCGCTGGTGGTGCTGCGGTTCGCGGGGGCCGCGGCGACCGTGTGGCTGCTGATCAACACCTACTTCGTCGTGAGCGAGCCGGGTCCCTGGCTGACGGGGATCGCCCTGCCGCTGACGCAGGGCGCCGTACTGCACGGGCAGGGCGTGGTCGGCATCTCGCTGTACCTGACGAACGGCAGCGACCGCCTCGACTGGTACTCCTCCGCGAGCCTGCTGCTGCTCGCCGGCCTGCTCGTGCTGTTCGTGTTCTTCGTACGGCGCCTGGGACCGGCCGCGACCGTCCTGCCCTGGTGCGCCTTCTACCTGGCGACCCGCTCGCAGGACGGCTACTACCTGCTGATGACGCCGCTGTGGCTGGCGGCGGCCGTGACCGCTCCGGCGTCGGCGTTCGCCGGGGCGTGGCAGCCCCGGGTGCGCCTGCTGTCCGGGCCGCGGCGCCGCCCGGCCCGGATCGCCCTGGCGGTGCTGCTGCTCATGCCCGCACTGGGCGGCGCGGCCGTTGCGGCGACGGGCACGCCGCCCCTGCGCATGCGGGTCGTCGCGGTCCGCCGCCCCACCGCGGCGACCGTCTCCCGCCTCACCCTGCAGGTCGGCAACACGGACGGCACGGCCCTCGCCCCGCACTTCACCCTGACCATGGGCCAGGGCATGGATCCGTACTGGCGGATCGTCCGGGGCCCGCGCACCCTGCCCGCGCATGCCACCGCCCGCTACGAACTCCGGCCGCCGTCGGGCCGGTTCAGGCTGCCCCGGCCGGGTGCCCGGATCCGCCTGCGCGCGTTCACGGCGTCGCCGCAGACCCTGTCGAGCGCGGATGTGCAGCAGGCGCTGCGCCGATCGGGCTGACACCGCCCGGGGGCCGGGTCAGCCGGTGGTCCGGACGAAGCGCAGGGCGGCGGTGACGGTGGTCCGGCCGCGGATCATGCCGAGCTGGTTCCAGCCCATGCCGAACTGGTCCCGGTCCACGGGGAATTCCGCCTCCAGCGTGAGTCCCGTGGCGCTCCCGTCCGTCAGGCGGGCGGTGAGGGACAGCGGCCTGCTGACGCCGCGCACGGTGAGCTGGCCGACGACGTGCACCTGGTCGCCGTCGCGCAGCTCGGCGCTGCGGGCCACGAAGGTGATCTCGGGGTGATGGTCGGCGTCGAAGAAGTCGGCGGACTTCAGGTGCGTGTCGCGCTTGGCGTTCTTGGTGTCGAGGGAGGCGACGCCGAAGGTCAGGGTGCCGACGGCGGACCCGTCGGGCCGGACCTCACCCGAACCGCCGATCGCGCCGAAGGTGCCCTTCACGGTGACCAGGCCCCACATGGTCTTGTGCTGGATGCCCACGGTCGAGGCGGTCGTGTCGAGCTGCCACAGTCCGGTTTCCACGGCGACGGTCATGATCTTTCTCCACTCGGGTCGGCTTGCCAAACGCGTCTTATCCAAATTTGGATGACTGCACGCTAGCGGCTCGTCCAAAATTGAACAACCCCTGTTCCAAATTTGGACAACAGGTAGGCTGGACGCATGGCCGACCCCGAGGAGCACCCCGCCGAGCTGCCTGACTGCCCGTTCGCCGAGGGCAGCGGCCTGCTTCCGGCCGAACTGCGCGCCTGGATGCTGGTGCTCGCCGCGACCGGGGCGGTGGAGCAGCGGCTGCGTTCGGTCGTGAAGGAGAAGCTGGACGTCTCGCACGACGAGTTCCTGGTCCTGTGCCTGCTCGCGGAGCAGCCCGAGGGCGGGCTGCGCATGACGCGGGTCGCGGAGCTCCTGGGCCGTCCGAAGACCCGACTCACCTACCAGATCGCCTGCCTCCAGCACGCCGGCCTCGTCACCCGCAGGTCGGTGTGCGGCGACAAGCGCGGCGTCGAGGTCACCCTCACCGACAAGGCCCGCCGCCTCCTGACCGAGGCCTCCGGCACGCTCGCCGGGACGGTGACGCAGTCCCTCGCCCGTTTCATGGGCCCGGACCAGCGGGAAGCGCTGCGCGCACTGGTGCCGGACCTCACCGAGGGCTCCCGCACGGAGTCCCGCACGGGCTGAGGCTTTCTCTACACCGTCGTAGAATCCGGGAACACGGGCGCGACGGTGAACGTTGACCCGGAGACACACCACGCATAAGGAGCCACTTCTTGTCCGCCAGACCGACGGACCCTCCGGGGCACAGTCCCCGACCACCCCGCCACGACATCAGTGATCGCGGCACACGGCGGGTTGGTGTTCGATGAGTGCCGCGAACGCCCTGCTGGGCCTGCTCGCCGTGTTCGTGCTGACCGCCGGCACCGGCTACTTCGTCGCCCAGGAGTTCGCCTACGTCTCCGCCGACCGGCTCACCCTCGCGCGTGAGGCCGAAGCCGGGGACAAGAAGGCCGCCCGTGCCCTGCGGGTGCTGGAGCGGCTGTCGTTCATGCTGTCGGGCGCGCAGCTCGGCATCACCGTCACCGGCCTGGTCGTCGGCTTCATCGCCGAGCCCTCGGTGTCCGCGCTGCTCAGACCCGCCCTGTCCGGGCTCGGCCTGCCCGACGCGGCCGTGAGCGGCGTATCCGTGACGCTGGCCTTCATCCTGGCCACAGTCGTGCAGATGGTGCTGGGCGAGCTGGCCCCGAAGAACCTCGCCATCGCCGTTCCGGAGCGGCTGGCCAAGGCGCTGGCCCCCTCGACTCTGGCGTATCTGAAGGTCGTCGGCCCTGTCGTACGCGTCTTCGACAGCGCGGCGAACAAGCTGCTGCGCAAGGCCGGCATCGAGCCGGTGGAGGAGCTGCATCACGGGGCCACGCTGGAGGAGCTGGGCCATGTGATCGGCGAGTCGCACGAGCGGGGCGCGCTGCCCAAGGACACCGCCGCGCTGCTGGACCACGCGCTGGAGTTCTCCGAGCGGACCCTCGACGAGGTGATGGTGCCGCGCGCCGACGCCGTCTTCGTCCGCTCGGACGCCGGCGCCGACGAGGCGGTCGGCCTGATCGCCGAGCACGGCCACTCCAACTACCCGGTCCTCGGCGACCACCCGGACGACATCGTGGGCGTGCTGGGCGTGCGCGAACTGATGGCGCTGCCCGCCGCGCGATTCACCGGCGCGCGGGCCGGTGAGGTGGCGCGGCGGCCGCTGCTGCTGCCGGACACGCTCGGGCTGCCGGACGCGGTGACGCGGATGCGGGAGCAGGACGACGAGTTCGCTGTCGTCCTCGACGAGCACGGCGGCGTGGCGGGCATCGTCACGTACGAGGACATCGCCGAGGAGCTGGTCGGCGACATCGCCGACGAGTCCGACAAGGTCACCGTCCTCGCCGTCGCGGACGGCGACGGCTGGCTGGTGGACGCCGGCCGCCGGCTGGACGAGGTGGCCGAGGCCACCGGTGTCCGGCTGCCGGAGGACGACGACTACGACACCGTGGCCGGCCTGGTCGTGGACCGGCTCGGCCGCTTCCCGACGGTCGGTGACCGGGTCACGGTCGAGCTGCCCGACGGCGCCCGCGCCGTGATCGACGTCCGCACGCTCGACCGGCATGTGGCCGACCGGGTCCGGATCAGCCCGGTCGTGCAGGCCGTGGCAGCCGAGGAGATCGCGTGAGTTTCCCGATGGCGGTCTTCGTGACCGTGCTGCTGCTGATCGGCAGCGGCTTCTTCGTGGCGGCCGAGTTCGCGCTGGTCGCCGCCAAGCGGCACCGCATGGAGAAGGCGGCGGCCGAGGGGCGGCGCGGCGCCGGGGCGGCCCTGGCCGGCATGCGCGAGCTGTCGCTGATGCTGGCGGGCGCCCAGCTGGGCATCACCGTGTGCACGCTGGGCCTGGGCTCGGTGTCCAAGCCGGCGATCTCGCACGAACTCGACCCGCTGCTGCACACGCTGGGCCTGCCCAGTGCCGTGAGTTACGGCGTGGCGTTCGCCGTGGCGATGGTCGTGGTGGTGTTCCTGCACATGGTGGTCGGCGAGATGGCCCCCAAGTCGTGGGCGATCGCCCACCCCGAGCGTTCGGCGATGTTGCTCTCCCCGCCGTTCCGGGCCGTGGTGCGGGTCGTACGGCCGCTGATCCGGCTGCTCAACGCCGTGAGCAACGCGCTGGTTCGGCTGTGCCGGGTGGCCCCGCGCGACGAGCTGGCCTCGGTGCACAACCGGGAGCAGCTGACGCACCTGGTGGCCGAGTCCGAGCGGCTGGGTCTGATCAGCGCGACCGACTCGGAACTGCTGACCCGCTCGCTGACCGAGCCGGAGACGCCGGTCGCGGCGCTGCGGATCCCGGCCGCGGAGCTCACCTGGATCGAGGGCGGCACGGACGTCGAGGCACTGCTGCGACTGGCCGCCGCACACGACCGCACCCGGCTGCTGGTCCGGGAGAACGGCACGGTCCTCGGCTCGGTCCACGCCCGTGACGCCCTGGTCGCCCGGGCCCGGGGGCGGGCCACGACCGCCCGGGAACTGGCCCGTCCGGTGCCCGAGCTGACGGAGGCCACCACGCTCGCCGACGCGATCGAGGTGCTGCGCCGGCGCCGCTCCTCCCTGGCCGTGGTCCGTGACACCGCGGGCCGGCTCACCGGCCTGGTCACCCTGGACGATCTGCTGGCCCGGCTCATGCAGCCGGCCGCGGCGGCCTGACGAAGCGGAATCCGAACCTCCAGCACATCTGCACATGGTTCGTCAGGAGGCCGTGGAACGGCGGGCCGGGCGCCAAGTCACCGTGGCAGTACGGGAGCTTGGCGCCGAAGTGCCCGCTTCGGGAATCGGGGCGCAAGACACGTGCGTACGACAGGGCGACGGGGTGTGTGAAGAAGTGGGTCCATTTCGTGTGCCCACGGTCATGGCGGTGAAGACGGTCACCGAAAGGCGCGATGCGGCGCCGGGAGGCGGCTGGATCTTTCCTCCCGGCGAGTGCTTTGATCCTGCGCACGGCGGAGCCGTCGGTGCGGAATCTCGGTTCTGGATCCGGCGACCCCCCACGCGCGCCGCCATTGCGAGACATTCACGCGAAGGGAAACACCTCCAATGAACCTCACCTCTCGGGTCGACATCGCCGAGCTGTCCGACGCCGACCTGGAGAACATCTCCGGCGGTATGGCGGGCGGTGCCTCCGCGAGCCTCGTGGGCGGCCTCTCCACCGGCCTGGTGGAGCCCCTGACCGCCGAGCTCTGCGGCAGCCTCCAGGGATCGCTGTCGTCGGAGGGCGCCGCGGCCGGCGGCAGCGCGGGCGTTCACACCACGTCGCTCTGACGCATCCGCATAAAGGGCCCCGGGAAGCGATTCCCGGGGCCCTTCGCCGTGCCCGGAAGTTTTCCCACGGTCGCAAGTTTGAGGAATTCGCGAAGCTCGTGACGGAATTCTGGACACCACGGGGGTGAGTAACACCGCGGCTCGGGATGACGCAGACTTACACAGGCCCCTCAGACCCGGCCGCAAAGCGATAGGACAGACCTGTGAAACCCGACTCGACCCGGACCGAAGAACTCCCGATCTACGAAAGCCTCATACGCGAACGCGGTGACGTCGTCGAGGAGGCTCGCGTCGTCGCCGAAGAGACGCAGCACCAGATGACACAGGCCTTGAACGGGCACGCCCCGGTGCAGCAGGAAGCCGGCACCCAGCAGTAGGCGTCACCCGCGGGCGTCGCCCGGCCGCGGGACCGCGTTCCCCCTGCCGAAGGCCCATGCCATCCCCGGTTCGGTCACACAGCGGAAGACACGCCGCACGGACGGCGTGCACAGTGCCGTGACCACCACGGCCGCGACCAGCGTGGCGGCGAGCGCGCCCGCAGGCCCGTGAACCCAGGCCGGCTCGTACCAGCCCCCGTACTTGGCGCCCTGCGCGACGAAACCGTGCAGCAGATAGCCGGACAGCGTGCCCGCGCCCAGGGCGGTGAACCACGTCCGGCGCCCGGGCACCCAGGCGAGGAAGCAGGCGACCAGGACGGCTGAGCACCCGAAGGCCGCCAGCGTCATCACGGGTCCGTACCAGGACGGGGCCGCCAGTTCCGGGGCGCTGTCGGCGTGGAAGAACCAGGCGTAGTTCATCCGCGGCACCGCCCAGTAGGCCACTCCCAGGGCGCATCCGGCCACCGGCACGGCGAGGATCCGCGCCCCGCGCCGGCGCACCAGCCGGAAGTGTTCCGGCCGCAGCAGCAGGCCGAGCACGAAGTACGGCAGGAACTGAAGGGTGCGCTGGAGGTCGAGGTCGTGGCCGACGGACGGTGAGAGCGTCGCCAGCATCGCGACGGCGAGGGCCGTCGGCAGCGGCCACCGCACATGCCGCCACACCGGCGTCGTCAGCCGCCAGACGAACAACGCCGCCAGGAACCAGGTCAGATACAGCGGATCCAGCAGGCTGACCGGGCGGTCGGGGTCCTGGCTGGTCCACCGGGTGAACAGGGTGTACGCCGTCTCGAACACCACGTACGGCACGGCGACACCGGTGACCAGGCGTTTGAGGCGCGCCGGGCTCCCGTCGAAGGTGCGCGAGAAGTAGCCGGAGATGACGATGAACGCCGGCATGTGGAACGCGTAGACGACCATGTAGAGCGCGGTGACGGCCCTGCTGTCCGGCCGCAGCGGCTCCCAGGCGTGTCCCACGGCCACCAGCACGATCGCCAGGTACTTGGCGTTGTCGAAGAACGCGTCGCGCTGCCTCGACGGGCGGGCCGCCGCGCCCTGTTCCGTTCCCCGCGGCGCCCGGGTCGCCTCGGCCACCGGGCGGGCCGTCGTCACCGTGTCACTCACGGGCCCTCCCGAAGGAGTTCGAAGCGGCTGTGCCTCGTCTGGCCCGGGGTAAGGGGGTGGCGTCTGCGCAGAACATCGCCCGCACCCTAATCACAGGGCCGTGCCCCGGTTCAACTCGTAACGGGGGTGACTCGCTTCGGTTCATGCCCGGGTATACGTGCCGGGACGGGCGATCGTCTCCGCGAGGGCGACGGTGAAGGGGTGCCGGGGCTCGGTCAGGGTGCGCCGGGACGGGCCCTGTTCGACGATCTCGCCGGCTTCGAGTACGGCGATGCGGTGGGCGGCCGACGCCGTGTCCAGGTCATGGGTGATGAGGACGAGGGCGAGGTCGTCGCGGTCGCGGACCAGTGCGGCGAGCAGGTCGAGGATGCCCCGGCGGGTGACGGTGTCGAGGCCGGAGGTGATCTCGTCGCAGATCAGCACGCGGGGGTGGGCGAGGAGGGCGCGGGCGAGGGCGGCGCGCTGGAGTTCACCGCCGGAGAGTGCGCCGGGGCGGCGGCGGGCCAGTTCCTCCGGCAGGCCGAGGCGGCCCAGGGTGGCCGACGCCTCGGCCGTCGCCGCCCGTTCGCCGGCGCCCCGCAGCCGCACCGCCGTGCGGGCCACCTGGGGCAGGACGGGCCGGTGCTCGTCGAAGGCGGCTCGGGCGTCCTGGAAGACGTACTGCACGGCGGCGAGCCGGTCACGGCCGCGGTGGCGCAGGCTGCGCGGGAGCGGCGTGCCGTCGAGCAGGATCTCGCCGTCGTGCTCGCGGTGGAGGCCGGCGAGGCAGCGGGCGAGCGTGGTCTTGCCGCTGCCGGAGCGGCCGACCACGGCCAGGCACTCGCCGGGGTGGAGCGCGAGGTGCGGGACGCGCAGGACGGTGTTCCTGCGGTCGTACACGGCGGTCAGGTCCCGTACCTCCAGGGCGGGTTGCCGGGCGTCGCCGCTCACCGCGTCCTGCGGCTGCGCCCGCTGTGAGTCGAGCAGCCGTCGGGTCCACTCGTGGCGGGGCGCCGCCCACAGCCGCGCCACGGGCCCCGACTCCACGACCCGTCCCGCGCGCATGACGAGGACCTCGTCGGCCAGCACGCGGACGACGTCCAGGTCGTGGCTCAGCAGGACGACCGCGATGCCGCGGGCGGCGACCGACGCCAGCTGGTCGATGATGCGGCTCTTGGTGAGCGCGTCCTGGCCGGTGGTGGGTTCGTCGGCGACGATGACACGCGCGCCGAGCAGCAGGGCCTGGGCGAGGACGACGCGTTGCTGCTGGCCGCCGGAGAGCTGGTGCGGGTAGCGGCGCAGCAGGGCTTCGGCGTCCGGGAGCTGGGCGTCGGACAGAGCCCGCAGGACCAGTTCGCGGACCGCGCCGCGGCGTTCGCGGCGGGGCAGGTGGCGTACCCGGGGGCGGGCGATGTCGTCGAGCAGGGCGTTGACGCGGCGGGCCGGGTTGAGAACGGCGGCGGGATGCTGGGGCACGTATCCGACCGGGCCGTCCGCGGGCCGGCGCACCTCCCCCGTGACCCGGGCACCGGCCGGGTACTCCCCCAGCAGTGCCAGGCCGGTGGTGGTCTTGCCGCTGCCGGAGGCGCCGACCAGGGCGGTCACGCGGCCGGGGAGCACGCGCACATTCACGCCGTCGACGATCGCGCGGCCGTCGATCTCCACGCGCAGGTCGCGGATCCCGGCGACGCTGTCAGCCGCTTCCGTCTCTTCGTTCACGCGCGCCGTCCCTTCCTTCCGTTGCTCTTCTCCAGCGCGGCGTCGAAGAGCAGGTTGGTGCCCGTCGTGAGGGCGACGATCAGCAGGGCGGGCACGACCACGGCCCAGGGCTGTACGAAGAGGCCGGTGCGGTTGCGGTCGACCATGACCGCCCAGTCGGCGGCGTCCGGGGCGACACCGACACCGAGGAACGCGGCCGTCGACACCAGGTACAGCACACCGGTCAGCCGGATGCCGGCGTCGGCGGCCAGGGTGCGCAGGGCCGAACGGCCGACGTAGCCGACGGCGACCCGCCACCACGTCTCGCCCTGCATGCGCAGCGCCTCCACCGCGGACCGGGCCGCCGCCTCGGCCGCCGCGGCCCGGACGATCCGGGCGGCGTCGGGCACGTTCACCAGCGCGACGAGCAGCGCGAGTCCGGCGGCACCCGGCGAGAACACGGACGCCACCAGCAGGATCAGCAGCAGCGACGGTACGGCGAGCAGCACGTCGAGCGGCCGCATCAGCAGCTCCTCCAGCCGCCGGGCGTGGGTGACCGCGCTGACGAGTCCGACCGGCAGCGCGACCAGGTAGGCCAGGGCCGTCGCGGCGAGCGCGGTGAGCACGACGGTACGGCCGCCGTGCAGCACCTGCCGCCAGACGTCCCGGCCCACGAAGTCGGTGCCGAGCCAGTGGCCGTCGCCGAGGGCGAAGGAGGGGGCGCGGGGGCCGGGTTCACCGGCGAACAGGGGGCCCAGGAGGGCCAGGAGCAGCGGGACCGCGACGATGGCGAGTCCGAGGAGGAACCGGCGTGTCACGCTGCCACTCCCGCCCGGGGTGTCAGCCGGTACGCCACCACGTCCGCGCCCAGATTCAGTACGACGGTCAGCACGCCGAACATCACCGCCAGCCCCTGCACGACCGGCACATCGCGCTCGGCGACCGCGTTGAGGAGGACCGTGCCGAGGCCGGGGATCACGAACAGCGCCTCCACGACGATGACCCCGCACAGCAGCCAGTCGACGGTACGGGCGAGTTGCTGGGCGGCCGGGGCGAGGGCGTTGGGCAGGGCGTGGGTGTAGCGGACGCGGGCGCCGGGGACGCCGTAGCGGCGGGCGTGGGCGGCGTAGGGCGAGGCGAGGGCGTCGACCATGCCGGCGCGGACCAGGCGGGACAGGGAGCAGACCGGGCGGGAGAGCAGGACCAGGACGGGGAGGACGAGCACGGCCGGGTGGCCGAGGAGGTCGGTGCCGTAGCCCACCGCGGTGGGTGGCAGCCAGGCCAGTTTCAGCGCGAACACCGTCACCAGCAGCACGCCGAGGGCGAATTCGGGTACGGCGTACACGGCGAGCGTGGCGGAGCTGACCAGCCGGTCGATCAGCCGCCCCTCGTGGCGGGCGGCGAGCACGCCGAGCCCGAAGCCGAGCGGGACGAGCAGGGCCAGGGTGAGCGCGGCCAGCAGCAGGCTCGGGCCAAAGCCGTCGGTGATGTACCGGGCCACCGGCCGGCCGGAGGTCAGGGACGTGCCGAAGTCCCCGTGCAGCAGGCCCGTCGCCCAGTCCGCGAGGCGTTCGTGGGCGGGCCGGTCCAGGTCCATGGCCTCGCGGATCGCGGCGATGCGCGCCGGGTCGGGCTGGTCGCCCGCGAGGGCCACCGCCGCGTCGCCCGGCAGCGCCTCGGTGAGTGCGAAGACCAGCAGCACGACGGCCACGGTCTGCACGGCACCGAGGAGCAGCCGCCGGGCGACGAAGGAGCGCAGACCGCTCACGCCAGCCACACCTTGTCGAAGCGGGCCCAGTCGAGGGTGTTGGCGGGCGCTTTGGTCTCGACTCCCTTGACCTTACGGGCCGTTCCGAGGATCCAGTCGGCGAAGCCCCAGATCAGGAAGCCACCCTCGGTGTACAGGCGGCGCTGCATGCGCTCGTAGACGGCGGCCCGTTCGGTCTTGTCGCGGGTGGACTGGGCCTGCTGGTAGAGGGCGTCGAAGTCCTTGTGCTGCCACTTGGTGGCGTTGGTGGTGGAGTCGGTGAGCAGCCGCTGGGAGATGTGGGCCTCGATGGGCATGGCGCCGGAGCGGTAGCAGCACAGGGTGCCGCCGTCGAGGATGTCGCTCCAGTAGGAGTCCTTGCTGCCCATCTTCACGTCGATGGTGACCCCGGCCTTTGCGGCCTGGTCGCGGAAGATGCTCGCGGCCTCGGTGAAACCGGCGGCGACGGCCGAGGTGTCCAGGGTGACCTTCAGTTTTTCGGCACCCGCCTGCTTCAGCAGGCGACGGGCGCGGTCGAGGTCCTGCTCGCGCTGCGGCAGGCCGTCGGCGTAGTACTCGTAGCCCTTGCCGAACAGGTCGTTGCCGACCTCGCCCGCGCCGGACAGGGCGCCGTCGACGAGTTCCTTGCGGTCGGCGACGAGGTAGAACGCCTCGCGCACGCGCTTGTCGTCGAAGGGCGGCCGGTCGGTCTTCATACAGAAGGCCTGCATGGCGCTGTTGCGCAGCCGGACGATCTCGATCTGCCCCCGGCCCTCGTGGGCGCGGGCGGTGGTGGGGTTGAGTTCGTGGGCGTACTCGACCTGGCCGGCGAGGAGTGCGTTGACGCGCGCGGACTCCTCGTTGGCGACGACGAACTCGATCTCGTCGAGGTGCGGGGCGCCGTCCCAGTAGTTGTCGTGGCGGCGGAAGACGGCGGAGCGGCCGGGCGCGAAGGAGACGAAGCGGAAGGGGCCGGAGCCGATCGGCTTCTTGTCGAAGTCGGTGCCGGTGGCGTTCTCGGGGACGATGTACGCGCCGAACGCGGCCAGTACGTTGGGGAATTCGGCCGTGGGGCGCTTGAGGACGAACTCGACGGTCCGTTCGCCGGTGGCGCGGCTGGCGTCGAGGTCGATGGGTTCCAGGGACGCCTTGGCGCGGAACGTCTGCTCTGGGTCGGCGATGCGGCGGTAGCTGTAGAGGACGTCCTTGGCGGTGACCGGCCTGCCGTCGTGGAAAGCGGCCTCGCGCAGGGTGACCTGCCAGCGGTCGAGGGTCTTGTTCGACTCCCACTTCGCGGCGAGGCGGGGCTGGGCGGAGAGGTCTGCGCCGTAGTCGGCGAGCTTGTCGTAGAGGGCCTTGGCGCGGGCGACGTCGGCGAACAGGTTGGCCAGGTGCGGGTCGAGGGTCTCGCTCGCGCCGCCTCCGGCGAAGGCGGCCCGTAGCCGTCCGCCGCGCTTCGGCGTTCCGCCGCTGCCGCTGTCCGCCTTGCCGTCGGTGCCGCCGCCGCAGCCGGTGAGGGCGAGGGCGGCGACGCCGGTGCCGGCGGCGAGGAAGCCGCGGCGGCGCAGGCCGGGGAAGCGTTCGTCGTTCATGACTGGTCCTTCGGGTCAGAGGGTGCGAAGACGCGCGACGACGTGCAGCCGGTCGGCGTCCGTGGTGGTGCCGGGCAACTCGCCCTGTCGCCAAGGGGGTTCGGTGCGCGGGCCGGGGCCGTCGTGGAGTTCGAGCACCTCGAAGCCGTGCGCGGTGAGGAAGTGCCGCAGCTCCTGCGGGAAGAGCAGCCGCCAGGCGGAGCGCTGTTCGGTGGGCGGGGATCCGTCGTCGGTGCTCCAGACGCGGGTGCGACGCAGGAGCTGGGCGGTACGGTCCACCGTCAGCGTGGTGGTGGACCGGTAGGTCCTGCCCTGCCAGGTGAACGCGTTGACGGCGGGCCGGTCGAGCAGGTCGGTGCGGCCCAGGAAGTAGGCGCCGTTGCGCATCTCCGCGACGAGCAGGCCGCCCGGTGCGAGGGCTGTGCGGCAGGAGGCGAGGAAGCCGTCGAGCTGGTCGTTGGTGTGGCAGTACAGCAGGGAGCTGTCCAGGCAGACGACGGCGTCGAAGCGGCCGAGGTCAAAGCCGTGCAGGTCGGCCCGGACGTACTGGGGACCGGGGTGGTGGGTGCGGGCGTGGCTGAGCATCGCCTCGGACAGGTCGGCGCCGGTCACGGTCCGGCCGACCGCGTGCAGGGCGGCGGCGTCGCGGCCGGTTCCGCAGCCCATGTCGAGCACGCGCGGCCCGGCCCCGTGGCGGCGCAGGCAGTCCTCCGTCCACCGTGCGGCAAGGCGCCCGGCGTCGGGGAAACGGGCCTCGTACAGGGCGGGGTTGTCGGTGAGGAGGTTGCCGCTGGTCACGGCCTGGTTCACCGGGGTCACGCCTTGCTCCTCTCCCCCGCCGGGGCGGGGACGCCCGGGGCCGGGCTCGCGGGCAGGGCGCCGAGCCGGTGCAGCCACGCCACGCCGAGCGCCGAGGCCAGGCCGAGGAGGGCGCAGCACAGCCAGGGCAGCCACGCGGCCCCGTGTTCGCCGGTGTCCATGGCCCAGCCGACGGCGGTGTTGCCGAGGGCGGCGGCGACGCCGGAGACGACGTAGAAGATGCCGAAGTAGGTGCCGGTGAGTTCGGGGCGGCCGAAGCCGGGGATCAGCTCCATCACGAAGGGCTGGGCGATCATGAGGCCGACGTAGAGCAGCAGGGCGCCCGCCAGGAGGGGCAGCATGCCCGGCAGGAAGGCCGGCGGCAGGAAGGACAGCCCCGTCACGGCGAGCCCGACGGCGACCCAACGCCCCCTGCTGCCACGGGCCTTGAGGCTCCTGGTGATCCTCAGTTGCAGCGCCAGGTTGGCCACCGTGCCGACGAGGAAGACGATGCCCGCCGCGCCGTCCCAGCCGGTGGCTTCCCTCGCCCTGTCCGGCAGCAGCAGATACAGCTGGTTCTCCAGGGTGAACATGCCGACCATGGCGAGCGCGAAGGCCAGGAACGCCCGGTTGCCGAGCACCTCCCGCCAGTCCCCGAGGACACCGCTGCCGCTGGGCTCCACCTTCCGCGCGGGCAGGACGAGGGCCTGCGCCACGGTGAGGACGGCGAAGATGCCGGCGGCGGTGAGCGCGGAGGTGCGGAAGTCGACCAGCAGCAGGGCGCTGCCCAGCAGCGGGCCGATCAGGGCGCCGGTGGTGGCGAAGACGTTGAACAGGGCGAACGCCTCTGCCTTGTTCTCCCCCGCCTCCTGGGCGAGATAGGCGCGCACGGCCGGGTTGAACAGGGCGCCGGCGACTCCGCTGAGCACGGAGGCGGCGAGCAGCACCGCCAGCCCGTCGCCGAGCGCGAACAGCGCGAATCCGAGGGTGCGCAGGGCGCACCCGGCGATGATGACGCCACGGGCGCCGAGCCGGTCCGAAGCGGAGCCGCCGATGATGAACAGGCCCTGCTGGCTGAGGTTGCGCACGCCCAGGACGATGCCGACGACCGCCGCCGACAGGCCCAGGTTCTCGGTGAGGTAGGTGGCGAGGTAGGGGATGAGCAGGTAGAAGCCGGTGTTGACGCCGAGCTGGTTGACCAGCAGGAGCCGCACGGCGAGGGGGAAGCGCTTCATCTCATGCCACGTCTTCACGGACCGCCACCTCCTCGACGCCCAGGCCGGGGCGGTCGGTCGCGCGTACGACGCCGTCGGCGCCGCCGATGCCGGTCCACGGGTCGTGGGCGAGCAGCAGATGCCCGTCGAGGTCGGCCCAGCGGGCCCGGTCGGCCAGGTGGACGGCGGGGGCGAGGCCGAGGCTGCTGGCGGTGAGGCAGCCCAGCATGAGGGCGGTGCCGCTGCCCTCGACGGCCTCGGCGATGCGCAGGGCCGCGTGCACGCCGCCGCACTTGGCGAGCTTGACGTTGACGCCGTGGACCCGTCCGGCGAGGCGGCGGACGTCGTCCAGGCCGACGGCGTCCTCGTCGGCGATGACGGGCAGCGGTGCGCGCTGTGCGAGGGCGGCCAGGGCGTCCGGGTCGCCGGGGGCGACGGGCTGCTCGACGGCCTCCACACCGAGGTCGGCGAAGCGCGGCAGCAGGGCGTCCGCCTGCGCCACGGACCAGGCGCCGTTGGGGTCGAGGAGCACCCGGGCCCGGGGTGCGGCGTCGCGGATGACGCGGACGCGCTCGATGTCGTCCTCGGGGTCGGGGGCGCCCGCCTTGACCTTGAGGACCTCGAAGCCGCTCGCGGTGAGCCGCCGGGCCTGGGCGGCCGCATGGCCGGGGGACGTGATGCCGATGGTGCGGGCGGTGGCGGCGGCGGGCGGTGCGGCGGCTCCGAGGAGGCGGTGCACGGGTACGCCCGCGCGCTTGCCGGCCAGGTCGAGCAGCGCCGACTCGACGGCGGCGGTGACGGCGGGCGGCACGTCACCAAGAGGTGCCTCCGCGGACGACTCCAGAGGTGACTCCCTCATCCGGAGGGCCTCCAGGGCACTCTCCGGATCGGGAAAGCGGCCCAGGTCCACGGCGGTGAGGAGCCGCAGCAGAGTCTCGGTGCCGAGTCCGTAGTACACGCTGGTGACGACCTCGCCGTGACCGCGCAGTCCGTCGTGCTCGACGGTCAGCCACACGGCGTCGCGCGCGGCCATGGTGGAACGGGAGATGCGCAGCGGCTCGGTGAGCTCGAGGCGTACGGTGCGCAGGCTGGACTTCACGGGCTCTCTTCCTGGAGGGCGGGGGCGGTGAGCGGGTCGCTGACGCGGGTGCAGCGGGCCCAGCCGGACGCCTCCGCCGCGTGCGGGTGCGGGATCTCGACGGGCCGGGTGGCCGCGGCGGCCGGGTCGAGGCCATGGGCGGTGGTGAAGTCGTCGTCGTAGACCGTGCCGAGGTAGCGGTGCGGGCCGTCGGGGAAGACGGTGGCGACGACCGCCCCGGGGTGGACGCGGGCGGCCCAGGCGGCGACCCGGGCGGCGGCGCCGGTGCTCCACCCGCCGCTGACGAAGGCGCCGCGCGCCAGCCTGCGACAGCTGTCCACGGCTTCGGTGGGGCCGATCCAGTGGACCTCGTCGAAGGCGTCGTAGGCGACGTTGCGCGGGTGGATGCTGCTGCCGAGGCCGCGCATCAGCCGGGGCCGGGCGGGCTGGCCGAAGATGGTGGAGCCGGTGGCGTCGACGCCGATGAGGCGCAGGGCGGGCCAGTGCCGCCGCAGGGGGCCGATGATGCCGGCGCTGTGTCCGCCGGTGCCGACGCTGCACACCAGAATGTCCAAGTGGTCGAGCTGGACGGCGAGTTCGGCGGCCAGAGAGGCGTAGCCGGCGGTGTTGTCGGGGTTGTTGTACTGGTCGGGCCAGTAGGCGCCGGGCAGTTCGGCGAGCAGTTCCCGCAGCCGGGCCAGGCGCGCGGCCTGCCAGCCTCCCTGCGGCTCCGGCCGGTCCACGACCTCCAGCCGCACGCCGTGGGCGCGCAGCAACTGCCGCATGGACGGCTCCAGTTCACTGTCGCCGACCAGCACGACGGGGTGGCCGAGGGCCTGTCCGGCGAAGGCGAGGCCGATGCCGAGCGTGCCGGAGGTGGACTCCACCACCGGGGCACCGGGCAGCAGTTCGCCGCGGTCGCGGGCACCCAGCAGCATGGACACGGCGGCGCGTGCCTTCATCCCGCCCGCCGCGAGGCCTTCGAGCTTGGCCCAGAAACCGGGGTGCGGACCCGGCAGGTCCGCGGTGATGCGGGCCAGTGGAGTACGGCCGACCAGGGAGAGCAGTTCCCGTCGCGCGGCGGGCCGGAGCGCGGTGGCGGTCATCGCCCGCCTCCCGGACAGGAGCCGTCGTAGCGGTGCAGGACACCGGGGCCGCCGTCGAGCCAGAAGAACGGGTACGGTTCCGCGCACACCGCGCTGACGCCGTGCCCGAGGAAGCGGGGCAGCACGGCGCTCCCCGTCTGGGCGAACATCACCAGCTGCTTGCCGTGCGCCATCGCGTGCCGCCGCAGGGGTTCGAAGGTGCCGTTGCCCAGGGTCATGCCGGAGACGAGCAGCGCGTCACAGGGGCCGGCCGCGGCGAGCGCGTCGGTGACGACCGGCTCGCCCCACTCGGTCTCGCCGCCCTTGAGATCGCAGGGGACGTAGCGCAGGCCTCGCGAACGCAGGGCCTCCAGCAGGGAGTTGACGACGCCCACCACGAGCACCGTGGCGCCGGGCGGCAGGTCGAGCAGGCCTACGACGGCCTCGGCGCGGGCCCGGGACTTCTCCAGCGACGACCCGGCGGGCAGCGGGAGGGTCCTGGCCCCCTGGGCGGGGGTGTGCGGCAGGACGTGCATCAGGTAGGCGTCGAGGGCCGCCACCCGCACCGGCGGCAACGGGTGCTCCAGCAGCCGCGCCACGTCGGCGCCCACGCAGTCCTCGACGGCGCTGTCCGGCAGCGCCCCGGGCTCGACCGCGCAGGAGCCGACGGCCTCGGCCAGGCGCAGGCTGAGCACCTCGTTGCGGTAGCCGGTGCCGCGCCCGTCGTGCCGTACGGCCTGCCGGGTGGTGAAGGCGACGGCGATGCGCTGGGTGGCCGGGTCGGGGCCGAGGTCGCCCGCGCGCACCCGGGCCACGAGCTCGTCGTACGAGACGCCACTGGTCGCGGTGATCATCGGATCACCAGCCCGGCGCGCAACCCGTCCAGCAGGCTCTCGACGCGCTCGCGGGCCCCGAGTCCGTCGGCGTCGCCGGCCATGACGTGTCCGAGGTACTCGTTGTTGCTGCCCGCCGCCTTCACGGCCCGGCCGGGCTCGGCGAGTTGGACCTCCAGCACCCCGGGCAGGTCCCGTACGCCGCTGCCGTCCAGCGCTTCCAGGGTGCCGGAGGCCTCCGGCACCAGGAAGCCGATCGCGGCGCTGCGCAGTCCGGTGTCGACGCGCCGCAGGTCGGGGGCGCGGCCCAGGGCGACGTCCACGAAGGCGGCGGCGAGGTCGATTCCGGTGACGTGGCGTACGAGTTCGGTGATGCGGTTCCCGGCGGGCCGGGGGTTGACCTCGACCACGCGCGGACCGGCGGAGGTGAGCTTGATCTCCGTGTGCGCCACGACCCCGTCGGTCAGGCCGAGGGCCTTGAGTGCGGCCAGGGCGGTGTGTTCGGCGGCCTCGGTGTCGCCGGGCGGCAGGGCGGCGGGGAACATGTGGCCGGTCTCGACGAAGGCGGGTGCGCCGCCGACGCTCTTGTCGGTCACGCCCACCACGTGGACCGCGCCGGCGTGCGACACCGTCTCGACGCTGACCTCGGGGCCGTCCAGCAGTTCCTCCAGCAGCACCACGGGCGTCCGCCGCTGTCCGCGTGCGTTGACCGGGAAGTCGGCCAGGGCCCGGCAGGCGGCGGCGAGTTGGGCCTCGTCGTCCACCCGGCGCACGTACATGCCCGCGCACAGGTCGACGGGCTTGACGACGAGCGGGTAGCCGATCTCCCGCGCGGCCCGCGCGATGTCGGCCCACTCCTCGCGCACGGCGAAGCGCGGTCCGGGCACCCCGGCGTCGTCGAGGACGCGGCGGGTGGCGTCCTTGCGGCAGGCGTTCTCCACGGCCTCGGGACCGGGGCCGGGCAGGCCGAGGCGCCCCGCGATCCGGGCCACCGTCGGCAGGTAGTAGTCGCAGGAGGTGACGACCCCGTCGAAGCCGAGGACCCCGTGCAGCCGCTCGACCTCGGGCAGCAGCGCCTCGATGTCGTTGGTGTCGGTGGTGATGACGTTGCGCGCGCCGAGCAGCGGATGGGCCGTCCCCTCGGGCGCCGAGCGCAGGTAGTGGTGCAGGTCGCGGGTGAGGAACGTGAACGCGTGCCCGTTCTCCCTGATCGCCCGCGGCAGCAGTCTGCTCATGGACCCGACCCAGCTCTCGACCACCAACAGATGAGCCACAACTCCCCTTTCGTCGCAGTGAGTTCAAGGCGCGCGGGCAGCCCGGCGAGCCCTCCGGGGAGGGTGCCGGGTGTTGCCGCGAGAGACGTTATCGATAATCATTTTCATTGTCACCTGGTTGGGCGAAGATCTTCTGGAGACCCCCTTGACCCGTCCCGCACGCCGCACCGCACTCCTGTGCGCCCTCGCGGCCGCCACCGCCCTGCTCCCCGCCGTCCCGGTCCAGGCGACCGAGCCGCCCTCCCCGCTCCGCTTCACGTCCTGCCCCGACTCCGTCCCCCGGCCGGCCGCACCGGAGCGCGTCGAGTGCGGGCGGCTGAGCGTGCCGCTCGACCGGCACCACCCCTCGGGGCCGCGCATCGAGGTGGCGGTCTCCCGGGTCCGTGCCTCGGGCACGCCCGCCGAGCGGCGCGGCATCCTGCTGGTCAACCCGGGCGGACCCGGCGGTTCGGGGCTCTCCTACGCGGTCACCAAGCGGACCAGACTCCCCGAGAGCGTCCGGCGTGCGTACGACGTCGTCGGCTTCGACCCGCGCGGCGTCGGGCGGAGCACCCCCGTCACATGCGGCCCGATGGGCGGCCTCTTCGACCGTCCGGGCCGCGACCCGGTGCCGGCGGGAGCCGGGGCGGAGCGCACGTACCTGGCATCCCTGCGCGCCCTGGCCGACGACTGCGCCAGGCACGCGGGCCGCCTGCTGCCGTACCTGTCCACCGAACAGACGGCGTACGACATGGACGCGATACGCGCGGCCCTCGGCGAACCGCGGACGAGCTTCCTCGGCGTCTCCTACGGCAGCTACCTCGGCGCCGCCTACACGGCCCGCTTCCCGCACCGCGTCGGCCGGATGGTGCTCGACAGCGTGGTCGGCCCCGGCGACTGGTACGACTTCGACGTGCTCCAGAGCCGCGCCCTGCTGCGGCAGCGCGGCACCTTCTTCGCCCGGACGGCCGCCCACGCCGGGCGCTACGGCCTGGGCGGGACACCGGCCGCGGTACGGGACTCGTATCTGCGCGTACGCCGGGAGCTCGCCGCGCGGCCGGTGGCGGGCTTCGGCCCGGCGGAGTTCGACCGCGCCGTCTACCGCGCCTTGGGCCGCACGGAACGCTGGGCGGGCCTCGCGGACGGGCTGCGCGGCTTCCTGACCGACGGCGACCCGGACGGCCTGCGCCCGGCCGGCGCCTTCGACAGCCCCGACTCCCGCAACTACGAGGCGGCCAACCGCGTCGTCAAGTGCGCCGACGGACCCGCACCCAGCCCGCGGGGCATCGTCGCGGACATCCGCCGCACCCGCCGCCTCGATCCGCAGCCGGTGCTGACGGGCATGGAGGCGAGCACTTGCGCCTACTGGCACCACCGGCCCGGCCACCGCACGCCGCTCGGCAGCCCGGACGCGCCGCCGGCCCTCCTCGTCGCCTCCGCGCACGACCCCGTCACGCCGATCGAAGGCGCCCACCGCCTCCAGCCGCTGCTGCCCGGCTCACGTCTGGTCACCTTGGACGACGACTACTCCCACGGCGTGTTCGCCAGCCGCGGCAACCCGTGCGTGGACGACACCGTGGCGGCCTACCTGGTGCGCGGAGACGTGCCGTCGGCGAACGTCCGCTGCGCGGGCCCCGGGCTGCCGACGGCCGACTAGAGACCGGTCTCAGCTCTCCTTCCACACGAGCACGGTCAGCACCGCGCTCGTGACGGTGACCGGGACGGCGGCCTGGTTCAGCAGCCGTATCCGCATGCTCCGGCCGGACGGGAGCCGCTTCGTCAGGGGCACGACCGCGAAGGTGCCGCCGCCGGTCCCGACGATCTCGTGGATCGGGTGGTCGGCGCGGTGCTGGTCGCCCTGGTACTCCGACATGCGCGCCTGGACGACCGCGCCCGCCGGCAGGCCGTCGATGTGCAGGCTGACGCTGCCGCTGAAACGGGCCGGGCCACGGGCGAAGACACTCCCGCCGGTGGCGTGGTCGCCGGTCTCGTCGGCCCACTCCGTGGCGAACTCGACCGAGTCCCAGGCACCGGGCGCGAGCCGGTAGCCCTTGGAGACTCCGAGGTTGACGTACTGGGGCATGGGGTCCTCTCCTTCCCACAGGCCCGCCGGGAGGGCCAGGGCGTCGGCGACGTCACGGCGGAAGTCGGCCATGTCGAACCCGCGCGGGTCGACCTTCCAGTCGCTCCACTCCAGGTGTCCGATCGCGCTCTTGGGGCCCCAGCCGTGCGCGCGGCAGATCGCGGCGGTGGCCTTGACGATGGCGATGTACTGCGCACTCGGCCACGGGTCCTTGCCGTCGCCCTTGTTCTCGCATTCCCAGCCGTAGAAACGGGCGTTGCCGTCGACCGCGCCGGCCGAGCCGTCGTGCTCGTGCGTCGCCGGCGGGTACGTGCCGTACGACTCGCCGATGACGGCATCGAGCACGTCACCGTCGCCGCCGCCGGCGTGGTTGGCCCGGCCGTTGCCGGTCAGGTGGACGACGCCGTCCTTGGTGATGCATCCGGTGGCGAGCGGACCGGGCAGGGCGCTGTGGCCGTGGTAGATCAGCTCGACGACGGCCGTGCCGGGGCCGGTGACGGTGTGATGAATCATCACCCCGTGCACGGGACCCCACGGGCCCTTGTGGTTGCGGTTGTTGGTGCGCCATCCGCCGACCTCGTGAACGGCGCAGCCCTCGGCCTGCAGCGCGGCGACGAGCCGGGCGGCGGTGAGCGGGGTGGCCATGAGTCAGTCCTCCGTTCCGGCGCGTTGGGGCCGGTCTGAAGACGGTGCTGAAGACAGTGCTGAATGCGGTGCTGAAGGCGGTGCTGAGGGCGGTGCTGAGGGCGGTGCGATCGCTGTGCGGGGCGTGCCCGGCCGGGAGCGGGGTCTGTCTGCGGTGCGGGTGGGTCTGCGGTGCGTTTCCGTCCCCGCCGTGCGGTTCGGCGGATCGTTTCGCCGGAGCTGCCGCGCGGACGTCGCCAGGCCCTCACCATTCTCGCGCCGCTCGCGTCGTCGCTCACCTCGCCGTACGCCACGTCCGCAAAATCGGCGGGATTACGACGCTGCGGCACCAGGAGGGCGGGGGCGCTGTCAGTGGTCCGGCATAGGGTCCGCTGCCATGAGCATCCCCGCCGTCGAGGAGTCCTGGGCCCGGGTCGACGACTGGCTGGCCCGGCACGCTCCCCTCTCCCACGCCGCGCTGCGCCCACCCGCGTCGCAGGCCGGCATCGAGGACGCGGAGCGCGCGCTCGGCGTGCCGTTCCACCCGGATCTGGTGGCCTCGCTGCGGTGCCACGACGGTGTGGAAACCGACGACGGCACAGTTCAGTTGTCGTCCTACGGCCCGCTGTGCGGTGTCGCGGACATCGTGCGGAACACGACCTTCCTGCGGAGCCTCGGGGTGGCCGAGGCCGGGCTGCCCCTGACGCTGGGCATCGGTCGGCGGGCCTCGGACGGCCTGTTCCTCGTCTGCCACCCGGGGCCCCACTACGGACAGGTGGGCCGCCGCTTCGACGACGAGATGGGCTCGTTCGCGCACTGGCCCTCGCTGCGTCATGTTCTGGCCGACCTCGCGGACGCCCTGGAGGGCGGTCGCCCGTTCCTCGACCGCGTCCCCGTGGCCGTGGCCGGAAAGCTGGGGTGGGAGGAGGAGCGGACCGTACCCGCCGAGGCGGTCTCCGCACTGGCGTGGGCCGCCGCGCTCGCCGAGCCGGAGTCGGACCCGCCGGCCCTCCAGCGCCCGGCCTTCCCGGACGCCGCCGGTGGTCCCCCGCCGCCGCCCCGGCAGGAAGGGACGCAGCGGCTCTTCTTCGTCCGCGCCCACCGGCCGCGGCCCGCCCCGCTGCCGGACCAGCCGGACGTCGCGTTCGCCGCCGGTCTGACACCGGCCGAGATGCTGCGCCGGCTCGGCGCGGTCCCCGCCACCGTACGGCCGCGCGACCGCCGGCAGGCCCAGCGGGCGGCGCAGTCCCCGTGGGCCGCGCACCGGCCCCTGGTCCGGGCGGGCGAGGCCGGCGGCTGGGCGTACGCCACGCTGGAGGGCGGCCCCGCGCAGTTCGCCCGGCCGGAGGTGCTGCGCACCCTGTCCGCCGGCACGCGCGTGGCGGTCCTGACCCGGCACGGCCCGGAGGTCGTGCTCACCTTCGCCGAGGACGGCGTGCCGTGTCCTCAGGAGGACACCCGGCGCGTCATGTCACCGCGTGAGGGCAACAGCACCGGCGGACCGGATGCGCGGCGGCTCGGCGTGGACCTCTGGCCCGGCTCGACCGCCGTGTACACCCGCTTCCTGGCCGTACTGCGACAGGACTTCGGCATCGCCTACGACCCGGACGAGGAGGGCCCGGCGGAGCTGACCAGTGCCCTGCTGCTCCCCCTGCTGGACGACCTGCCCAGGGCGGAGGACTGCGGGTTTCCTTCCCAGGTACGGCACTTGGATCTGGCCGGCCTCGTGGAGCGCACACCGGCGCAGCGGCTGCGCGCCGCCATCGCGGTCCAGCTGTCGCGCCTGGCATCGGAGACGCACCTCGACACCTACCCGGAGGTGGCCGAGGCCCTCGACCGGATCCACAGCGGCCTGCCCGTCGCCTGCGACCCGGACGGTCCCCTCGACTCGCGTATGCGCACCCTGGCCGCAGAGGCCCATGCGACCCGGCGGCTCCTGGCGGACGGCGGCAGCGCCCCCGTCACCCCCAAGGACCTCACCGCGTGGGACGCGCGCGCCGATGCGGCCCACGCACTACGCGAGTTCCTCCACCTCCCCCTCCCGGTCGCCGCGGCGACGATCCTCGACCGGCGTGTCTCCCTCCAGTGGCACGAGGAACTCACCACCGACCTGGACAGCGCGTGACGCACAGGGTGTCTCTCAGGACGTACTCAGAGGTCACGGACCCGGGCGTGCAGGTGCGCTTCCAGGGGGAACGCCGGTGGCGCGGCGGCCACGAGCGAGGACAGTACATAACCGCACTTCCGCGCGACGCGGCACGAGGCCGTGTTGTCCGCGTGGTGCAGGAGCTCCAGACGGGTCGGACCGTCGCCGGCGAAGGCGTCGAAGGCCCATCGCGTCAGCGCCTCCAGGGCCCGGGGAGCCACGCCCCGGCCACGCGCGTGCGCCGCGGTCCAGTAGCCGACCTCTGCCGACGAGACGCCGGGCAGGACGTTCTTGTGATGATCCCGTCCATCAGGCGAGAGTACGCGGGCCGGTTCGGCACAAAGGCCGTTCGATACAAGGGCCGTTCGGTACCAAGGCCGTTCGATCTCAGGGCCGTTCGGGCCGGGGCCGGGCATCATGCGGAGATGTCTGATGCCACGGAGCAACCGCTCGCCGTCGATCACCGCGGCAACGCCCTGACCGCCTTCGTGCGCCGGGCGGAGGAACGACCGCCCGGTGACGCGCCCCTGCCGCTCGCCCTGGTGGCCCTCTGCCGCGGTGATCGCGTCCTGATGGTGTTCGACCGCTTCCGGCAGGGCTGGGAGCTGCCCGGCGGACTGATCGAGCCGGGCGAGTCGCCCCGCCAGGGGGCCGTGCGTGAACTGCTGGAGGAAGCGGGGCAGATGCCCGCGGAGCCGCTCCGGTTCGTCGGATACCCGCGCTTCGCACTCGCGCCGGACCAGCGTGTCGAATACGGCGCGCTGTTCTCCGGGTGTTGCGCCGAGGTCGCGGCGTTCGAGCCGAACGAGGAGATCGAGACGATCCGCTGGTGGGACCTGCGCGAGGCCCTGCCGGGGCGCGTGCACGCCCTGGACGCCTGCCTCGCCCGGCTCGCACACGGACTCCACCGCCCCCTGTGACACTTCTCGCGCCTGTGCCCGAGAAACGGGACACCACTCGTTCGCATGGCCTGCTCGGCCGTTCGGCCCAATGAAGCACCACGTCGGACGGCTGTTGCGGAGCAGCGGGACTAGTTTCCGCCGGGTCGGGACACGCACTGCCGATCGAGGAGCTCATGGCGACACTTACCGAACCGGTCGCTCCGGTACCGGCGGCGGAGCGCCGCGGTCCGGGCCAGGTGATCGTCTCCTGGCTGACGACGACGGACCACAAGAAGATCGGGCACCTGTACCTGATCACCTCGTTCGTCTTCTTCCTGATCGCCGGGGCGCTGGCGATGGCCATCCGGACCGAGCTGGCCCGGCCGGGGATCCAGTGGCTGTCCCACGAGCAGTACAACCAGGCGTTCACCATGCACGGCACGATCATGCTGCTGCTGTTCGCGACGCCGACGTTCGCCGGGTTCGCCAACGCGGTGATGCCGTTGCAGATCGGCTCCCCCGACGTGGCGTTCCCGCGGCTGAACATGTTCTCGTACTGGCTGTTCCTCTTCGGCGGCCTGATCGTGCTCGGCAGTCTGCTCACCCCGCAGGGCGCCGCGGACTTCGGCTGGACCGCCTACACCCCGCTGAGCGGCGGGGAGCGCACTCCCCAGGTCGGCGGGGACCTGTGGCTGATGGGTCTGGCCCTGTCCGGGTTCGGCACCATCCTCGGCGCCGTCAACTTCATCACCACGATCATCTGCATGCGCGCCCCCGGCATGACCATGTTCCGCATGCCGATCTTCACCTGGAACGTGCTGCTCACCTCGGTGCTGGTGCTGCTGGCGTTCCCGGTGCTGGCCGCCGCGCTGCTGGTGCTGGAGGCCGACCGGCGTTTTGGGGCGCAGGTGTTCAACGCGGAGAACGGCGGCGCGATCCTCTGGCAGCATCTGTTCTGGTTCTTCGGCCACCCCGAGGTGTACATCCTGGCCCTGCCGTTCTTCGGCGTGATCAGCGAGATCATCCCGGTGTTCGCCCGTAAGCCGATCTTCGGTTACACGGGCCTGATCGGCGCCACGATCGCCATCGCCGGGCTGTCCGTGACGGTGTGGGCGCACCATATGTTCGCCACCGGCGCGGTGTTGCTGCCGTTCTTCTCCTTCATGACGTATCTGATCGCCGTGCCGACGGGGGTGAAGTTCTTCAACTGGATCGGCACCATGTGGAAGGGCTCGCTGTCCTTCGAGGCGCCGATGCTGTGGGCGGCCGGGTTCCTGGTCACGTTCCTCTTCGGCGGCCTGACCGGGGTCATCCTCGGTTCGCCGCCCCTGGACTGGCACGTGACCGACTCCTACTTCGTGGTCGCCCACTTCCACTACGTGCTCTTCGGCACGATCGTGTTCGCGATGTTCGGCGGCTTCAGCTTCTGGTGGCCGAAGATGACCGGCACGATGCTGGACAACCGCATCGAGAAGATCCACTTCTGGACACTGTTCGTCGGCTTCCACACGACGTTCCTGGTGCAGCACTGGCTGGGCGCCGAGGGCATGCCCCGCCGGTACGCCGACTACCTCGCCGCGGACGGCTTCACCTGGCTGAACACCGTCTCGTCGATCGGCGCGTTCCTGCTGGGGCTGTCGACGCTGCCGTTCCTGTACAACGTGTGGAAGACCTCCCAGCTGGGCAAGCGGGTCGAGGTCAACGACCCCTGGGGCTACGGGCGTTCCCTGGAGTGGGCGACCTCGTGTCCGCCCCCGCGGCACAACTTCGTCACCCTGCCGCGGATCCGCTCCGAGTCCCCCGCCTTCGACCTGCACCATCCCGACGTGGCCCAGCTGGACGAGGCGGAGAACACCGGCCGACGCGATGTCGTCGAGCCCGGCGGGCACCAGGGCCGGCGGACGTGAGACGCGGTGGCCGTGAGGTGCCGTACGGCACCCCGCGGCACGCGCTGGCCGACGAGGCCGAGGGCTATCTCCTCGCGCACGTCCATCTCGATCAGGCACGGCGCGAGGCGGAGGAACTCTGCGCGGGGATACCGTGGCTGACCACCGCCCAGGCCGAGGAACTCACCGGCCACTACGTCCGCCGCCGCCTGGACGTCACCCGTCAGCTGCTGCACGCCACGGTCCGGCGGGCCGAGGAGCTGCGGCAGGAGTACGAGAACCGCTACGCCGACCTCCGGCACACCCTGCTGCGCCGCCACGCCGCCTGTGCCTGCGCCCTTTTCGCCTGCGCGGGCACAGTGAGTGCCCTGGCGGTCCTCCTCACCCGCTGACCAGTTCGTGTTCCGGTGCCGGTTGCCGCGCCGGCACGGCCTTCGTCTCCCACTGGCTGGTGGTCCGTACGTAGCCGTAGATCACCGAGGCCATCGCCAGCAGGAGCAGCGGCCCGAACAGCCACGGCCGCGCGGCCATCTCCATCGGCAGATAGCGATAGGACAGCAGCATCGCGGTGAAGACGGTCGCTCCGTAGGTGACGAGCTGGATTCCGGAGCGGTCCCAGCCGCGTTCGAGCGAGCGCAGGGCCGCCTCGATCGTGACCGTGAACACCACGCCGGCCACGAGATCCACGCCGTAGTGGTAGCCGAATCCCAGCGTCGCGGTCAGCGTGGCGATCAGCCAGAACGTGCCCGCGTGGCGCAGCACGCGTGGGCCCCTGCGGGAATGGATGAAGATCGCGACGGCCCACGCCGTGTGCAGGCTGGGCATGCAGTTGCGAGGGGTGATCCCGTCGTAGAGCACTTCGTGCGGGACGACGTCGGTCGGTGGCGGCAGGTCCGGCCACAGGTTGGCCACCGCCCACTCCAGGCCGCCGGTGCCGGAGGCGCCCGGGCCGTAGGCGAAGACCGGGCCGACGACCGGGAAGATCATGTAGATGCCCGGCCCGAGGAGTCCGATGACCAGGAAGGTCCGCACCAGGTGGTGGCGCGGGAAGCGGCGCTCGGCGGCCACGTTGCGCAGCTGGTAGAGCGCGACGACGACGGCGGCCACCGCCAGTTGGCCGTAGACGGTTTCGAGGGCGATGGCACCGGCCTGGCCGGTGGCCTCGACGATCCGGCCCACCAGCCACGACGGGTTGCCCAGTGCGTGGTCGGCGGTCGCCACGTACGGGTCGAGCACCATCGGGCGGGTCTTCGAGGTGATGATCAGCCAGGTGTCACCGGCCTTGCGGCCGGCCACCAGCAGCAGGCCCAGTCCGACACCCTTCAGCAGCAGGACGCGTTCCGGGCCGGTGCGGCGTGTCACCGCGATGACCCCGCAGCCCAGAATCACCCACAAGGCGCCGTTGCCGAAGGGATGGGCGTCCCCCAGCTCGGCGCCGACCGCCCAGCGCACCACCAGGAAGACGGCGTCGATGCCGAGTGCGACGCCGAAGGCGATGAACCGTTGCCGCCGGGGGAGGACCACCATGGTCAGCGCCATGGCGGCGTACAGCAGGAAGCCCGACTTGGGAGCGACGATCACCTCCTGCACCTGGCAGGTGATCGGCCCGGGCACGCCGAGGCGGCGCGCGGCGATCTCCAGCGCGATGAGAAAACCGAGGGCCACCACACCTGCTGTGGCCCACAGCATCGTCCGGGGTCGAGGCCGGGCGGTGAACGTGATTCCGCGTCTTATGCGCGAGAAAATCCGCGTGGTTATAGATATCAATTGTTTTATTCGATTTGTCAGTTGTAAGGAGGTGGATCGTCACATGACCGAACATGCTATCGGAGCGATGCGCCCGCGGTCCGGCAGTCATGAAGATCCCGGGTAACCCTGAGACATCCCCGACACCTCCCCGATCCGTCCCCCATACGCCCCTGAGATGTGTCAGGAATCTTTGACAGGTGACAGCGCACCGACGGGCGACGAGTTGCTGAAGGTGCTGTCCGCGCTCGGCAACCCGCACCGCATGCGGATCGTCGCGGCGCTGCTGGAGAGCCGGAACTACGTCAGCGCGCTGGCACGCGAGATCGGGATCAGCCGCCCGCTGCTGCACATGCACCTCCAGCGGCTGGAAGCGGCCGGACTCGTCGTCGGCACGCTCGAACTCGCGGAGGACGGCAAGGCGATGAAGTACTTCGACGTCACGCCCTTCTTCTACGAGTTGACACCCGCCGTCATCGCCCGGGCGTCCGCGACGCTCAGCGAGGCCGGGAAGACCGAGGCCGAGAAAGAGGAAGCGAAGTGAATGGGGAACAGGTGACGCTCGCCGACAGCGCCGACACCGTGAGCGCGCTGGTCGGGGCCGTGGGCGCGGCCGGGGTCTTCACCGCGGGCCTGCCGCTGGTGACGATGGCCCAGATGGGCGTCCTGGTCGGCATAGGCGTCCTCCTGGACACCTTCCTCGTCCGTACGGTCCTGGTACCCGCCCTCGCCCTCGATCTGGGCCGCTGGTGGTGGCCGGGCGGCCTCTCCCGCGCACGGCCCGCCGCACGGAACGCACCCGGAAGCACTCCGTCGCCCACCCCACAGGATCCGACCCGCGTGGCGTGAGCCCCCGCGTCCGTCCGAGGAGCCGGTCAGCACAGTCGGCCTACGTGCCGCCCGGCACGCCCGGCGGCCGGTGGATCGGCCCGGTGATCCGGGTCAGCGGCCGGCCCGTGCCCTGGTTGGCCCGGGCGATGATCTCCGCGGTGATGGAGACGGCCGTCTCCTCGGGCGTGCGGGCTCCGAGGTCGAGACCGATCGGGGAGCGCAGGCGGGTCACGTGGTCGTCCGTGACGCCCTCCTCGCGCAGCAGCCGCAGGCGCTCGGCGTGGGTGCGCCGGGAGCCCATGGCCCCCACGTAGGCGACGGGCAGGCCGAGTGCCAGGCGCAGCAGGGGGATGTCGAACTTGGCGTCGTGCGTGAGGACGCAGACGGCGGTGCGCTCGTCCACCTCGGTGTGTTCCAGGTAGCGGTGGGGCCAGTCGACCACGACCTCGTCCGCGTGCGGGAAGCGTGCGGTCGTGGCGAAGACGGGGCGGGCGTCGCAGACGGTGACGTGGTAGCCGAGGAAGCGGCCGGCCCGGCTCAGGGCGGCGGCGAAGTCGACGGCGCCGAAGATCAGCAGGCGGGGCCGGGAGGCATGGACGTGGACGAGGACGGACAGCCGTCCGGGGCAGCCGTCCGCCTCCCCGCCGATGTCGGCGCGGGCGGTGCGGCCGGTCCGCAGCAGGGCCCGGGCGTGTTCGGCCACGGCCCGGTTCGCCGGGCCGTCGTCCACCCGTCCATGGGCGGCGTGGTCACCGCCGAGCACGCTCAGTGTGGAGCCGAGGAGGTGTTCCGGGCCGTCCACGACCTGTGCCACGGCGACCGGTCGTCCCTGAGTGATTTCGGAGAGGGCTGTGAGCAGATGTGGCCGGCCCGCGGGGTCGATGCGCTGGACGAAGACGTCGAGTTCGCCGCCGCAGGTCAGGCCGACGGCGAAGGCGTCGTCGTCGGAGTAGCCGAACCAGGCCCGCTGCGGGGCGCCCCGGTCGCGGAGCACCTGTCGGCACAGCTCGTAGACCGCTCCCTCGACGCAGCCGCCGGAGATGCTGCCGACGGCGTTGCCGTCCTCGTCCACCGCGACCGACGTACCGGTCGGCAGCGGGGCGCTGCCGTGCACGCCGACGACGGTGGCGAGGGCGAAGGGGCGGGTCTCGCGGCACCAGCGGTGCAGCGTGTCCGCGATGTTCAGCATGGCGGTCCTCCACAGCGGGACCAGGATCGGAAGGTGAGTGGGCCGCCGCCACGACGCCGGGGACACGTCACGCGGCGGCGGCCCGGAACCGGAACCCGGAGCAGGCCCGGGTCCCGGTCGGCCCGAGGTGCCCCGGTCAGAGCAACACCTCGGCCGTGATGGGTAGTTCGCGGACGCGGCGGCCGGTGGCGTTGAAGACCGCGTTGGCGATGGCGGGCGCCACCCCGATCATCACGAGCTCTCCGAGGCCCTTGACGCCGAGCGGGTCGGCCTCGCGGTCCTCGCCGTCCAGGTAGATCGCCTTGAGGTCGGGGACGTCGGCGTTGACGGGCACGAGGTAGTCGGCGAGGTTGGCGTTGACGATCCGGCCGTCGCGGTGATCGGTGACGGTGTGCTCCAGCAGGGCCGTGCCGATGCCGCCGACCATGCCGCCGAGGGCCTGGCTGTCGGCGAGCTTGGGGCTGATGATGCGGCCCGCGTCGTACACGCCGAGCACCCGCCGTACCCGCACCAGGCCCAAGGTCGCGTCGACGGCCACTTCGGCGAAGGTCGCGTTGTAGCCGTAGAAGGAGTGCCGCTGCGGGCCCGACGGCGGCGCGAAGGAGCCCTCCGCCTCCAGGTGGGTGCGGTCGTTGCGGGTCAGCAGCCGCCGGTAGGTCTCCCCGCGCGTGGGGTCGTTCTTCACGTGCAGCCGGCCGTTGCGCACCACGACGTCGTCGGCCGCCACCCCGTACAGCGGCGACTCGCGGTCCCCGACGGCCAGTCGGATCGCCTGACGGCGGACCTTGTTGCAGGCGTCGAGGGTGGCGGAGCCGACACTGGCCATGGTCATCGAGCCGCCGTGCGGTGGGGTCGGCGGGTAGAGGGAGTCCCCCAGCCGGAAGGTGACCGTGCGCACGGTCAGCCCGAGGGCGTCGGCGGCGACCTGGGTCTGGGAGGTGTACGTCCCCGGGCCCATGTCGGTGGCGGCGGCCTCGACCAGCGCGGTGCCGTCGGCGTCCAGGCGGGCCCGGGCCTGGGCCGGCATGCGCGCGGTGTCGTAGACGCCGGCGGCCATGCCCAGGCCGATCAGCCAGTCCCCCTCACGCGTGGTGCGGGGCTTCGGGTTGCGGCGGTGCCAGCCGAACTCGCGGGCACCGACCGTGTAGCACTCGCGCAGCCGGCGGGTGGAGAACGGCAGCCCGGACGACTCGTCCTCCGCCGGCTCGTTGCGCCGGCGCAGCTCGATCGGGTCGACGCCGAGTTCGTGGGCGAGTTCGTCCATGGCCGACTCGATGACGAAGGAGGCCGTCTGGAAGCCGGGGCCGCGCATGTACAGCGGCGTGGGCAGGTCCAGCGGCACCGTCCGGTACGCCTGGCTCACGTGGGGCATGCTGTAGAGCATCTGCCCGGCCGCCAGGATCGCCTCGGTGAACTTCTCGTACGACGAGGTCTCTGCGTCCAGGTCGTGGACCGCGGCGGTCAGCCGGCCGCGCCGGTCGCTGCCCAGCCGGAGTCGGTAGTCGTAGGAGGGCCGGTAACCGGTGCCGAGGTACATCTGCTTGCGGCTGAGGACCAACTTGACCGGACGCTTCGTCTCGCGGGCGGCCAGCGCGGCGACGACCACGTGCGGCCAGCAGCGCAGTGCCGTCCCGAACCCGCCGCCGACGAACGGTGAGATGACGCGCACCGCGTCCGTCTCCAGGCCGAACACCGCGGCGAGTTCGGCCTGGGTGCCCACCACCCACTGGGTCTTGTCCCAGACGGTGAGCTGGTCGCCGTTCCAGCGGGCGATGGTGGCGTGCGGCTCCATCGGGTTGTGGTGGTTGCGGGCCGTGCGGTAGGTCAGGTCCAGCCGTACGGCCGCCGTGCGCAGGGCCGCTTCGGCGTCGCCGCGCGCGTACCGGGTCGGCTCGTCCGGCTGCGCCTCGGTGAGGTCGGTCGAGGGCCGTTCGGCGTCGTAGTCGACCTCGACCAGGCTCGCACCGTGCTGGGCGGCCTCCAGGGTGGTGGCCACGACGACGGCGACCGGCTGGCCGTGGAAGCGGACGCGGTCGTCCTGGAAGACGCGCAGTCGCCGCCCCTCCGGAGGGTTGTTGGACCCGGGGTTGTCGCGGTACGGCAGCTTCGGCGCGTTGCCGTGGTGGATGACCTTCAGCACGCCCTGCTGGGCTTCGGCCGCGCGGGTGTCGATGCCGGTGATGCGGCCGCGGCCGACTCCGGCGTCGACGATCACGGCGTGCACCGTTCCGTCGACGTCGTGCTCGGCGGCGTACAGGGCCTTGCCCGTGACCTTCAGCCGGCCGTCCACCCGGGACAGCGGCGCGCCCACGGCTGCCTGCGGCTGGGGGCTCACTTGGTACCTCCTACGACGCGCAGCTGGCGTTCGACGGTGCGCTTGAGCAGCTCGACCTTGAACCGGTTGTGCTTGAGCGGGCGTGCCCCGTCCACCGCTTTCGCGGCAGCGGCCGACCACAGGGCCTCCGAGGGACGTTCACCGACGAGGTGCTGCTCGACGGCGGGCAGCTTCCACGGCACGGTGCCCACGCCCCCGGCGGCGACCTTGGCCTCCCGGATCACCCCGCCGCGTACGTGCAGCGCGACGGCCGCCGACGTCAGGGCGAACTCGTACGACTGCCGGTCGCGGACCTTCAGGTAGCCGGACGCGAGCGGGCGCGGAAGAGCCGGTATCTCCACTCCGGTGATCAACTCGCCTTTGCGTAGGGCCTGTTCACGTTGGGGTGTGCTGCCGGGCCGCAACAGGAAGTCGGTGAAGGGGACGTGGCGTGCCCCGTCCGGGCCCAGCAGGTGCACCCGGGCCTCCAGGGCGGCGAAGGCCACGGCCGCGTCGGAGGGGTGGGTGGCCACGCAGGCGTCGGAGGTGCCGAGGATGGCGTGGGTGCGGTTGACGCCGTGCAGGGCGGCGCAACCGGAGCCGGGGTCGCGCTTGTTGCAGTCGGCGGTCACGTCCCGGAAGTACGTGCACCGGGTGCGCTGCATGATGTTGCCGCCGATGGTCGCCATGTTGCGGAGCTGCGCCGACGCGCTCAGCTCCAGCGCCTCGGAGACCACGGGGTACAGCGTGCGCACCTTCTTGTGGGCGGCGGCCTGGGCCATGGTCACCAGGGCGCCGATGCGCAGGCCCCCGCGCTCGGTGACGGTGATGTCGTGCAGCGGAAGACCGCTGATGTCGACGAGGGCCCCGGGGCGTTCGACGGTCTCGCGCATGAGGTCGACCAGGGTGGTGCCCCCGGCGATGTAGCGCCCGCCGCGGCGGCCCGCGTTGAGAGCCTCACGGGTGTCGGACGCCTTGGTGAAGGCAAAGGGATACATCAGGCCCTCACTTCCGGCCGACGGTCTGCTCGACCGCGCGCACGATCTTGACGTAACAGCCGCAGCGGCAGATATTGCCGCTCATCCACTCCCGTATCTCCTCCGGCGAGCCGGTGTGGCCCTCCTGGATGCAGCCGACGCCGGAGACGATCTGGCCGGGGGTGCAGTAACCGCACTGGAAGGCGTCCTCGTCGATGAAGGCCTGCTGCAACGGGTGCAGCCGCTCCCCCTCGGCCAGGCCCTCGATCGTGGTGACCTCGGCGCCCTCCAGCCGGACGGCCAGCGTCAGGCAGGAGTTGACGCGGTGGCCGTCGACCAGCACGGTGCACGCGCCGCAGGCCCCGGCGTTGCAGCCCTTCTTGGAGCCGGTCAGGTCCAAGTGCTCACGCAGCAGGTCCAGCAGCGAGGTCCGGTTGTCGACCGTCATGGTGCGGCGGGTGCCGTTGACGGTCAGGGAAACCCGGCTGGACGGCGGTGCCTCGGCAGCGGTGGCCTCTTCCGGGCCCGTGAGGAACGTCCCCCCGGCCACGACGGCACCGCCGACCGCGGCACTGGTGGCGATGAAGGTGCGCCGAGTGGGTGCCGGGGCGGACTCGCCGGCTCCGGTGGGGGGTGGAACGGCGGACTCAGGGAGTTCAGTTGACATACGTACGCCTTCGTATCGCGGACGGATCGGCCGTACACAACAGCGGGACGGCAGACGGGATCGTCGTCACCGCGAGAGGGGATGGAGCGACCGCGTGCCTTGGCGGCGGCGACTGGTCACGTGGGGAGTCTGGCACCACCGGCAACGCTCGTGACAGGGAGACTTTTCTCCCCCTTTACTTGGGGTCCGTGCCTAGCGGGCGACGTAGCCGCCGTCGACGGGGAGGGCGACGCCGAGGACGAAGCTCGCTCCGGGGCTGCACAGCCACAGGACCGCCTGGGCGATTTCCTCGGCCGTGCCGAGGCGGTTGATCGGCTGGTTGGCCTCGGCCTCCGCCCGGTCGAGCTCTCCCTTGGCGATCATGTCGCTGACCATCGGGGTGTCGATGGTGCCGGGGCAGACGGCGTTGACGCGGATGCCGCGCGGGGCGTATTCGAGGGCGGCGCTGCTGGTCAGGCCGATGACGCCGTGCTTGGAGGCGTGGTAGGAGGCACGGCCGGGCAGGCCGACCAGACCGCCGAGCGAGGAGCAGTTGACGATGGCGCCGCTGCCCTGGGCGCGCATGTGCCGCAGCTCGTGCTTCATACAGGCCCATACGCCGCGGAGGTTGATGGCGTTGACCCGGTCGAAGCGTTCGGCGGGTTCGTCGGCGGCGTCGCTGGGCGGGATCTGGATGCCCGCGTTGTTGTACGCCATGTCGAGGCGGCCGAAGGTCTCGACCGTGCGGTCGACGGCGGCGGCGACCTGGTCCTCGTCGCTGACGTCACAGGTGAGGGCGAGGACTCGGTGGCCGGCGTCGGTGAGTTCCTTCGCGGCCGCGTTCAGGGCTGCTTCGTCGATGTCGGTGAGGGCGACGGCGGCTCCGGACGCGGCGAACGCGCGGGCGGTCGCCAGGCCCATACCGGCACCGGCGCCGGTGACGAGGGCGACCTGGCCGGTGAAGTCGTACGTGGGATTCATGTCGTGGTCTCCGTTCGAGTGCCGACACCGCGAGGGGTGGCTCGGATCAGTACTGCGAGGACGCCCGCGCGGGTTCGTCGCGGCGCCGTCGCGTGGACGCGCTGCTCCGGGCCACGATCCGGCCCTCGCCGGAAGGGCCCTGGACGGCGAGGGCGATCAGGGGCAGCAGGGTGAGGGCGGCGATGACGGTGCCGACCAGGGGCGGGCCGGTCAGGCCCAGGGAGGAGTCGAGGGCCTGACCCGCGATCACCGAACCGGCGGCGATGCCGGTGTTGAAGGCGGAGGTGGTCAGAGACGAGGTGAGGGTGGGAGCGTCGCCGGCGAAGCGCATGGCGAGGGCGGTGACGACCGGGTTGACCGTGAAGCCGGTCAGGCCCATGAGGAAGACCAGGAGGGTCGCTGTCACCGGGTTGCCGGACAGCGGGATCATCAGGAACAGGACCAGGGCCGTGGCCGCGGCGGCCGTGAGGGTGGTGGCCATCGGACGCCGGTCGCCCAGTCGGCCGCCCGTGGTGGTGCCGCCCAGGGCGCCGACGCCGAAGGCGATGAGGGCGAGCGGTACGGCGCCTGCGGGGACGCCCGCGCGGTCGGTCAGCAGCGGCGTGACATAGGTGTACGTCGCCAGGACACCACCCATGATCAGCATCGCGGCGGCCAGTGCCAGCCACAGCCGGCCCTGGCGCAGCGCCCGGACCTCGGCCCGGACGGACAGCTCGACGCGCTGCTCCCGGGCCGGGATGAAACGGCCGATGAACACGGCGGCGAGCCCGGAGAGGACGGCCAGGGCCCAGAAGGGACCGCGCCAGCCGGTGAGCTGGCCGGCGAAGGAGCCGATCGGCACCCCGACGACGTTGGCCAGGGTCAGGCCGCCGATCATGACGCCGGTGGCGCGGGTGGCGTTGCGCGGGCCCGCGGCGGTGGTGGCGACGACGAAGCCGACGGCCCAGAACGCTCCGGTGGCCAGGGCCGTGACGACCCGGGCCGCGAGGACGACCGTGAAGGACGTGCTGAGGGCGACGACCAGGTGTCCGAGGCAGAACACGGACAGGGCCAGGATCAGCGTCCGGCGCTGCGGCAGCCGCAGGGTCGCCAGAGCCATGGTCGGCGAGCCGACGATCATGCCGATGGCGAAGGCGGTGATCAGCAGGCCGGCGTGAGAGACGCTGACTCCGAGGTCACCGGCCAGTTCCGGCAGCAGACCGGCGACGACGAACTCGGTGGTCCCCATCAGGAACGTGCCGGCGGCGAGCACCCAGACGACGACGGGGAGCTTGCCGGGGGTGGTCCCGGACGCGGAAGGCATACGTGTGGTGTCTCCTTGCGTGGACGTGGTCGTGCGATGGCGCCCCCTTTAGGGGCGGGCGGTGGGGCTGGGTCAGGGCGCGGCTTCGATGGTGATCCGGTCGGCCCTGGCAAGCCGGTCGGTGTCGGCGTCGATGTGGCCGAGGATGAGCAGGTCGGCGTTGGCGGAGTCGCCGTCCCGGTAGAAGACGGCCAAGTTGCCCCAAGGCGCGTAGTAGGTCAGGTCACCGGCCTTCGGCGCGCGCGGCTCGGGAGCACCCGAGGTGGTCAGCCTGCGCGGCAGGTCGGCGATCCGCTCCGTCTGGTGGAAGTCCTCCAAGTCCAGGGTGAGCGGGAGCAGCTCGGCGAAGTCACGGGCGGCAGGGCTGTCGTTCAAGGCGGCGTCGACGGGGCGGCCGTCGAGGGTGACCCGGATGTCCATGGCGGTGTTCCTGTCGGACGGTGTGGTGCGTGCCTCGGCCGTCGGTGTCTGCCGGGCGGAGGACGCGGAGGATGCCTTGTGCGGGGAGGCGGGCGAGGTGTCGCTGCAGGCCGCCGCGGCCAGCAGAACAGTGATGGTCATGGCCACGCGGGCGAGAGCGCGAAGGGGCGGCGCGGGGTTCACGGGGTCGTCCTGTGGCTAGTCGGGCAGGGGCTCGGAGTAGTGCCGGAAGCCGTCCCGCCGCTGGTGGATGTCGTACAGCCGTTGCGCCAGCACGTCGGGGCTGCTGTGCTCGGCGTCGGGCCGGATGGCTCCGGGGATGATCAGCTGGGCCGCGTGGATGTTCTCCTCGGCGAGCACTTCGTGCAGCGTGCGGGCGTAGGCGCTCTCGGCGGCGAAGGCGATCGAGGTGCCGGCGACCTTCGGGTTGGGGCGTACGGCACTGGAGCCGTTGACGAACAGCAGCGTGCCGCGGCCGAGGGCGCGCATGCCGGGCAGGACGGCGTTCACGCAGGTGACGGGGCCTTTGACGGAGAAGGCGAGCGGGGCGTCGAGGTCGTCGGCGCTCGTGTCGAGGACCGGTTTCATGAAGTCGGCGCGCGGCACCGGGCTGTACTGGAGGATCTCGATGGGCCCCAGGTCGGCCGCGGCACTGTGCAGGGCCGTGGTCAGGGACTCGGTGTCGAGGACGTCGGCGGTGAAACCGCGGGCCTGGATGTCGTCACGGGCGAGATCGGCCGTCAGTTCGTCCAGCTTCCGCGCGGTGCGGGCGATGAGGGCCACGGCGTGGCCGGCCGCTCCGAAGCGGCGGGCGGTGGACAGCCCGAGGCCCGGCCCGGCTCCGACGAGGGCGAAGGTCGTCATGGTGGGTCCTTGCGTGAGGGGGGTGGTTCCGGGGCCGGGGCCGCGCGGCCTGGCGCGCGGCCCCGGAGCTCCGCGGTCAGGGCGTCGGCACGTTGCGGTCAGGGCTTGAGGAGCGCCTTGATCGCGCGGCGTTCGTCCATCGCCTTGTAGCCCTCGGCGACTTGGTCGAGGGGCAGGGTGAGGTCGAAGACCTTGCCCGGGTCGATCCGGCCGGACAGAACGCGGTCGATCAGGTCGGGCAGGTAACGGCGTACGGGGGCGGGGCCGCCGCGCAGGCCGACGTGGGAGAAGAACAGCTCCTCGCCGTCGAGGGCCACCTCGTGCGGGACGCCGACGAAGCCGACGTTGCCGCCGGGGCGGGCGGAGTGCAGGGCCTGGCGCATGGACTCGGCGGTGCCGACGCACTCCAGCACGGAGTCCGCGCCGATGCCGCCGGTGAGGTCCTTGACGCGGGCGATGCCTTCGTCGCCGCGTTCGCCGACGACGTCGGTGGCGCCGAACTCGAGGGCGAGCTTCTGGCGCGACTCGTGCCGGCTCATCGCGATGATCCGCTCGGCGCCGAGCTCGCGGGCGGCTATGACGCCGCACAGGCCGACCGCCCCGTCTCCGACCACGACGGCCGTGGAGCCGGGCTTCACTTCGGCGGCGAGGGCCGCGTACCAGCCGGTGCCCATCACGTCGGAGACGGCGAGCAGGCTCGGCACGAACCGGCCGTCCGGGTGCTCGTCGGTGGCGACGAGGGTGCCGTGGGCGTTGGGGATGCGCACGTAGTCGGCCTGGCAGGTGCTCATGAACTCGCGGTGCAGGCAGGAGGACTGCCAGCCGTTCAGGCAGTTCACGCAGGTGTTGTCCGAGGTGGCGAAGGAGCCGACGACGAACTGGCCCGGCTTGACGTGGGTGACCTCGCTGCCCGTCTCCTCGACGATGCCGACGTACTCGTGCCCCATCGGGTGCGGGTCGCCGATGGGTTCCGCCCCGCGGTAGGGCCACAGGTCCGAGCCGCACACGCAGGTGGCGACCGTGCGGATCACCGCGTCGGTGGGGTGGAGGATCTTCGGGTCGTCGAGGTTCTCGAAGCGCACGTCGCCGGGGGCGTAGATGACTGCTCCGCGCATGGGTGTTTCCTTCGTGCGAGGGTGGGTGTGCCTCAGCCGTGGTCGGAATCGGCTGGATCGATATCGAGCCTCACACGCGAGAGCAGGTGCGAAAAGCGGAGGAATTCATCCTGGGAAAGGAACATCCTGGGAGGGATTTCTCCCCCCTTTCCCGGGTGGAATCGGTGTCATGCTGGGAAGCATGACCGCCAACGTCCCCCTCAATGAGCTGGGAGAATTCCTCAAGAAGCGCCGCTCGGAGCTGAGCCCGCGCACGGTCGGACTGCCCGAGACCGGCAAACCCCGCCGGGTGGAGGGGCTGCGCCGCGAGGAGGTCGCCCAGCTGGCCAATATCAGCACGGACTATTACACCCGGCTGGAACAGGGCCGCATGCGGGCGTCGGCGCCCGTGCTGGACGTCCTCGCCCGGGTGCTGCACCTGGACGACGACGAGCGCGGCTACCTCTTCCAGCTCGCGGGCAAGACCACCACCCGCACCCGGCGCCGCGGCCGGCAGAAGGTCCAGCCGCAGCTTCAGCGGGTCCTGGACGACCTCACCGCCACCCCCGCCATCGTGCAGGGCCGGCGCGGGGACATCCTGGCCTGGAACGCGCTGGCGGCCGCCCTGGTCACCGACTTCTCCCGCATCCCGGAAAAGCACCGCAACTACCCGCGGATCATCTTCACCGATCCGGCCATGCGCACCCTGTACGCCGACTGGGAGACCTCCGCGCACATCGCCGTCGCCCAACTGCGCATGGAGGCCGCGAAGTACCCCGAGGATCCGCGCCTGATCGAGCTGGTCGGTGAACTGTCCCTGCGGGACAAGCAGTTCGCCCGCTGGTGGGGCGATCACCACGTCGCCGCCCGCACCGTCGGCACGAAGACCCTCAACCATCCGGTCGTCGGCGAACTCGTCCTGGACTGGGACACCCTCACCGCCAACACCGACCCCGACCAGAACCTGACGGTCTGGACGGCCATGCCCGGCTCCCCCACCCACGAACGGCTGCGCATCCTGGCCTCCTGGGCCGCCGACCAGGACCTGCCTGCCTCCTCACCCCTCACCTGACCGCCGCAGGCCACCCCCGACGAAATCAGTCTCAAAGCTTGCGCACAATTTGCACACATCCCCTCTACATACTGATCTCGATGGTCTAGATTGACCGTGCTTCGGATGTTCGAACACGAGGCGACCGTTAATGATCTATAGGTCCGGAGCTGCGGAAAGCCGACGGTCGCCTCCTCACCGCCAGACGTGGTGGTGATCAATTTCTTGGAGCCCGGGAGGGTGCCTTGGGTGCGGGGAGCACCCGGGGTTCGGGGTGCTCAAGTAGCGCGCGACGCGGGAGGCGGGGGCCTCCCGAGGCGAGGAACAGTGCGAGGCGCACACGTCGAGTTACTGGCGACTTGGGGGGTTCTGTGCAACAGGGGGAACTTGTCGACCCTTTTCCGTCGGCACGGGGGCTGGCGAACGGGGCGATCAGCCCGCAGGCGATCGACTGGGAACAGCGGTACCGCCGTACTGTGATCATCAGCGACACCGTGGCCACCGCCTTCGTGGTGGCGGCGATCGGCAACTTCTTCGGGGCCCGGGACGCGGCCAACTGGCATGAGAAGTGGGGCATTCTCGCGTTCGGCACCGAACTGCTGGTGCTCGGGGCGCTCGCCGTGAGCCGGGCCTGGGCACCGGCCGTACTCGGCCAGGGCGCCGAGGAGTTCCGCCGGCTCGGACGCTCGCTGTTCACGGCGACCGTCGTCCTGGCGCTCGGCGGGATCGCCCTCACCTCGCGCAACATCAAACTCTGGATCTTCGTCGCGATCCCCGCGATCGCGCTCGTCACCATGACCGCGCGGTATCTGCTGCGCCTCTCGCTGCACAAGCAGCGCAAGGAAGGCCGGTGTCTGAGACCGGTGCTCGCCGCCGGGAGCCCGGCCACCGTGCGCGACCTGATCGCCCGGACCCGCAAGTTCCCGCACCTCGGGTGGCGGGTGGACGCGGTGTGCACGACGGACGGTCTCGGGCTCGACGGTGACCACCTGGACGGAGTGCCGGTCGTCGGCCGGCTGGCGGACGTCGCGGGCCACGTCCGCCGCGACGGCTACCGCGTCGTCGCGGTCACACCGGATCCGCACTGGTCACCGGACCGGCTGCAACGGCTGGCGTGGAACCTCGAAGGCAGTGACGCCGAGATGGTCGTGGCCCCCGTGCTGATGGAGGTGGCCGGCCCGCGGCTGCACGTCGACGCGGTGCTCGGGATACCGCTGCTGCGGGTCAGCATGCCCACCTTCACTGGGGGCCGCCGGGTGGTCAAAGGGGTCGTCGACCGGATGGGCGCGGCGATCCTGCTGCTGCTGTTCGCGCCGCTGATGGCGCTCGTCGGGCTGCTCGTTCTGCTGGACAGCCGGGGTGGGGCGTTCTACCGCCAGCGCAGGGTCGGCAAGGACGGCCGCGAGTTCACCATGCTCAAGTTCCGCACGATGGTCCCCGGGGCCGACCGGGCACGTGCCGAGCTGGCCGACCGCAACGAGGGCGCCGGCCCGCTGTTCAAGCTCCGCCGGGATCCGCGGGTGACCCGGGTGGGAGCGGTGCTGCGCCGGTACTCGCTCGACGAGCTCCCGCAGCTCTTCAACGTACTCACGGGATCGATGTCGCTCGTCGGTCCGCGGCCTCCGCTGCCGGAGGAGTGCGCCGCGTACGCCCCGGACATCCGGCGGCGGTTGCTGGTCAAGCCCGGACTCACCGGACTGTGGCAGATCAGCGGACGCAGTGACCTGTCGTGGGAGGAGGCGGTCCGGCTGGACCTGCGCTACGTGGAGGACTGGTCGCTCGCCCTGGACACGGTGATCTTGTGGAAGACGCTGCGTGCGGTGCTCCACGGGCAGGGCGCCTACTGATGTGCGGAGGTCGGCGCCCGGAGGGGGCGCGGACCGCAGGCCGAGAGGGCCTGCTCGGGGGGGGACCGCAGGCCACAAGGGCCTGCCTGGGGGGAGGGACGGGTCATGAGAGTCAGCGTTTTCGGGCTCGGCTACGTGGGCTGCGTGTCGGCCGCGTGCCTGGCCAGCATGGGTCACGAGGTCATCGGGGTGGACGTCAACCAGGTGAAGGTCGACCTGGTCAACGATGGCAAGGCCCCGGTGGTCGAGGAGCGGATCGGCGAGCTCATCGCCGAGGTCGTGCGCAGCGGAGCGTTGCGCGCCACCGGCGACGTCCGTGAGGCGGTCATGGGCAGCGAGGTGTCGCTGGTCTGCGTGGGCACGCCGTCGGAGCCCAACGGCAGCCTGTGCACGACGTACTTGGAGCGGGTCACCGAGCAGATCGGCGCCGCGCTGGCCGAGCGGGGCGGGCGGCACACGGTGGTGTTCCGCAGCACCATGCTCCCGGGCACCTGCCTGAACCTGCTGGTGCCGATCCTGGAGAAGTACGTCGGCGGCACGGCCGGGGTGGACATCGGGGTCGCGGTCAACCCGGAGTTCCTGCGCGAGGGCACGAGCGTGCGGGACTTCTTCGACCCGCCCAAGACGGTCATCGGGGAACTCGACCCGGCCAGCGGCGACGCGGTGACGGCGCTGTACGAGGGCTTGCCCGGCGAGGTGTTCCGGGTGCCGGTCCCGACGGCCGAGGCGATCAAGTACGCGGACAACGCGTTCCACAGCCTCAAGATCGGCTTCGCGAACGAGCTGGGCGCGGTGTGCCAGGCGCTCGGGGTGGACTCGCACCAGGTGATGGACGTGTTCCTGGCCGACCGCAAGCTGAACATCAGCCCCGCCTATCTGCGGCCCGGCTTCGCCTTCGGCGGCTCCTGCCTGCCCAAGGACCTGCGCAGTCTCGTCCACGCGGCGCAGCGGGCCGACGTCTCGGTGCCCATCCTCGCCCACGTGCTGCCTTCCAACTCCGACCATCTGCAACGCGCGGTGGACCTGGTCGAGCGCACCGGCAAGCGCCGTATCGGCATGTTCGGGCTGTCCTTCAAGCCCGGCACCGACGACCTGCGCGAGAGCCCGCTCGTCGAGCTGGCGGAGAGGCTCTTCGGCAAGGGGTACGACCTGCGGATCTACGACGCCAACGTGAACCTCTCCCGGCTGATCGGCGCGAACCGGGAGTACATCGAGAACCGGCTGCCGCACCTCGCGCAGCTGCTCGCCGCGTCCGTGGACGAGGTGCTCGACCACGCCGAGGTGTGCCTGGTCGGGACCAGGGACCCGGCCGTGCTGGCGGCGCTGCCCCACAGTGAGGGCCCGGTGCTCGTCGACCTCGTCCACCTTCCCGACGCCGATGTGCGCCGGACCGAACCGGGGTACGTGGGCCTTGCTTGGTGACAGATCGTTCGACGACACAGCCGCGGGCGGCCGGCCCGGCCGGCGCGCGCTGATCCTGGTGGAGAACCTGTCGGTGCCGTTCGACCGGCGGGTGTGGCAGGAGTGCGCGACGCTGCGCGACGCGGGCTGGACGGTGCACGTCATCTGTCCGCAGGGGAGCAAGCGCGACACGGAGCCGGAGGCGGTGATCGACGGGGTGCGGATCCACCGCTACCCGTTGCGCGCGGCCACCGGAGGGCCGGCCGGCTACCTGCGGGAGTACGGATCGGCGTTGTGGCACACGGCCCGGCTGGCCCGCAAGGTCGGCCCCGTCGACGTGGTCCACGCCTGCAACCCGCCCGACCTGCTGTTCCTGCCGGCGCTGTGGCTGAAGCGGCGCGGGGCGCGGTTCGTCTTCGACCAGCACGACCTGGTACCCGAGTTGTACCTCTCCCGGTTCGGCCGTGGCGAGGATCTGCTCTACCGCGCCGTGTGCGCGCTGGAACGGCGGACCTACCGGGCCGCGGACATCGTCCTCGCCACGAACGAGAGCTACCGGGACGTCGCGCTGAGCCGTGGCGGCCGGCGGCGTGAGGACGTCTTCGTGGTGCGCAGCGCACCGGCTGTCGACCGGTTCCAGCCGGTGCCGCCCGAGCCGGAGCTGAAGCGCGGCAAGCCCCATCTGCTGTGCTACCTCGGCGTGATGGGCCCGCAGGACGGTGTCGACTACGCCCTGCGCGCCCTGGCGAAACTGCGCGACGAGCTCGGGCGGACCGACTGGCATGCCGTGTTCGTCGGCTCCGGCGACGCCTTCGACGCGATGGTGGAGCTGTCCCGGCAGCTCGGACTCTCCGAGCAGGTGCAGTTCACCGGGCGCATTCCGGACGCCGATCTGGTGCGTTACCTGTCCACCGCGGACGTGTGCCTCTCCCCCGACCCGCGCAATCCGCTCAACGACGTGTCGACCATGAACAAGGTCCTGGAGTACATGGCGATGGGCCGGCCGATCGTCTCCTTCGACCTGAAGGAGGCGCGGGTCTCCGCCGGGGACGCCGCCGTCTACGCACCCGCCGACGACGAGGCGGAGTTCGCCGGGCTCATCGCCATGCTGCTGGACGACCCGGAGAAGCGGGCCCGGATGGGCAAGACCGGCCAGGAGCGGATCAGCGGACCGCTCTCCTGGCGGAATTCGCAGGAGTCGCTGCTCGCCGCCTACGCCGCCGCCTGCCGTGACCGCACCGCGGCGTCGGCGGGCCGCCCGGTCCGCACTGGGAAGAGGCAGCGCCGTTGAGCGATGACACGATACGCCTGGTCACGATCGGGCGGATTCTCCGTCGGCGCGGGCGGCTTCTCGCCGTCCTCGCCGTGGTGGGCGCCCTCGTCGGCTACGGCGCCTCGGTGGTGTTCCCGCCGCGGTACACGACGTCGGCGTCGGTGCTGCTGCCGGGGCAGTGGGAGGAGCGCGAGCTGCTGACCCAGGCGGAGGTCGCGACCAGTTCGGTGGTGGTCGACCGCGCTGCCGCCGCACTCGGCTGGCCCGGGGTCGGCGGCGGCGAACTGCGGGACCGGGTCAGCGCCGAGACCGCCGACGGGAACATCATCGAGATCTCGGGCACGGCCGACACCCCGGAGCGTGCGCAGCGGCTCTCCGACCAGGTGGCCGAGCAGTTCGTCACCTTCGCCGCGCGACTCGCGGGCGACAACCCCGACCCCGAAGCGGCTGACGCGCCCGAGGAACTGCGCAAGACGGTGGTGCGCACCGACCGCCGCATCACCGACCTGGCCGAGGCGGCCGACCCGGGGCGGACCGTGGAGAGCGTGCAGGCCCGCACCGAGCTCGAGAAGCTGCGTGCCGCGCTGCTGGACGCCATGAAGAAGCTGGACGAGGCCGACCCGGCGAGCAACAAGGCCGGCATGGTCGTCATGGGACCGGCGGCCCGGCCGACCGGCGAGGCGGCGCCGACGAGGGTGCAGCTCGTCGTCGCCGGGGCGCTGCTGTTCTTCCTCCTCGCGGTCGTCGGCCACCTCACCGCCGCACGGATGAGCCGCCGGCTGCGCACGGCACCGGAGATCGCCGCGGCGCTGGACTCCGCGCTGCTCGGTACCGTCGACGTCCCTGATGAACAGCCCGCGCACCGGCCCAAGGGCGGTGGCCCGCAGGCCCGGATCCGCCGGTTGCTGAGCCTCGACACCCGGTGGGACGTACCGCCCCCGCAGCCGTCCGGCGGTGAGGCCGGCCGGCGGATCCGTTATCGGCGGGTGTGGGCCCGCCTCCGGGACCGGCTGCCGGATGCGCGGCGGCTGCTGGTGGTCGTACCGGACAGCGACGAGGTCGCCGTCCGGGCCGCCGAGCAGCTCGTCGCCGAGGCCGGGAGCGAACCTTCCCCCGGCTCCTCGGACAGGGGATACGCCGTGCCGCGGGTGGTGGGGGTTTCGGTGCCCGGGCCGCTGGTGCCGGACCGCGGCACAGAGTCCGGTGCCCTGGTGGTGCTCAGCGCGGGCAGCTGGACCGCGGGGGACCTCGCCGGCATCGCCGAGGCGTGTGCGGACGCGGGGCACGAGGTCGTCGGCGTCGTCGTCGCCGGCACGACCCGGGACCGCCCGACGCGGTCCGCCGGCCGTCCTGCGGACGAGGCCGCTCCGGAGCTCGCGGTTCGCGGCCACGTCACGGGAGGTGCACGGTGACCACGAGAGAGACGCCGGAACCGGCGGCCGCCGCTCCGCTGCTGGATCTGCAGGCGCTGGTGGTGGCGGTGCGCAGGCGCCGCCGCCTGTGGTGCTCCTTGGCGCTGCTGGGGCTGCTGATCGGCGCGGCCGTGGCGGTCCTGCTGCCGCCGCCGCCCAGCGCGGTGGCCAAGGTGCTGGTCGCGCACAAGGAGGACCAGCCGAACGACACCGGAACGCTGATCCGCACCGACGTGGAGCTGCTGCACACCACGCGGATCGCGGGCCAGGCCCTGCGGGCCCTCGAGTCCCCGGAGCGTCCAGAGGACTTCATGCGGGACTACCGGGGCACCGGCCTGTCCAACAACGTGCTGCAGATCGACGTGACGGGTGACAGCGACGCGGAAGCGGTCGCCCGGGCCAAGGCGCTGGCCGAGGCGTTCGTCGCGGACCACGTGCGGCGGATGCGGGAGGCCGCGAAGGCCGAGTCCAAGGCCCTGCTCGACCAGCGTGACCGCATGCGGAAGGAACTCGCCGGGGTCAACAAGGCGATCGAGGACGGACCGCCGGAGAGCAGCCCGGAGGCGTCGGCGAGCATGGAGTCGCTCTTCGCCCGCCGAGCCGAACTCACCTCGCGGATCGCCGACTTCGACCAGCGGGCCGAGGAGGCGCGCATCGGCACGCCCCAACTCGTCGCCGGCACGCAGATCGTGGACGCCCCGCGCGCGGTCCGGCACTCCCTGCCCAGAGCCGCTGTCACCGACGCGGCGATCGGACTGGTCCTCGGGCTCGTCCTCGGGCTCGCGGTGGCCGCGGTCGGCTCGGTGGTGGCGGACCGCCCCGTACTGCGCCGGGACATCGCGGCGAACCTGGGCGCCTCGGTCATCGCGGAGCTGCCCCGCGCCCCCCGCCTGCCGGCGAGGCTGTGGCAGCGCCGGAGGACCCGGGCGGCACGCGAACGGCTCACCGCCTTCCTGGCCCGCACCGTGCGCGGCTCCGCGGAACCGGTGTCGCTGCTGGAACTGGGCTGTGCCCGCACCACCAGCGCCATCGCCGTGGACCTCGCCAGGGCATTGGCGGCGAAGGGGCCGGTGGTCGTCATCGACGGCCTGCCCGGCCCGCAGCTCGCCGGCCGCCGCCCCAAGCCGGGAGACCCCGCCGTGGTCGGGGGCGAGCGCGCCGAGGCCGTGCCGGACCAGGAGCTGGGCCTCGGCGTCGGCTCGGTGGCGCCCGGCACGGCGTGGACCGACCTGCAGTACCTCGGCACCCGGACCGTCCTCGTCGTGCGTGCCGGGCACGGCAGCGCCGCCTGGCTGCACACCGTGGCGCGGCAGCTCGCGGACCAGCGCATCGCGGTGATCGGCGTGGTGCTGATCGACCCCGATCCGCGGGACCGGACCGACGGCACGCTGTGGGACGGGCTGCACACCGCGCCGCGCGGCCGTGGCGAGCGGCCGGCCCGACACAACGGTGGGGGTACCTCCCACGCCGTTCAGGCGGTGGGGGAGGGCCGGCGGCGGACGGAGCGGCTGCCGATGTGGGCGGCAGGGGTCCCGGACAGCAACCAGGAGGCGCGGTAGCACATGTGTGGCATCGCAGGCACGTACCGGTGGCCGGACGGGAAGGCCGTGACCGACCGGCTCACCCATGCCCTCGCCCACCGCGGTCCGGACGGGGCGGGCCGCTACGGCCACCCCGCCGGTGACGGCGACGTGCAGCTCGGGCACCGCCGGCTGGCCATCATCGACCTGTCCGAGACCGGCGCCCAGCCGATGGTCTCGGACGGCCTCGCCCTGACGTACAACGGCGAGCTGTACAACGCGCCCGAGCTGCGGGCCGAGCTGGCCGCCGCCGGGGTGCGCTTCCGCGGCACCTCCGACACCGAGGTGCTGCTGGAGGCCTGGCGGCGCTGGGGCACGGACTGCCTGCCGCGGCTGCGCGGCATGTTCGCGTTCGGCGTCTTCGACGAGCGCACCGGGGAACTGGTGCTGGCCCGTGACCAGTTGGGCATCAAGCCGCTGTTCCTGCTCCGGCGCGGCGAGGGTCTGGTGTTCGCCTCGGAGCTCAAGGCGCTCGCGGCCGTCACCGGCGGGTCGCTCCAGGTGGACCACGCGGCGCTGGTGGCCTCGCTGCTGTACTACTGGGTGCCCGACTCGCGCTGCGCGTTCCGCGAGGCGGAGAAGCTGCCGCCGGGCAGCTGGCTGCGGTGCCGGCCGGACGGCCGGGTGGAGCGGGGCCGGTACTGGAACCTGAAGGACGTCGCCGCCGAGGGCCGGGAGCGGGCGCTGGCCGGCGAACTGCCGGACATCGCGGCCGTCGTCGAGGAGTCGACCCGGCGTCACCTGCTCTCGGACGTCCCCGTGGCAACCTTCCTGTCCGGTGGCCTCGACTCCAGCTATCTGACCGCGCTGGCGGCCCGCGACCGGCCCGGCATCGCCGCTTACACGATCGGGTTCCGCGCCGAGGACGCCAGGTTCGAGGCGATGCCGGACGACCTGCGCTACGCCCGGCAGGTGGCCGAGCAATTCGGCGTCGACCTGCGGGAGATCGAGATCGCTCCGGACGTGCTCGACCTGCTGCCGCGGATGACGTACCACCTGGACGAGCCGATCGGCGACCCCGCCGCGATCAACACGTACCTGATCTGCTCGGCCGCCCGGGAGGCCGGGGTCAAGGTGATGCTCTCGGGGATGGGCGCCGACGAGTTGTTCGCCGGGTACCGCAAGCACCTGGCCAATCTGCTGGCGCTGCGCTACCAGCGTGTGCCGCGGCCTCTGCGGCGCGGGGTGTCCGCGGCCGTGGACCGGCTGCCGGTCGCCACGTCCCGCCGGGGATACCGCTCGGTGCGCTTCGCGAAGCGGTTCCTGTCCTTCGCCGATCTCCCGGAGGAGACCGCGTTCCGGCGCAGCTACACCATGTACGACCAGGCCGAGTTGCTCGCCCTGCTCGATCCGGACCTGGCCGGGACGGTCGGGGACGTGCTGACCGAGCATGCGGACACGTACCAGGACAACGACCTCGACGACTTCGTCAACCGCATGTGCCTGACCGACGCCCGGATGTTCCTGCCGGGCCTGAACCTCGCCTACACGGACCGCTCCAGCATGGCCGCGTCGACCGAGGTGCGGGTGCCGTACGTGGACGTCGAGGTGGTCAGGGCGGCGTTCGCCGTGCCCGGTGATCGCAAGATCGTCGGACGGCAGGGCAAGGCCGTCCTCAAGGAGGCGGCCGTCTCGGTCCTGCCCCGGGAGATCGTGTACCGGCCCAAGGGGCTGTTCAGTGCCCCGCTGCGCGCCTGGATGAGCCGGGACCTGGCGCCGCTGGTGCGCGAGGTGGTGAACGACGGCCTGCTCGTCCGTTCCGGGTTCCTGCGCCGCGACGCGCTGGCGCGGATGGTCGCCGAGGACGCGGCCGGACAGCGGGACTTCTCCAAGCATCTGTGGCATGTGCTGACGCTCGAGTACTGGTACCGAGGCGCGACTTCTGGGGAGTTTGAGTGAAGCAGGTTGTGCAGAACTACAAGAGCGGCGAACTGGCGCTGCTCGACGTGCCGGTGCCGGGGTGCAAGCCGGACGGCGTGCTGGTCCGCAGCGCCTACTCGCTGATATCCACCGGGACCGAGCTCATGAAGGTGTCCGAGGCCGGCATGTCGATGCTGGGCAAGGCCCGCTCCCGGCCGGACCAGGTGGCCAAGGTCGTGCAGAGCGTGGCCACCAACGGAGTGCCCGCCACCTACCGCAAGGTGATGGGCAAGCTGGACTCCTACACGCCGCTGGGCTATTCGCTGTGCGGGGTGGTCGAGCAGGTCGGCGCCGGGATCGACGACGTGAAGGTCGGCGACCTCGTGGCCTGCGCCGGCAACGAGCACGCGCTGCACGCCGAACTGAACTGGGTGCCGAAGAACCTCTACGCCCCGGTGCCGGACGGTCTCGCGCCGCGGCACGCGGCCTTCGGCACCGTCGGGTCGATCGCGCTGCAGGGCGTCCGCCAGGGCGAGCCGCAGCTCGGCGAAGTGGCACTCGTCATCGGCCTCGGGCTGATCGGGCAGCTGGTGGTGCAGCTGCTGGCCGCCTCGGGTGTCCGCGTCATCGGGGCCGACCCCGACCCGGTGCGCTGCGAGCTCGCCGAGCGCCTCGGGGCGGCGGCCTGCGGCGATCCCGCCTCCGCGGCCGTGCAGACGGCCGTCGCCGAACTGACCGGTGGTCACGGCGTGGACCAGGTGTATCTGGCCGCCGGCGGCGGCAGCAACCAGCCCGTCGAGCTGGCCGCCCGGCTGAGCCGGGACCGCGGCCGGGTCGTCGACATCGGCAAGTGCCGCCTGGACCTGCCGTGGAACGCGTACTACGAGAAGGAGCTCGACGTCCGCTTCTCCCGCTCTTACGGCCCCGGGCGCTACGACCCGGCGTACGAGCTGGAGGGGCGCGACTACCCGATCGGCTACGTGCGCTGGACCGAGCGCCGCAACCTGGCGTGCTTCCTCGATCTCCTCGCCCGCGGCCGCGTCGACGTGGAGCCCCTGATCTCCCACATCGCCGACTTCGACGACGCCGTCGAGACGTACCGGAGCCTGAAGGACGGTGAACTGAAGGCCGTCGCGGTCCTGTTCCGGTACCCCGACCAGGCGCCGGAGGCGCCGGCCCCCGCGGTGACCGTGCCCGCGGTGTCCACTGAAGGCGTGAAGCCGAGTCCGGCCCGGGCCACCAGGACGCCGGTGCGCCTCGCGTTCGTCGGCGCGGGAAACTACGCGACGTCGATGCTGCTGCCGCACCTGGCGCAGCGCGACGGCGTCGAGTTGTCGACCGTCGTCACCACGACGGCGCTGTCCGGGGCCAACGCGCAGCGGAAGTTCGGCTTCGCGGGGGCGACCACCGACCTCGACGCCGTGCTCGGCGACACGTCCGTCGACGCGGTGTTCGTCGTCACCCGGCACAGCTCGCACGCCGAACTGACCCGCAGAGCGCTGCTGGCCGGCAAGGCGGTGTTCGTGGAGAAGCCCCTGGCCCTCACCGAGGACGAGCTGGCCGGCGTGCTCGCGGCGGTGGAGGAGTCCGGCAACGACCGGCTGCAGGTGGGCTTCAACCGCCGGTTCGCGCCGCTGCTGCAGGAGGCCAGGAAGCGGTTCGGTCCTCTGGCCGGTCCGGCGAGCCTGCGCTACCTGGTCAACGCGGGCCGGCTGGACCAGGGCAGCTGGTACCTCCAGCAGGGCACCGAGGGCTCGCGGTTCGCCGGTGAGGGCGGGCACTTCATCGACACGGCGAGCTGGCTGCTCGATGCCGACCCCGTCTCCGTGTACGCGACCGGCACGCCCGGCAACGAGGATCTGCAGGTCGTGCTGCGCTACCCGGGCGGGTCCACCGCCACCATCAGCTACGTCACCACCGGCGCGCCCGGCTTCCCCAAGGAGACGCTGGACCTGGTCGCGGACGGCAAGGTGCTGCGGCTCGACGACTTCGTCCGGGCCTCGGTCCACGGGGGCCGCAAGAAGTGGGTCAGTTCACGCCTTCCCAAGGCCCGGGACAAGGGCCAGAACGCCGAACTGGCCGCGTTCGTCAAGGCCGTGCGGACCGGCGGGCCGATGCCGGTGCCGCTTCAGTCGCTGGTCGCCACCACGGCGGCCACCCTCGCCGTGCAGGCCGGCCTGTCCGGCGGCGCGCCGGTGACGCTGGAGAGCTCGCGATGACCATGAGCGCGGGCTGGTACCTGCGGCGGCTGTCCCGGATGGGGCCGCGGGAGGTCGGCGGCCGGGTGGGCGACGCGGTGCGCAGGCGGCGGTGGCGGTCGGCGCGGCCGACGTGCCCGAGCGTGACCGGCGCCCGGTTCACCGCGGTGCTGCCCGCCGCGGCGATCGCCGCGATCCCTGCGGACGCCGCGAAACGGCTCGTCGCCGAGGCGGACCGGCTGATGGCCGGGCACGCCGAGTTCTTCGGGGTGGTCCGCGACGACCTGGTCCACCCGGACTGGTGGTACGACCCGAAGACCGGGCTCCGGCCCCCGTGGGGTTACGCCTTCGACGTGCCGTACCGGGACGAGGACACGGTCGGGGACATCAAGCAGATCTGGGAGCTGTCCCGGCACCAGTACCTCACCCGGCTCGCCGCCGCCTACGCGGTCACCGGCGACGAGCGGTACGCCGAGCGCGTGGCCGAGCACCTGCGGTCGTGGTGGGCGGCCAACGCGCCGCTGCGCGGAGTGCACTGGACCAGCGGCATCGAGCTGGGGATCCGGCTGCTGTCGTGGGTGTGGATCCGCCGGCTGCTCGACGGCTGGCCGGGCGCGGCCGGGCTGTTCGAGGACAACCCGGTGGCGCTGAACCAGATCTGGCACCACCAGCGCTGGCTGGCCGCCTTCCCCAGCCGGGGCTCGTCGGCGAACAACCACGTCATCGCCGAGGCCGCCGGGCAGTTCGCAGCGGCCTGCGCGTTCGGGTGGTTCCCCGCCTCGGCGCGCTGGCGGGCCGACGCGCTGCGGACGCTGGAGCGGCACCTGCGCGCCAACACCTTCGGCTCCGGCCTCAACCGCGAGCTGGCCAGCGAGTACCACGGACTGGTGCTGGAGCTCGGCCTGGCCGCGGTGGCCGAGGCGGATGCCCGGGGCGTGCCGATCCCCGCGTCGGTCCGGCTGGTGCTGCTGCGGATGACCGACGCGCTCGCCGCCGTCGTGGACAGCCGGCTGCGGCCGCCGCGCCAGGGGGACGCGGACGACGGGCACGGCCTGGTCGTGGACGGCGCGGGCACCGACCGCTGGGCCTCGCTGCTGGCCACCGGGGAGGCGGTGTTCGGCCGGCTCGCCTGGTGGCCGGAGGTGACCGGCACCGATGTGCGCACCCCGCTGCTGGCCGCGCTCATCAAGCCCACCGAACCGTCCGTGACCCGCCCGGCGAGCCGGCCGGCCCACTTCGCGGACGCCGGCATGACCATCCTGCGCGGTCCGGGAGAGATCTGGTGCCGCTGCGACGGTGGTCCGCACGGGTTCCTGTCCATCGCCGCGCACGCCCACGCGGACGCGCTGTCCGTGGAGGTCCGGCACGACGGGGTCGACGTGCTCGCCGACCCGGGGACGTACTGCTACCACGGGCAGCCCGAGTGGCGGCAGTACTTCCGGTCCACCCTCGGCCACAACACCCTGCAACTGGACGGCGGTGACCAGTCCGTCTCCGGCGGTCCGTTCCTGTGGACCCGGCATGCGAAGACCCGCGTCCTGGTCGCGGACCCCTCGGGTGAGGGCGTGGCCCGCTGGTGCGCCGAGCACGACGGTTACCGGCCGTCCGTGCACCGCCGCCGGGTGGAGCTGACGGCCGCGAGCCGGGAGTTGCGGGTGGTCGACGAGGTCCGCGGCCCACACGGCCCGCGCCGGGAGCTACGCCTGGCGTTCCACCTCGGCCCGGCGATCGCCGCGGACCTGGTGGGGAACCGGGCACAGCTCACCTGGAGCCGGGACGGCGAGGACCGCTCCGCGGTGCTCGACCTGCCCGGGCAGCTGACCTGGCGGGCGCATCGCGGCGAGACGGGCCCGCCGCTGGGCTGGTACTCCCCCGGCTTCGGACGCAAGGAACCCGCCATCACGCTGGTCGGCACGGGTTTCGCCGACGGCGCGGAGGACTTCACCACCCTGCTCAGGTTCTGCGGCTAGGGGGGCGGCGCGTGGGGATCAGGAGACGGCACGGGGCGTTGGTGGCGGGGCCGCTGGCGCTGGCTCTGCTGTCCGCGACCGGCTGTACGAGCGCGCCGAGCGCCGGGGCGGAGCCGACCGTCGCGCCGTCCGCGTCCGGGTCCGTCGCCGTGGCCCGGGTGTGCGCCAGGCCCGCGGCCGGGCCGGCGAAGGCGCCGGCGGGCGCGGTGACGGTCGACCCCGCGAAGGCCGGTGACCTGGCCGCGAAGACCAAGAGCAGTCCCCCGCACACCACGTTCTGGCTCCGGCCGGGCACGCACCGGCTCGACCCGGACCGCTACGCCCAGGTCATCCCCAAGGAGGGCAACCGCTACCTCGGCGCGCCGGGCGCGGTACTCGACGGCGGGAAGACGAACCAGTACGCGTTCGGCGGCAGCGCCCGCGACGTCACCATCCGCCACCTGACCGTGCAGCGTTTCGTCGCGCCGCATGACGAGGGCGTGGTCAACCACGACTCGGCCGACGGGTGGGTGATCGAGCACGCGACGATCCAGCACAACTCCGGCGCCGGGCTGATGGCCGGTGCCCGCCAGCGGGTCCGCGCCAGCTGCCTGCGCGGCAACGGCCAGTACGGCATGAACGCGTACAAGGGCAACGGCCGGATCAGCGGCCTGGTGGTCGAGGGCAACGAGATCACGGGCAACAACACCGGCGACTGGGAGCGGCGGCGGCCGGGCTGCGGCTGCACCGGGGGCATCAAGTTCTGGGCCGTCGACGGTGCCGACGTACGCGGCAACCGGGTGCACGGCAACCGCGGCGCCGGGTTGTGGGCGGACACCAACAACAACGACTTCCGTATCGAGAACAACGTGCTGGAGGCCAACGACGGCGCCGCGCTGATCTACGAGACCAGCTACAACGCGGTCATCCGGAAGAACACGATCCGGCGGAACAACTGGGTCGAGGGCCGCAAGGCGGCCGACCGCGGCGACAGCTTCCCGTTCGCGACGGTCTACCTGTCCGAGTCCGGCGGCGAACCACGGGTCCGGGCCCGCACGGACAGGATCGAGATCGCGCAGAACCTGCTGGAGGACAACTGGTCCGGGATCACCCTGTGGGAGAACGCCGACCGGTTCTGCAACAGCCCGGCCAACACCTCCTCCGGCGACTGCACGTTGCTGGTGCGGGACACCGACCGCTGTGCGCGGCCCGCGATCGCCACCGCGCCGCTCTACGCCGACTGCCGCTGGAAGACCCAGCGGGTGGACATCCACCACAACCGCTTCGTACTGGACCCGTCCGTCGTCAAGTGCGCGGTGAAGTGCGGCCGCATGGCGGTGCTGGCCAACTACGGCACCTATCCGGACTGGTCGCCGTACCAGGGCGAACGGGTGGCCGAGGCGATCACCCGCAAGCAGCACAACCGCTGGCACGACAACGTCTACGTCGGACCCTGGACCTTCGTCGCCCACGACCCGAGCCGGGAGCTGGACTCCGGGCAGTGGCAGGGCATGCCGTACCGGCAGGACGCGGGCAGCACCTTCCGCGCACGGGACGGTGGTTGAGATGGCCGCGGACCGCACGCCGAAGATCGTCGGGACAGTCTGGGGACTGCTGGTCCTCAACACGCTCGGCTCCGCCGGGGCGAAGACCATCGTCCCGCTGCCCCGCTCCCTCATCCAGATGGTCACCATGGGCGCGCTGGTCGCCGCGTTCGCGCTGGCGCTCGCACTCAATCTCCGGCTGCGCATCCGGCCCAGTGCCTTCCTGCTGCTGCTCACCCTGCTGCTGGTGCCGAGTGTGATCTCCAGCGCGGACCTGGAGTCCGGGTTCGGTGCGCTGTTCCGCTGCGCCCGGCTGGCTCTCTTCGTCGGCACGCTGTGGCTGCTCAGCCGCTGGTGGGACGGTGGCCTGACCTTCGTCCGGCACCACATCCGGATGTACTTCGCGGTGCTCGGGTCGGTGGCCGCCGGCCTGGCCATCTCACCGGGCGCGGCCCTGCCCGAGCTCTATGGCGGGCGGCTGGTCGGCGCGTTGTGGCCGCTCACTCCGCCGCAGATCGGACAGTACGCGGCGGTGATCATCGGGCTCACCGTGCTGCTCGTCCTGGGCCGCCGGACCGACCGGGGCAGCGCGGCCGTGGTCATCGTGCCGTCCCTCGTCCTGCTGGCGTTGACCCACACCCGCACGGCCACGCTCGGCCTGCTCATCGGGCTGGCGCTGGCGATCGGCTCGCTCGTCCTGACCAGCGCCGCCGCCCGCCGGTTCTTCGCCTGGTCGGTGCTGTGCGCCACGGTGGCCGCGGTGGCGTTCAGCTCCGCGCTGCGGGCGTGGTTCCTGCGCGGGCAGAGCCAGGAGAACTTCTCCAACCTCACCGGCCGGGCCAAGGTCTGGGACGCGCTGCTGGCAGCGCCCCGGACGACCTCGGAGCACCTGTTCGGCGCGGGCCTGGGCGACAAGTCGTTCGGCGGGCTGCCGATCGACAACAGCTGGCTGGCCGTCTACCAGGAGCAGGGGATGACCGGCGTCGCGCTCGTGGCGGCGGTCGTCGTCGTGCTGGGCGGTGTCGCGTTGCTGCGGCCGCCGTCGCTGTCGAGGGCGTGTGCGATCTTCCTGATCAGCTACTGCGCGATCGCGTCGTACACCGAGGCCGGGCTCGGCGACGCCTCGCCGTACCTGCTGCACCTGGCCGTGGCCGCCTCACTGCTGGCGGCGTCCGCGGCCCCTCCCCCGTCGGCGCCCGAAGTCCCTCGACGGCGCGTCCCGCTGCGATCCCGGAGAACGGAGGTGACCTGAGCATGCACGTTCTCGTGGTGCACAACCGCTACGCCTCGGCGCAGCCGAGCGGGGAGAACAAGGTCGTCGACCAGGAGGTGGCGCTGCTCCGCGGAGCCGGCCACCGGGTCGAGGTGTTCGAGCGGCGCAGCGACGACATCGCCGCCCGGTCCCTGCTGGGCAAGGCCGCGCTGCCGCTGCTGGTGCCGTGGAACCCGGCGGTCCGCGCGGAACTCGCCGCCCGGCTGCGCTCGGAGCGGCCGGACGTGGTGCACGTCCACAACGTCTTCCCGCTCCTGTCGCCCGCGGTGCTGGCCGCCTGTGCCGACGCCGGCGTGCCCGCCGTCGCGACGCTGCACAACTACACCCAGGTCTGCCCGCCCGGCACGCTCCAGCGGGACGGCCGGCCGTGCGCCGAGTGCGTCGGTGCGACGCCGCTGCCCGCCGTCCGGCACGGCTGCTACCGGAACTCGCGGCTGGCGACGGTGCCGCTCGCGGTCAGCCTGTCGGTCAACCGGCGGCGGTGGTGGTCCGGCGTGGAGCGGTTCTTCTGCATCTCCGCGGCGCAGCGCGACGTCCTGGTGCGGGCCGGCATGCCGGCCGAGCGGCTGGCGGTGAAGCACAACTTCGTGCCCGAGCCGGACGTCCGTCGGGCGGACGCCGGTGAGCACCTGCTCTACCTCGGCCGGCTCGCTCAGGCCAAAGGTGTGCGGCTGCTCATGGCCGCGTGGGACGAGATCGCCGCGGGCGGCGGTGTCGGGGTGCCGCTGGTGATCGCCGGCACGGGGCCGCTGGAGCGGGAGGTGACCGCCTGGGCGGCGGGCCGGGACGACGTGCGCTACGTCGGCCTGCTGGACCCGGCGGAGTGCCGGAAGGCCGTCGCGCGGTCGGTCGCGGTGGTGGCTCCCTCCACATGGCTGGAGGCGTTCGGCCTGGTGGTCGTGGAGGCGATGGCGGCCGGGGTCCCGGTCGTCGCCGCCGGTCACGGCGCCTTCGTCGAACTCGTCGACGACGGCGTGACCGGACTGCTGCACCGGCCGGGCGAGTCCGCCTCGCTCGCGTCCCGCATTCGCCGGATCACGGCCGGGGCGGCCCGCAACCGGGAGATGGGCGAGGCGGCCCGGCGCCGTTACGAGCAGGACTTCAGCCCGGCCGTCGGGCTGGAGCGCCTGGTGGAGGAGTACCGCACCGCGATCGCGGGTCGGTCGGAATCAATGGGGGACGGAATCAATGGGGGGCAGTAGATGACACGATGCCGACTCTGCGGCTCGGCGGCGCTGGCGAGCGTCGTCGACCTGGGCGCGACACCACCGTGCGAGAGCTTTCTCGCCGCGGACCAACTGGACCGGCCGGAGCCCGCGTACCCGCTGCACCTGCGGGTGTGCACCGACTGCTGGCTGGCGCAGATCCCGCCGCTGATCACGCCGGAGGAGACGTTCAAGGAGTACGCGTACTTCTCCTCGTACTCGACCTCCTGGGTGGAGCACGCGCGCACGTTCGTCGCCGACGCCGTACAGCGGGTGGGACTCGGCACCGCCGGCTCCGACGGCTCCGACGGTTCCGACGCCTTCGTGGTCGAGGTCGCGAGCAACGACGGGTACCTGCTGAAGCACGTGGTGGACCGGGGGATCCGCTGTCTCGGCATCGAGCCGTCGGTCAACGTCGGGGCCGCGGCGCGCGAGGCGGGCGTGCCCACGCTCACGGAGTTCCTGAGCCCGGACACCGGCTCCGCCGTCCGCGCCGAACACGGCCCGGCGGACCTGGTCGTGGCCAACAACGTGTACGCGCACATCCCCGACGTGGTCGGGTTCACCCAGGGCCTGCGCTCCCTGGTCGCCGACGACGGCTGGGTCTCCATCGAGGTGCAGCACCTGCTGACCCTGATCGAGGAGAACCAGTACGACACGATCTACCACGAGCACTTCCAGTACTACACGGTCGCGTCCGCGACCCGGGCCCTGGCGAGCGGCGGACTCACGCTCGTGGACGTCGAGTTGCTGCCCACGCACGGCGGCTCCATCCGGCTGTGGGCCCGGCCGGCCGAGGTGGCGGGCGAGCCGACGCAGCGGGTGGCCGACGTACTGGACCGGGAGAAGGCCGCCGGGTTGCAGGAGCTGTCCGGGTACACCGAGTTCTCCGCCCGGGTGGCCAAGGTGCGCCGGGACCTGCTCAATTTCCTCATCGAGGTGGCCGAGCGCGGCGAGACGGTCGTCGGCTACGGCGCCCCGGGCAAGGGCAACACCCTGCTCAACCACTGCGGCATCAGGCCCGACCTGCTCCCGTACACGGTCGACCGCAATCCCTACAAGCACGGCAGGTTCACCCCGGGCACCCGCATCCCGGTCCTGCCGCCCGAGCAGATCGCCGCCGACAGGCCGGACTACGTCCTCGTCCTGCCGTGGAACCTGCGGGCCGAACTGGTCGAGCAGCTGTCCTTCGTGCACGACTGGGGCGGCCGGCTGGTCTTTCCCATACCGGAACTGAGCATTGTCGAGGTCAAGGCATGAAGGTCGTTCTGTTCTGCGGCGGTTACGGGATGCGGATGCGCAATGGAACCTCCGACGACGTGCCCAAGCCGATGGCGATGGTCGGCCCCAGACCGCTGATCTGGCATGTCATGCGCTACTACGCGCACTTCGGGCACACGGAGTTCATCCTGTGCCTCGGATACGGGGCGCACCACATCAAGGACTTCTTCCTCAACTACGAGGAGACGACGTCCAACGACTTCGTGCTGCGCGGCGGGCGGACCGAGCTGCTGTCCACCGACATCTCGGACTGGACGATCACGTTCGCGCAGACCGGCATCGAGTCGCCGATCGGCGAGCGGCTGCGCCGGGTGCGGCACCACCTGGACGGCGACGAGATGTTCCTCGCCAACTACGCCGACGTGCTCACCGACGCCCCGCTGCCGGAGATGATCGACCGGTTCGCGCAGCGGGACGCCGGTGCGTCGATGATGGTGGTGCCGCCGCAGTCGTCGTTCCACTGCGTGGAGCTGGGCGAGGACGGCCTGGTGGGGGGCATCACCGCGGTGAGCGAACTGCCGCTGTGGGAGAACGGCGGCTACTTCGTGCTCCGCCAGGAGGTCTTCGACCACATCCCGGAGGGTGGGGACCTGGTCGCGGACGGATGCGCCCAACTGGCCAAGCGCGGCCGGCTGGTGGCGCACCAGCACCGCGGCTTCTGGAAGCCGACCGACACCGTGAAGGAGCGGGCCGCGCTCGACGAGGCCTACGCCCGGGGGGACCGCCCGTGGGCCGTGTGGGAAAAGGACAGCGCGGCGGTGAGCGCGTGATCCGGCTCGGGGCCGGGCGCCCGGACCGGATCGTCGCGGTGGGCGCGCACTGCGACGACATCGCCATCGGCGCCGGCGGCACGCTGCTGACGCTGTGCCGGGCGCGGCCGGGTGTCCGCGTCGAGGCGCTGGTGCTCTCCGGCGGCGGCAGCGAGCGGGAGCAGGAGGAGCAGGTCGCGCTCGCCGCCTTCTGCCCGGGCGCCGACCTGCGGCTGACGGTGCACAAGCTGCCGGACGGCCGACTGCCGGCGCACTGGGAGGAGGCCAAGGCAGCGGTCGAGGAACTGCGCGCGCGGACGGAGCCGGACCTCGTGCTGGCCCCGCGGACCGATGACGCCCACCAGGACCACCGCGGCCTGGCGCAGCTGATACCGACCGCGTTCCGCGACCACCTCGTGCTCGGCTACGAGATCGTCAAGTGGGACGGCGATCTCGGCCGACCGGCGGCGTACCAGCCGCTGTCGCCGGAGATCGCCGAGGAGAAGGTGCGGCTGCTGCAGGAGCACTACCCCTCGCAGCGCCACCGGCCCTGGTACGACCGGGAGGCCTTCCTGGGCCTCGCCCGGATCCGCGGCATCGAATGCCATGAGCGCTACGCCGAGGCGTTCGCCGTCACCAAACTCGTTCTCGACCTGGGGGATTGAACCTTGCGCGTACTGCTCACCGGACACCAGGGCTACCTGGGCACCGTGATGGCCCCGGTCCTCGCGGCCGCCGGACACGAAGTCGTCGGCCTCGACGCCGGCCTGTTCGCCGACTGCGTCCTCGGCCCGACGCCCGCCGACCCGCAGGGGCACCGGGTCGACCTGCGGGACGTCACGGCGGAACACGTGGCCGGCGTCGACGCCGTGATCCACCTGGCCGCCCTCTCCAACGACCCGCTGGGATCGCTGGCGCCCGAGCTCACCTACGACATCAACCACCACGCGTCCGTGCGGCTGGCCCGGCTGGCCCGCGACGCCGGAGTGCGGCGCTTCCTGTACGCGTCCACCTGCTCGGTCTACGGCGCCGCCGGCGGCGACGACCTGGTGGGCGAGGACGCCCCGCTGCGCCCGGTGACGCCGTACGCGGAGTCCAAGGTGCGGGTGGAGGACGACCTGCACGCGCTGGCCGACGGCGACTTCACCCCCGTGTTCATGCGCAACGCCACCGCCTTCGGCTACTCGCCCCGGCTGCGCGCCGACATCGTGCTCAACAATCTGGTGGGCCACGCGCTCCTGTCCGGCGAGGTGCTGGTGCTCTCCGACGGCACCCCGTGGCGCCCGCTGGTGCACGCCGCCGACATCGCCCGGGCCTTCACGGCCGCGCTGACGGCACCGCGGGAAGCCGTGCACGACCGGGCGTTCAACATCGGCAGCGAGACCAACAACGTCACGGTCGCCGAGATCGCCGGGCAGGTCGCCGAGGCGGTACCCGGCTCGAAGGTCGTGATCACCGGGGAGACCGGGGCCGATCCGCGGTCGTACCGGGTGGACTTCTCCCGGTTCCGCGCGGCGATACCCGGCTTCGACTGCGAGTGGACGGTGAAGCGGGGCGCGCTCGAACTCGCCGACGCCTACCGGAAACACGGGCTGACCCGGGGGGACTTCGACCGGCGCTTCACCCGCCTCGCCGTGCTGCGCGCCGCGTCCGACGCCGGCACCGTCGACGACACCCTGCGGTGGCGCCGGTGACCGCGGCCGGCGAACAGCCGATGACCGCGACCGGCGAGGAGATGTACGCGCTGGTGGAGCGGCTGTACCCGCTGTGCCGGAGCATCACCGGCGACGGCGTGCGCGCCACCCTGGACATCGTCGGGGAGCACATCCCGCTGCGGGTGCACGAGGTGCCGACCGGGACCCAGGTGCTCGACTGGACCGTGCCGCAGGAGTGGAACATCCGCGACGCGTACATCGCCGACACCACCGGCCGCCGGGTCGTCGACTTCGCCGCGTCCAGCCTCCACGTCCTCGGCTACAGCGTGCCGGTGTCGGCGACCCTGCCGCTGGCCGAGCTGCGGGAACACCTGCACACCCTGCCGGAGCACCCGAGCTGGGTGCCGTACCGCACCAGCTACTACAAGCCGGAGTGGGGGTTCTGCCTGGCCCAGGAGACCCTGGACGCGATGCCGGACGGCGAGTACGAGGTGTGCATCGACTCCACCCTCGCCGACGGCCACCTCACCTACGCCGAGCACGTGGTCCCGGGACAGGTCCCCGACGAGGTGATCGTCTCCTGCCACGTCTGCCACCCGTCGCTGGCCAACGACAACCTGGCCGGCATCGCGGTGGCGACGTTCCTGGCCCGGGAATTGGCGGAGCGGACGCCGTACTACACCTACCGGTTCCTCTTCGCGCCCGGCACCATCGGGGCGATCACCTGGCTCGCCCGCAACGCGGAGCGGGTGGAGCGGGTCAAGCACGGGCTGGTGCTGGCCTGCGCCGGCGACCCGGGCGACCTGACGTACAAGCAGAGCAGGCGCGGCGACGCCGAGATCGACCGCGTGCTGCGGCACGTGCTGGCCGCGTCCGAACGCCCGCACCGCGTCACCGAGTTCACTCCGTACGGCTATGACGAGCGGCAGTTCTGCTCGCCAGGGTTCGATCTGGGCGTGGGCTCGCTCACCCGGACCCCGTACGCCGGCTACCCCGAGTACCACACCTCGGCGGACAACCTGGACTTCGTCTCCCCCAAGGCGATGGCGGACACCCTGGCGGTCTGCCGCGAGGCGTTCGCCGTCCTGGACCGCAACCGGAGGTACCTGAACCTCAGCCCCTATGGCGAACCGCAGCTGGGCCGCCGTGGGCTGTACGACGCGCTCGGCGGCCGCAGTGACACCAAGCAGGCCCAGATGGCCATGCTCTGGGTGCTCAACCTCTCCGACGGCGAGCACAGTCTGCTGGACGTCGCCGAGCGGTCCGGGCTGCCGTTCGGCACCGTCGCCGCCGCGGCCGACGCCCTGCGCGGCGCCGGACTGATCAAGGCATGACGCCGATGACCACCGACGGGGAGACGACGACACCGGCCGGGTCCGCCCGGCGGGCCCTCGTCGGCCGGCTGTCCTGGGGACTGGCCGACCAGGCGGCCTCCAGCGTGACCAACTTCGCGGTGGGCATCTACGTGGCGCGCTCGCTCGGGCTGGCCGCGTTCGGCGTGTTCGGCCTGGCCTGGGTGACCTACGGCGTGGTGCTCAGCGTCTCCCGCGGGCTGGCCACCGACCCGCTCGTGGTGCGCTTCAGCGGCGTGTCGGACGCCTCCTGGCGTGGGGCGGTGGCCCGGTCGTCGGGAACCGCCGTCGGTGTCGGTGCCGCCATCGGCGCGGCGTGTGTGGTGGCCGGGCCGGCGCTCGGCGGCAGCGTGGGCTCCGCGTTCGCCTGCCTCGGCGTCATGCTGCCGGGGCTGCTGCTGCAGGACGCCTGGCGGTACGCGTTCTTCGCCGCCGGCAAGGGGCGGAAGGCGTTCGTCAACGACGTCGTGTGGGGCGTCGCGCTCGTCCCGGCCATGGTGGTGGCCGCCCGCGTCGGCAGCGTGGCCGCCTTCGTGCTCGCCTGGGGCGCCTCCGCCGCGGTGGCCGCGGTGTACGGCTGCTTCCAGGCCGGCATCCGGCCGCGGCTGACCGGAGCGCGCGCGTGGCTGCGCGAGCAGCGCGATCTCAGCTACCGGTACCTGGTCGAGAACGTCGGCGTCAGCGGCGCGAGCCAGCTGCGGGCGTATGGGCTCGGCGCGATCGTCGGCGTCGGCGCGGTGGGTGCGGTCCGGGGCGCGGAGCTGCTGCTCGGCCCGTTCCTCGCCGTGCTGATGGGGCTTTCGCTGGTCACCGTCGCGGAGGCGGCACGGGTGCTGCGGCGAGCCCCGCACCGGCTGGCCGGGTTCTGCCTCCTGCTCGGCGGCGGGCAGGCCGCCGCCGCACTGCTGTGGGGCACGGCCCTGCTGCTGATGCCGGACCGGCTCGGCGAACTCGTGCTAGGCGACGTCTGGAGCTCTGCCGCGGAGCTCATCGTGCCGGCCACGCTCGGCGTCGCGGGCGCCGGCCTCGGCACCGGCGCGGCGGCCGGACTGCGCGCGCTCGGCGCGGCCCGGCGCAGCCTGCGCAGCCAGCTGTTCGCCTCCGCCTGTTACGTCATCGGCGGGCTCGGCGGGGCGGCCGTGGCCGGCACGGTCGGCTCGGCCTGGGGCGTCGCCGCCGCGACCGTCTGCAGCTCGGCCGTGTGGTGGCTGCACCTGCGCTCCGCCCTGCGTGAGCGCCACCAAGACCTTTTCCGTGAAGTGAGGACGCCATGACCGCCCATCCCCGGCTGAGTATCGGCCTGCCCGTCTACAACGGCGAGGAGTACCTCGCCGAGGCGCTCGACGCCCTGCTCGGCCAGACCTACGAGGACTTCGAACTGGTCATCTCCGACAACGCCTCGACCGACGGCACCCAGGACATCTGCCGCACGTACGCCGCGCAGGACTCCCGCATCCGGTACATCCGCCTCTCGCGCAACATCGGCGCCGCGCCGAACCACAACTACGTGTTCACCGAGTGCCGCGGCGAGCTGTTCAAGTGGGCCTCGCACGACGACCTGTACGCCCGGGACCTGCTGCGGCGCTGTGTGGAGGCGCTGGACGAGCGGCCGGACGTGATCCTCGCGCACTCCGGCCAGGCGGTCATCGACGGTGACGGCCAGGTGAAGGTCCCCTACGCGTACGGGCTCGCCACCGACTCGCCGCACGCGCCGGAGCGCTTCCGCAGCCTGCTGTTCGAGCCCGGCGGCGACGACTTCTACGGGGTGATGCGGGCCGACGTGCTGCGCCGCGTGAAACCGCACGACAGCTACCACCACGCGGACCGGACGTTCGTCGCCGAGATCACCCTGCACGGCCCCTTCCACCAGGTGCCGGACCTGCTGTACTTCCGCCGCGACCACCCCACCCGCGCCGAGCGGGCGAACCCGTCCAAGCGCTCCCGGTGCGTCAACCTGGACCCGCGCCGGGCCGGGCCGCTGCACCCGACGCCCCGGCTGCTCGCCGAGTACGTCTGGGGCTTCGCCTCCGCGATCCGGCGGGCGCCGTTGTCCCCGGCGGACCGGCGCACCTGCTACCGCCACCTGGCCGCGTGGCTGACCAGCCGGGTCCGGCCGGGCGCCGGCGAGCGGGTCGAGGACCGCGCCCCGGTCGCCCCCGACCGGCTCACGGTCTCCGTCGACGCCCTCGTCGCCGGCCGAGAGGGGAGGCGGGCGTGACCCCTGCCCGCATCGGCGTGTTCGGCCTGCTGGGCTCCGGCAACCTCGGCAACGACGGGTCGCTCGAAGCCGTGCTCGGATACCTGCGCGCCGAGCACCCGAAGGCGGTCGTGGACGCCCTCTGCGGCGGCCCGGAGGTCGTCACGGCCCGGTACGGCATCCCCGCGACGCGGCTGCACTGGTACCGCGGGGAGTACCGGACCGCCTCGCGTGCGGGCGCGATCGCGGCGAAGGGCCTGGGGAAACTCGTCGACGTGTTCCGCACCGCCGCCTGGGTGCGGCGGCACGACGCGGTGATCGTGCCGGGCATGGGCGTCCTGGAGGCCACGCTGCCGCTGCGGCCGTGGGGCTTCCCGTACTCGCTGTTCCTGCTCTGCGCGTCCGGCCGGCTGCTGCGCACCCGGGTCGCGCTGGTCGGCGTCGGCGCCGCCCCGATCCGCGACCGGCCGACCCGGGCCCTGGTGCGCTGGTCGGCGCGGCTGGCCGCGTACCGCTCGTACCGGGACGACCAGTCCCGCGACGCGATGCGGGCGATGGGCGTGGACACGTCGCGCGACGAGGTCTACCCGGACCTCGCCTTCGCCCTGCCGGCACCGCGGACGAGCGCGCCCCCGGGGCCCCCGGACTCACCGGGCCCGGTCTGCGTCGGCGTCATGGCGTTCCACGGCGGCAACGACGACCGCGCCCGGGCCGAGGAGATCCACCGGCGCTACCTCGACGGGGTGACGCGCTTCGTCCGCGCGCTGGTCGAGGACGGCAGGCCGGTCCGGCTGCTCACCGGCGACGCGTGCGACGCGCCGGTGGTCGCGGCGATCCTCGACGCGGTGGACTCGCCGCTGGTCACCGCTGCCGAGGCGGCCTCGCTGGCCGGCCTGATGACGGAGACGGCGGCTGCCGAGGCCGTGGTGGCGACCCGCTACCACAACCTGGTCTGCGCCCTGAAGGCCGGCACACCGACGCTCGCCCTCAGCTACGCGGCGAAGAGCGACGCGCTCATGGCCCGGATGGGGCTGGACGCGTTCTGCCACCCGGCGCGCGAGGTCGACGCCGACCGGCTGCTCGAACAGTTCCGGGCGCTGGAGAAGCGTTCGGCGGAACTGCGACGGACCCTCACCGAGCGGAACCGGGTCACCGCCCGGCAACTCGAGGACCAGTTCACCGCCCTGACCACGGCCCTGTTCCCGGCGGCGGACCCCACCCAGACCCCCACGTATCGGGAGGCTCGATGAAGGCGACCGAAGTCCCGCAGATCGCCGGCGCGTACCTGTTCGAGCCGACGCCGTACGCCGACGAACGCGGCTTCTTCTGCCGCACCTTCGACGCCGACGTGGTCCGCTCCGTCGGCCTCGACCCGGGCGCCTTCGTCCAGGACAGCCTGTCCCGCTCGGTCCGGGGCGTGCTGCGCGGTCTGCACCTGCGCTCCGGCGCCGGCGAGGCCAAGCTGGTGCGGTGCTCGTACGGCAAGGTCTTCGACGTCGTCGTGGACCTGCGGACGGACTCGCCGACCTACCTGGGCCGGGCCTTCTTCGAGCTGTCCGGCGACACCCAGACGACGCTCTACATCCCGGCGGGGTGCGCGCACGGCTTCCAGGCGCTGACCGAAACCGCCGACACCTCGTACCGGATCGACCGCCCGCACGATCCGGCCGAGGACGTGACGATCGCCTACGACGACCCGGAGCTCGCCATCCCCTGGCCGCTGCCGGTCACCTCGATGTCCCAGCGGGACCGGGAGGCGCCGAGCCTCGCCGAGGTCCTGAAGCACTTGGAAAGCTGAGGTCCACGTGGACACCGAACACACCGTAGAGACGGAGGAGTTCGTCCTGCCGCGGTCGCGGAGGGCGAACGAGCGCCTGCACGCCATGATCCCCGGGGGCGCGCACACCTACGCCAAGGGCGACGACCAGTACCCGGAGCACCTGGCCCCGGTCATCAGCCACGGCCACGGCGCCCACGTGTGGGACATCGACGGCAACCGCTACATCGAGTACGGCTCCGGCCTGCGCTCGGTCAGCCTCGGCCACGCCCACCCCCGCGTGATCGAGGCGGTGCGGCGGGAACTCGAACGCGGCTCCAACTTCGTCCGCCCGTCCATCGTCGAGGTCGAGGCCGCGGAACGCTTCCTGGCCACGGTGCCGACCGCCGAGATGGTGAAGTTCGCGAAGAACGGCTCCGACGCCACCACCGCTGCCGTACGCCTCGCCCGCGCCGCGACCGGCCGCCCGCGCGTGGCCCTCTGCGCCGACCATCCGTTCTTCTCCGTCGACGACTGGTTCATCGGCACCACGCCGATGTCCGCCGGCATCCCGGCGTCGACCACCGACCTCACCGTGTCGTTCCCGTACGGAGACCTGGCCGCCACGGAGGAGCTGCTCACCCGCCACCGGGACGAGATCGCCTGCCTGATCCTCGAACCCGCCACCCACACCGAGCCGCCGCCCGGGTACCTCGCCGGCCTGCGCGAGCTGGCCGACCGGCACGGCTGCGTACTGATCTTCGACGAGATGATCACCGGCTTCCGCTGGTCCGAGGCGGGCGCCCAGGGCCTGTACGGCGTCGTCCCCGACCTGTCCACGTTCGGCAAGGCGCTGGGCAACGGCTTCGCCGTCTCCGCGCTGGCCGGGCGCCGCGACCTGATGGAACGCGGCGGCCTGCGGCACTCCGGCGAGCGGGTGTTCCTGCTGTCCACCACGCACGGCGCGGAAACGCACTCCCTGGCCGCCGCGATGGCCGTGCAGACCACCTACTCCGAGGAAGGCGTCACCGCTCGACTGCACGCCCTCGGCGAGCGGCTGGCCGCCGGGGTCCGCGCCGCCGCGGCCGGCATGGGCGTCGGCGACCAGATCGTGGTCCGGGGCCGGGCCAGCAACCTGGTCTTCGCCACCCTCGACGAGAACGGGCAGCCGTCGCAGCAGTACCGCACCCTGTTCCTGCGCCGGCTCCTCGCGGGCGGGGTGCTCGCCCCGTCGTTCGTGGTGAGCAGCGCGCTCAGCGAGGCCGACATCGACCACACCGTCGACGTGGTGGCCCAGGCATGCGCGGTGTACCGCAAGGCACTGGACGCCGCCGACCCCACACCCTGGCTGGGGAGACGACCGGTGAAGCCCGTGTTCCGCCGCTTGGCGTGACGTGAGGTCAGCGTCGCCGGGCGTCGGCCGGCCGATCGACCAGCCACGCGGTCGCCTGTACCACCGCAAGCGCGGTGCACCAGCCGCCGAGGACATCGGTCGGGTAGTGCGCGCCCAGGGCGACCTGCGCCCAGCCCATGGCGGCCCCGGCGACCAGCGCCGCGGCGAGCACGAGCAGCGTGCCGGCCGTCCTGCCGAGGCCGAGCCGGCCGGCCGCGCACAGCGCCACCGTGACGGCGAGCGCGGTGAGGAAGGCGGTGTGCCCGCTCGGGTAGGACAGGTTGCCGTCGCCGTGGATGGTGCGTCCCACCAGAGGCTTGAGCAGCGTAGTCGTCCCGACGCTCATGCCGGCGCCGCCCACGACGAGCACCGCCGCGCGGGGCCACCGAACCAGCAGACAGCCTGCCACGACGGCCAGGACCAGCGCCGCCGCTCCCACGGGCTCCCCCAGGAAGTCCGTGCCCAGAGCGACGTGCCGCCAGGGCGGTCCCACACTGTCCGCCGTCGGCCGGACGACCCACCTGTCCACCCTGCCGGGCTCGCTGTCTCCGGCGACCAGGACCCCGAGCACGAGGACCACCAGCGCGGCGAGGGCCGCGACGATCCCGAGCGGCATGCGCAGCGCCGGGGGCAGCAACGCGGTCTTCCGCGGCAGTGGTTCGTGTCGCAGTCCCATGTCCCCCGCCGCCACCGCGCTGCCGCGCCCCCGCCAGTCCCTGCTTGTCACCCTAACCAGCAATGGGCTCCGGTGAACCGTCGTTACGGTGAAGGCCGCCTTCGCCCACGACGCGCACACCCGTCCTCTCCCCCAGGCGAACGGTCAGGGGGCCCGCGACCCGGATGCCGACCGGGGTGTCGTGGCCTTCGACGGTCACGGTGACCATGGCGTCGTGGCCGTGGTACGAGACGTCGGTCACCGTGCCCCTGACCGAGCCCTCGGAGTCCGCGTCGGTCAGGAGGAGTTGTTCCGGCCGGAGCAGGACCGTGCCGGCGCGCAGACCGGCAGGGGGGGCGGCGAGGGGTACGGGGCCCAGGGCGGTCCTCGCTGTGCCGTCGGTGTCGACCGTGGCGGGCAGCAGGACGGCGTCGCCGACGAAGTCGGCGATCCAGGGGTCCGCGGGGCGGCCGTAGAGGTTCTGCGGGGTGTCGCACTGGACGACCCGGCCGTCCCGTACGACGGCGACGAGGTCAGCGGTGGACAGGGCCTCCTGCTGGTCGTGGGTGACGAGGACCGCTGTGGCGCCGGTCGCCCGCAACGCGGCCCGTACGTCCGACCGCACTCCCGTCCGCAGCGCGCTGTCCAGGGCGTTGAACGGCTCGTCCAGGAGCACGAGTCGGGGGCGAGGGGCGAGCGCGCGGGCGAGGGCGACGCGTTGTTGCTGGCCGCCGGAGAGTTCGTGCGGCATGCGGTCGCCGTGTCCGGCGAGGCCGACCAGGTCCAGCATCTCCTCGGTGCGTCGTCGCCGTTCGGTCCGGTCGGTGCCGGCCAGCCCGAAGGCGACGTTGCGGGCGACGTTCAGGTGCGGGAAGAGGGCGCCCTCCTGGGGCACGATGCCGATGCGGCGGCGCTCCGGCGGCATGTGGACGCCGCGGCCGACGAGGGTGCGGTCGCCGAGGCGGACGGTGCCCGCGTCGGCGTGCAGGAATCCGGCGACGATCCGCAGCAGGGTGGTCTTGCCGCAGCCGGAGGGGCCGAGGACGGCGGCCAACGCGCCTGCGGGGACGGTGAGTTCGAGCCCGCGCAGGACCGGCTCCCCGGCTCCGTAGGACTTGGTGAGCCCTTCGACGTGCAGTTCGTTCATGTCCGGTGCCTGCCTAGGAGGTACGAGGGGACGGCGGCCAGCAGGATCAGCGCGGCGGCGTAGGGGGCGGCGGCCGCGAAGGATCCCGCGCCGGTCTCGGTCCACAGCCTGGTGGCGAGGGTGTCCATGCCGGTGGGGCGCAGCAGGAGGGTCGCGGGGAGTTCCTTCATGCAGACCACGAAGGTGAGCGCGGCGCCGGCGGCCACGCCGGGCGCGGCCAGCGGCACGGTGACCTCGCGCAGCACCTGCCACGGTCGCCGGCCGAGCGAGCGGGCCACGTCCTCCAGGACGGGCGGCGCCTGGAGAACGGCGGCCCGGGTGGCAGCCACCGCGACCGGCAGGAAGAGGACCGCATACGCGCTGACCAGCAGCGGGAGTTGCTGGTAGAGCGGGTAGGCGTAGCGCACGGCGAAGAAGACCAGCGCGAGGGCGACCGTGATGCCGGGCAGCGCATGGCCGGCGTAGGCCGCCTGTTCCAGCAGGCCTGCGCCGCGCCCCCGGTGCCGGGCGGCGATCACCCCGACCGGCAGGGCGAGGAGCGTGGTGAGACCCGCGCCCGCCGCCGCGACCCCGAACGTGGCCCACGTGGTCTGAGCGAGCCCGCCCAGGTCCCAGGTGGCCGAGCTGCCGACGGCCAGCCAGTACCCGAGGGTGCCCAGCGGGAAGGCGACGGCGACGGCCGTCACCGTGCCGCACCACAGCAGGGCGAAGGGCCGCCACCGGCCGAGGGCGACCGGAACGGCCGGGCGGGCGGTGCCCGTTCCGGTCCTGGCGTGGCCGGCCCGGCCGCGGGTACGGGCTTCGGCAGCGACCAGCGCGATCGTCATCGCCACGAGGACGACGCTGAGCGCGGCGGCCGGAGTGCGGTCGAAGGAGGCGCGGTAGGAGGTGTGGATGGCCCGGGTGAAGGTGTCGTACCGCATCAGGGAGACCGCGCCGAAGTCGGAGAGCACGTACAGCGCGACGAGGAGGGCGCCGCCCGCCGCGGCCGGTCGCAGCTGCGGCAGGGTGACGCGGAGGAAGGTTCCGAGGGGGCCGTGGCCGAGGGAGCGCGCGGCCTCCTCCTGCGCCGGGTCGATGCCGCGCAGGGCCGCGGCTGCCGGCAGATACACGTACGGGAAGCTGACCAGCGTGAGCGCGAGGGCGGCGCCGCCGAAACCGGCGAGGTCCGGTTCGGCCGACAGCCAGGCGAAGGCGGCGACATAACTGGGCACGGCGAGCGGCAGCGTGGCCAGCACCGACCATGCGCGGCCGCCGGGCAGTCGCGTGCGGACGGTGAGCCAGGCCAGTGAGACACCCAGGACCAGACAGGCGGTCACCACCACGGCGGTCAGGCCGAGGCTGCGTCCGAGGAGGTCCAGGGTGCGTCGGTCGGCGACGACGTTCCAGGCGAAGGCGGGGCCGCGTTCCAGGGCGCGGACGGCGAGGTAGCCGAGTGGCAGCAGGGCGAACAAGGCGGCCACGCAGGCGGGGACGAGCAGGATCAGGGGCGGTCTGCGACCGGCCGTGACCCATCGTCCCGCCAGGCGCGTCCCTCGTCCGCGACCCCTGCCCGGCCCGTGTTGGGACTCGCGCCCGACCGGGGCGGCGAGGGCTCCGGTCGGGCGCGCGGAAGACGGCGATGTGGGCACGACAGCTAGACCAGTCCGACTTCCTGGAGCATGGCCAGCGTCTCCTGCAGGGACTGCAGCTTGCCGAGGTCGATGTCGGGGGATTCCAGGGAATCGAACGGCGGCAGGCCCTCGACCTTGCTGGTGACCCCCGCGGCCAGCGGATACTCCTTGGTCTCGTCGGCGAAGTAGGTCTGTGCCTCCTTCGACAGCAGGTAGTCCACCGCCTTCTGGGCGGTCGCGCTCTGCCCGCTGTCCTTGAGGATGCCGGCGCCGGCGACGTTGATCAGCGCGCCGGGGTCCTTGCCGGGCAGGAACTTGAGCTCGGCGTCGACCTCGTCCTCGCCCTTCTCGGCGACCCGCTCGTACCAGTAGTAGTGGTTGACCAGGCCGAGTTCGACCTCGCCGGCCTCGACCGCGTCCAGGGTCGCCAGGTTGTGGGCGTACGTCCTGGCACCGTTCGCCTTCAGGTCCTCGAGCCACTCGCGGGTGACGTCGTCGCCCTTCAGGACCCGCATGCCGGTGACGAACGCCTGGAAGGAGGCATTGGTGGGCGCGAAGCCGACCTTGCCCTTCCACTCCGGCTTGACGACGTCGAAGACGCTGTCCGGGACCTCGCCCTCGGTCACCTTGTCCGGATTGTACGCGATGACGCGGACACGCCCAGAGAGGCCGACCCAGTCGCCGCCGGAGCCGCGGTAGGCGTCGTCCACCTCGTCGAGAGTCGCCTGCGGGAGCTTCTGCAGCATGCCTTCCTTGGACAGGGCGCCCAGCGCGCCGGCGTCCTGGGAGAAGAACAGCCCGGCCTTGGTGCGGTCGCCCTCCTCCAGGATCTGGGCGGCGAGTTCCGCGCTGTCGCCGTAGCGCACCTCGACCTTGGCACCGACAGCCTCCTCCAACTTGTCCAGAAGTGGCTTGACCAGCTTCTCGTTGCGGCCGGAGTAGATGACGAGGGAGGAGTCCCCGTTCTTCCTTTCGGTGTCCTTGTCCTCGGAGCCGCATGCGGCGAGGGCGGGAAGCAGTAGACCGGCCGTGACCAGCGCGGTGATCTGACGAGCCGTGGGGCGTCGCATGGTGGGTGCCTTCCTGCGGGGCTCGCCTGACACGCCGCCGGTGCTGTCGGTGGAGAGCGAGGGGCGAAGCGATCCTGTGACTTTTCTGTGGCTTGTTTTCGACCACGTTATGAATAAGGTAAAGCTTGCCTAACAGTCAAGGGTTGCTAAAGCGGACGTTGCCGCGGAAAGGGCGCGCCCCGTGATCCACTCCTCCGTGCCCGTCCCGGCGCCGCTCCCGGTTCCCCGTCCGACCGGCCCCTCCGGTGCCGCCGTCCACCCGGCCACGCCCGCCCTGCCGCTCCCGCGGCCGAATGCGGTGCCGTTCGCATGCGAACTCGCGGCACACGGTGACCGCATCGCGCTCATCACACCAGAGGGGACGTTGTCGTATCGCGAGTTGGCCGAGCGGGTGGCCCTCACCGCCGACCGCCTCGGGCCCGTACGGCGGCTGGTACTGCTGGCCGGTGCCAACCGCACCGACGCGCTCGTCACACACCTGGCCGCCCTGTCCGCCGGCCACCCCGTCCTGCTCGTCCCGGGCGACAGCGAGAGCACGATCCGCTCCTTGACCGAGGCGTACGCCCCCGACGTCGTGGCCCACCCGCACACCGACGGGACCTGGACCCTCGACGAACGGCACCCCACGAGCGCCCACACCCTCCACCCGGACCTGGCCCTGCTGCTGAGCACCTCCGGCTCCACCGGCTCACCCAAGCTGGTCCGGCTCTCCCACGACAACCTCCAGGCCAACGCCGAATCCATCGCCACCTACCTCGGCATCGACGACACCGACCGGGCCGCCACCACGCTGCCCATGCACTACTGCTACGGCCTGTCCGTCATCCACAGCCACCTGCTGCGCGGCGCCGGGCTCGTCCTCACCGAACGGTCGGTGTCCGACCCCGCCTTCTGGGACGAGTTCCGCACCGCCCGCGGCACCTCGCTGGCAGGAGTGCCGTACACCTTCGACCTGCTCGACCGGGTCGGGTTCGCACGGATGCACCTGCCGCACCTGCGCCGCGTCACCCAGGCCGGGGGGCGCCTCGCGCCGGAACGCGTCGCCCGGTACGCCGAGTCGGGCCGCCGTGCGGGCTGGCAGCTGTTCGTGATGTACGGCCAGACCGAGGCAACGGCCCGCATGGCCTACCTCCCGCCCCGGCTCGCCGCCGAGCGCCCGGAGGCCATCGGTGTGCCGATACCCGGCGGCTCGTTCCGGCTGGACCCCGTCGACGGACACGGTCCGGATGCCGGGGAACTGGTCTACTCGGGGCCGAACGTGATGCTCGGTTACGCCGAGAGGCCGGCCGACCTCTCCCTCGGCCGCACCGTCGAGGACCTGCGCACCGGGGACCTCGCCCGCCGCGCTTCCGATGGGCTGTATGAGATCATCGGCCGCCGCAGCCGCTTCGTGAAGATCCTCGGTCTGCGGATCGACCCGCAGCGCATCGAGACCCTGCTGGAGGCACACGGCGTCGCCGCGTACTGCGCGGGGGACGGTGAGACCCTGGCCGTGACCGCGCTCGGGGACGCGAGCGCGGAAGGCCGCATCCGGCGGCTGATAGCGCAGGAGTGCGGGCTCCCGCCGCACGCCCTACGGGTCCGCGCCCTGGCCGAACTCCCCCGCCTGGCGTCGGGCAAGCCCGATTACGAGGCCGTACGACAACTGACGCGCCCCTCCGCGGAGACAGCGCCCGACCCCGCCGAGGATCTGGTCCGCCTCTACGCGGAGATCCTCGACCGCGTCGACGTCACCGAGGACAGCAGCTTCGTCAGCCTGGGCGGCGACTCCCTGTCCTACGTCGAGATGTCGCTGCGCCTGGAGGAGTCGCTCGGCCACCTGCCGGCCGACTGGCACACGAGAACCATCCGCGAGCTGCGTCCCCAGACCGCACACGTGGCCCGGACACCGGACGATCGGGACGGATCGGTGCCGCGGCGGGAGCGGGGAATCGGAAGCGCACTGCGCACCTGGACCAGCCCGGACTCCTGGCGCACCCGCCGCACCCTGGAGACCGGCGTCGTCCTGCGCGCCGCCGGAATCGTCCTCATCGTCGGCTCACACGTCCGGATCTTCGACATCAAGGGCTTCGCCCACATCCTCCTCGGCGTGGCGGGCTACAACTTCGCCCGCTTCCTCCTGACAGACGCCACACGCCGCGAGCGCATACGGCGCCTGTGGCGCAGCATCGCCCGCATAGCCGTGCCGAGCATGGTGTGGATCACCGGCGCCGTGCTCCTGACCGACTTCTACGATCCCGCCAACGCCCTGCTGCTCAACACCCTCATCGACCAGGGGAACGATCGCTTCGACTGGGCCTACTGGTTCGTGGAGGCCCTCGTCTACTTCCTGATCGCCCTGACTCTCCTCATGGCCGTACCGCTGCTGGACCGGCTGGAGCGACGGTACGCGTTCGGCGTGCCGCTGGCCCTCATGGCCATCGGCCTGGCCGGCCGCTACGACCTGCTCGGCCTGGCGTCCGTCCGACCCCAGCTGAGCCCCTCAGTGGTCTTCTGGCTCTTCGCACTGGGGTGGGCGGCCGCCCGGGCGGACACCGTGCGGCAACGTGCCCTGCTGACCGCGGCACTGCTGCTCACCGTGCCCGGCCTGTTCGAGGACCAGCCCCTGCGCACGGCCCTCGTGATCGCCGGTCTGGGGCTGCTGATCTGGGTACCGACCCTGCCCAGCCTCGGCCCCCTCAGCACACTCGCGGGCGTCCTGGCCAGCAGTTCCCTGTACATCTACCTGACGCACTACCAGGTCTACCCCTACCTCCAGGAGAACTTCCCGATCACCGCCCTGTTCGCCTCTCTGGTGATCGGCGTGGGCTACGCGACGGTCGTGAACCGGACTGCGCGGACGATCCGGTGGCTGTGATCACGCCCCTCCGCCACGCACTTCACCTCTCGGGCACTGACTGACCGCGCCCGCCGGCACCACGGCCGAGCTGCTGGCCGCGCTCGCCTCCGGCGTCAATCAATGTGGCCCAGCTCAAGGCCCGCGGCGTCACGCTGATCTGCTCCTCGCGGGCGCCGATCGACAAGCTCCTCACCTACCGGGAGCGGATGGACTGGAGCGTCGACTGAGTCTCCGCCGGGGGCGGCGACTTCGGAACTGTCCGGCACGGACGTGCTCGGCGTCACCGAAGGGCCCGGGATGAGCGCCTACGCCAAGAGCCCGCCACAGCCGACGGGTCGGCGCGGTTCGCGGCGCCCGGCGACAGCCGATGAACTGCCGGTCGTACCGGAGCAATCGCGCCCGGACCGTTGACGCGGAGACCGTATTGGGCTTCATAATCGGGCACTCGCTGTCATCGATGACACAAGTCAACGATGACACCCCGAACCGACGACCCGGATGGTCGGCCCCGGCCCGGGTGCACTTTTCGGTCCGTCGCGCAGAAGCCGCAGTCCCCGCTGCGCCGACGGCCGCGGGACAAGGAGACACCATGAGCTCTGTACGCGTATCCCGAAATGCCCGCATACGGATGATGGCGGCGGTGGCGACCGTCTGCGCCCTGTCCGCCGCACCGCTCGCCCCGCAGGCCGTCGCCGCCGACGCCCCGCCGTACACGGAGATCTACAGACCCCAGTTCCACTTCACACCGCAGAAGAACTGGATGAACGACCCCAACGGCCTGGTCTACTACAAGGGCGAGTATCACCTCTTCTACCAGTACAACCCGAACGGCAACACCTGGGGCGACATGTCCTGGGGGCACGCGGTGAGCAAGGACCTCGTGCACTGGGAGGAGTTGCCGCTCGCCCTGTCGCACGACGACGAGGAGATGGTGTTCTCCGGCAGCGCGGTCGTCGACTGGAACAACACCACCGGATTCGGCACGAACAAGAACCCTCCCATGGTGGCCATCTACACCAGCGCCTACAAGAACGGGGGCAAGCAGGCCCAGTCGCTCGCCTACAGCACGGACCGCGGCCGCACCTGGACCAAGTACCAGGGCAATCCCGTGATCGACATCGGTTCCACCAACTTCCGCGATCCCAAGGTCCAGTGGTACGCACCGTCCAAGAGCTGGTTGATGACGGTGTCACTGTCCGCCGAGCACAAGGTGCAGTTCTACTCGTCCAAGAACCTCAAGGACTGGAAGCTGCAGAGCGAGTTCGGCCCGGCCGGCGCGACGGGCGGCGTGTGGGAGTGCCCCGACCTGTTCCCCCTCGCGGTCGACGGGGACAAGAAGAAGATCAAGTGGGTCCTGGTCGTCAACATCAACCCCGGGGGTATCGCGGGCGGTTCGGCCGCCCAGTACTTCGTCGGAGACTTCGACGGCAAGAAGTTCACCGCGGACGACAAGGGCACCTACACACCGCCCACGGGCAAGGTGGTACAGGACTTCGAGGGCACCGGCTTCGGTACGTGGACGAACACGGGCACCGCGTTCGGCCAGGGACCGGCAGCCGGGGCGGTGGACGGGCAGGGGACCGTCGACGGCTTCGACGGCAAGGGCCTCGTCAACAGTTTCCACGGAGGTGACGGCACCACCGGCATCCTCAGCTCCCCCTCCTTCACCGTCGACAGCCCTTACCTGAACTTCAAGATCGGCGGCGGGCGGCATCCGCACGAGGCCGGAACCGTCATGGACAGCACTCCGCCCGAGGGCACGGTCCTCGCCGACTTCGAAGGCGGAACCTACGGCGACTGGACGGCGACCGGTGACGCCTTCGGCACCGCACCGGCCACCGGCACCCTCCCCGGCCAGCAGCAGCTCTCCGGTTTCCTGGGAGACGGTCTGGCCAACACCTTCCTGAACGGCGACTCCACCACCGGCACCCTCACGTCACCCGAGTTCACCATCGACAAGAAACACATCAACTTCCTCATCGGCGGGGGCAATCACGCCGCAGGTTCCGACAACCCGACCGCCGTCGAGCTCCTCGTGGACGGCCAGGTCGTCCGCAGCGCCACCGGAAAGGACGCCGAGGCACTCAACTGGGCCTCCTGGGACGTCAGCGACCTCGCCGGCAAGCAGGCGCGGATCAGGATCGTCGACGACAACACCGGTGGCTGGGGCCATATCAACGTCGACCACATCATGCTGTCCGACGCCCCGGCCCAGCGCGTCTCCCAGGAGACCTCCGTCAACCTGATCGTCGACGGCCGAGTCGTCCGCAGCGCGACCGGCGCCGACAGCGAGACCCTGGACTGGGCCTCCTTCGACATGCGCCCGTACGCCGGCAAGAAGGCGCGGATCCAGATCGTCGACATGAACACCGGCGGCTGGGGCCACGTCCTGGCCGACCAGTTCACCACGGCCGAAAAGCCCGCCAAGTCCGTCGTACAGCGCGCCGACTGGGCCGACTACGGCAAGGACTACTACGCGGCGGTCTCCTGGGAGAACGCGCCGGGCGGCAAGCGCTACATGATCGGCTGGATGAACAACTGGGACTACGGCCAGTCCATCCCCACCTCCCCATGGCGCAGCGCGCAGAGCGTTCCGAGGGAGATGGCCCTGCGTACCGTGGACGGCCGAATCCGGCTGACCAGCAAGCCGGTGGGCAGCCTGGAGTCCCTCCGGGGGAAGCGCCCGGCGACGGCGTCCGACATCACCGTCAAGAGCACCTCCAAGCCCCTGATCCGCCCCACGGCCAAGGGCAAGGCACTCGACATCGAGGCGACCTTCTCCCTCAAGGACGCCGACCGCTTCGGCCTGAAGGTGCGCACCGGCGCGGGCGGCGAGGAGACCGTCATCGGTTACGACACCACGACTCAGGAGTTGTACGTCGACCGCACCCGCTCCGGAGCCGGGGACTTCAACAGCACCTTCCCAGGTATCCAGACCGCACCGCTGAAGCCCAAGAACGGCAAGGTCAAGTTGCGGATCCTGGCCGACTGGTCCTCCGTCGAGGTCTTCGGCGGCAACGGCGAGGCCGTGATCACCGACCAGATCTTCCCCGACCCCTCCAGCACCGGCGTCGAGGTCTTCGCCGAGGGAGGCACCGCCACGCTCGACGACATGCGGGCGTGGCAGCTGAAGTCCATCTGGCGGTGACGAGCCCGGGTCCGTGCGCTGGCCGGCCAGGAGCGGCTTCCGGCGCACGGGCTCAGAAATGAGCAGGGCTCCCCAGCTACTCGACGCACAGAACGCACATCACCCGAACCTGCAGGTCAGGAGCCCTTTGCCGCAGGCTCAAGGATCGCAACGCACTCCACATGATGCGTCATCGGAAACAGATCGAACGCCCGCAACGTCCGCACCCGATACCCCCCATCCCGGAAGTACCCCAGATCCCGAGCCAACGCAGCCGGGTCACAAGCCACATACGCGATCCGCCGCGCCCCCAGCGACGCCAGATGCTCCACCGTCTTCCGCCCCGCCCCGGCCCGCGGCGGATCCAGGACGATCAGGTCGACCTCCGTGATCCCCGTGCGCGGCAGGACGCTCTCGACCTTGCCCTGCTCGATGCGGACGCGGTCGAAGTCGGCGAGGTTGTGCCGCGCGTCCTCCACCGCCCGCTTGCCGGACTCGATGCCGAGGACCGCGCCCTGCTCGCCGACCCGGTCGGCGAGGGCACCCGCGAAGAGGCCGACGCCGCAGTACAGGTCGAGGGCCATGTCACCCTTGCGCGGCAGGAGGCCCTGCATGACGGCCGTCACCAGGGTGTCCGCCGCCTGCGGGTGGACCTGCCAGAAGCCGCCGTTGCCGACGCGGTAGGTCCGGCCGTCCGCGCGCTCGCGGACGAAGGGGCGGCCGTGGACGCGGTGGACACCGCCGGAGCGCTCGTCCACGCGCAGCACCGACACCGGGCGGTCGAGCTCGACCAGCGGGAGGCGCGCGCCCGGCTTCGGCGTGAGGATCACCTGGCGGTCCTGCGAACCCGTCGCCGCGATCGCCTCGACGGAGTCCATGCCGGTCCACACCCGCTTCTCGATGCCCAGCTCGCTGACCCCCTCCGCGGCGATCATGCAGTGGTCGATCGGCTCCACCTCGTGGGAGCGGTGCCGGCGCAGGCCCGCGCGGCCGTCGGCCGTGACCGCGTACTGGACGCGGGTACGCCAGGACGGGACCTGGCCCGCGGGCACCTTGTCACCCTCGGCGGGCATCACCGTGCCGTCCCAGCCGGCCTCCTCCGGGGTGAGCCCGGCGAGGTGCTGGAGCTGCTCGGCGATGACGTCGGCCTTCAGGCGCCGCTGCGCGCCCGGCTTGGCGTGCTGCCAGTCGCAGCCGCCGCAGCGGCCGGGGCCGGCGAACGGGCAGGGGACGTCGATCCGGTCCTTGGAGGCGTCCAGGATCTTCACCGCGTCCGCACGCAGGAACCGTGCGCCCTGCTCGCCCTCCGTCACCCGCGCCACGACCCGTTCACCGGGCAGGGTGTGCCGGACGAACAGCACCTGGCCCTCGGACGTACGGGCGATGCAGTGGCCGCCGTGGGCGACGGGGCCGATCTCGACCTCGTACTCCTCCCCCACCAGCGACTTCCTCGGTTCTGCCTGCATGGTGGGGTGACTCCAAAACACGTGAGGGGCAAGGGCCGAACGGAAACGGCCGGACAACAGCCCACCAGTCTACGTGGGTGCCGCCCGGCCGCTTCACACGAACCGTCACACGAGCCGTCGTCTCACGACTTGTGCTCGTTGGATTCCTTCGACCGTACCTGTGCGGGCCCCCGCCGCACCGAACCCGGCGCGTTCCACTCCGCCTGCCTGCGGGCCCGCCGCTTGGCCACTTCCGAGGACTGGAGCTGGTACGGCACCGAGGTCACCATGATCCCCGGCGTGAACAGCAGCCGGCCCTTCAGCCGCAGGGCGCTCTGGTTGTGCAGCAGGTGCTCGTACCAGTGGCCGACGACGTACTCGGGGATGATCACGGACACGGCGTCCCGCGGCGACTCCTTGCGCAGTCCCTTGACGTACTCGATGATCGGCCGCGTGATCTCGCGGTAGGGCGAGTCCAGGACCTTCAGGGGTACGTCGATGCCGCGCCGCTCCCACTCCTCGCGCAGCGCCTTGGTCTCGGCCGGGTCGACGTTGACGCTGACCGCCTCCAGCGTGTCCGAGCGCATCAGCTTGGCGTAGGCCAGGGCGCGCAGCGTGGGGCGGTGGATCTTGGAGATCAGGACGACGGAGTGGACGCGGGAGGGCCGTACGCTGTCGTCGCTCGGGCCCTCGGGGGCGGCGATCTCCTCGGCGACGCGGTCGTAGTGCTTACGGATCGCCGTCATCGTCGCGTAGAAGATCACCATGCCGAGCAGGGCGACCCACGCGCCGTGCGTGAACTTGGTGACGAGGACGACGACCAGCACGAGGCCGGTGAAGAAGGCGCCGAAGGCGTTGATGGCGCGCGAGCGGATCATGCGGCGGCGCTTGGCCTGGTCCTGCTCGGTGGCCAGGTGGCGGTTCCAGTGCCGGACCATGCCGGTCTGGCTGAGCGTGAACGACACGAACACACCGACGATGTACAGCTGGATCAGGCGGGTGGAGTCGGCGCCGTAGATCCACACCAGCAGTCCGGCGGCGCCCGCGAGGAGCACGATGCCGTTGGAGAAGGCCAGCCGGTCGCCGCGGGTGTGCAGCTGGCGCGGCAGGTAGCGGTCCTGGGCGAGGATCGAGCCGAGCAGCGGGAAGCCGTTGTAGGCCGTGTTGGCGGCGAGGAACAGCACCAGCGCGGTGGCCGCGGCCAGCACGATGAACAGGAAGCTGCCCTTGCCGAAGACGGCCTCGGCGACCTGGGAGATCACCGGGTTCTGCACGTAGTCCCCGCCGAGCGGGACGCCGTTGTGGAAGAGGTCGCGGGCCGGGTTCTCGGCCATGCGGACCTTGGTCGCGGCGGCCAGCGCGATGATGCCGCAGAACATGGTGACGGCCAGCAGGCCCATCATTGCGAGGGTGGTCGCGGCGTTCTTGGACTTGGGCTTGCGGAAGGCCGGGACGCCGTTGGAGATCGCCTCGACGCCGGTGAGCGCGGCGCAGCCGGAGGAGAAGGCGCGCAGCAGCAGGAATACCAGGGCGAAGCCGGCCAGGCCCTGGTGCTCGGGCTTGATGACGTAGTCCGCGGTGGGTGCCCGCATGGTGTCGTCCAGGACCAGTCCGCGGAAGGCGCCCCAGGCGATCATCGTGAAGACGCCCGCGACGAAGACGTACGTCGGGATGGCGAACAGCGAGCCCGACTCCTTCACGCCGCGCAGGTTCATCAGCGTCAGCAGCACGATCACGCCGATCGCGCAGAGCACCTTGTGCTCGACCACGAACGGGATCGCGGAGCCCAGGTTCTCGATGCCGGAGGAGATCGACACGGCGACGGTGAGGACGTAGTCGACGAGCAGCGCGCTCGCGACCGTCAGTCCGGCCCGGGGGCCGAGGTTGGTGTTCGCCACCTCGTAGTCGCCGCCACCGCTGGGGTAGGCGTGCACGTTCTGCCGGTACGACGCGACCACGGTGAACATCAGCACCACGACCGCGACCGCGATCCACGGACTGAAGTGGTACGCCGTCACACCCGCGATCGACAGGACCAGCAGCACCTCCCCCGGCGCGTACGCGACGGAGGACAGCGGGTCGGAGGCGAAGACGGGTAGTGCGATGCGCTTCGGCAGGAGTGTTTCCCCCAGCCGGTCACTGCGCAGTGCGCGCCCGATCAGGATCCGTTTGGGCACGTCGGTCAGTTTGGACACAACAGTGGATCGTAAGCGTTCGATTGCGGGCTCGCCCACCCGCCACCCCTCATCGGCGTTCCGTCTGCTCTCCGAGTGAATTCAGAGGCTGCTGCGGCTGCGGATTCGGCAGGTCACCCGGCTCCCATGCCTATATGACTAAGCCCCGTCCGACGCCCGGCCGTCGCCGCCCCTGGAGGTCCCATGCACCCCACCGCAGAACTGATCGGCGCAGCGGCCACACTCTTCGTCCTCGTAATCCTCACCGCGGCGAGCGTGCGGAGCATCAGCCGCCGCAAGAACGTGGCGCCGGACACGGCCTGGAGACCGGACACCCCCTAGAGCTACGAGCCCGGCGCCCGCTCCAGTTCAGCCACCCCGGCCAGCAGTTCCTCCCGCCCGATGCTGTCCGCCCGGGTCGACGGGACCGTGCAGGCGTATGCCCCGGCCACCGTGCCGTGCAGGGCGCAGTGGTGGGGCGGGGCACCCTGCAGCCAGGCGTGGAGAAACGCGGCGGCGAAGGCGTCGCCCGCGCCGTTGGAGTCGACGACCGGTGCCGGGGGCGGGGCGGCGGGTACGTGGGTCAGCTCGCCGTCGGCCAGCAGGTACGCGCCCTCCGAGCCGGCGGTGGCGACGACGGTCCGGGCCCGGCCCCGCTCGGTGATCCGCCGCATGGTCCGCTCCGGGTCGGCCAGTGCCGTGCAGGAGAGGAAGACCAGGTCGGCCTGGTGGGCGAAGGGCTCGTGGTAGGGGTCGGAGCCGTCCCAGTCGTGCAGGTCGGTCGAGATCGTGATGCCGGCCTCGCGCAGGACCGGCAGCGCGTGGGCGCACGGCTGGGTGATGACGACATGGGCGTGCCGGCTGGCCGCGGCCAGCTCCCGCAGCACGGCCTCGGGCAGCCGGTCCGTCTCCGCCGAGCGCGTGGCGTCGTACAGCGACAGCCGTCTGCCGTCGGGGCCGACGAGGTTGACGGCGCGCTTGGTGCCGAGCGGCTGGGGGACGGCGGTGAGCGCGATGCCACGGTCCCGGTGCAGGGCTCGGACCAGGTCGCCCTCGGGGTCGTCGCCCAGCATGTCGATGTGGTGCGTGCGCAGCCCCAGCGCGCTCGCGGCCAGCGCCACGAAGTCCCCGCTCTGGCCCGCGCGCGTCACGATGCCGGGCCGGATCATGTGGCTGTCGGCGAACGGCACGGGCAGCTCGGGCACGTGCACGATCGTGTCCACGCCCGCCCCTCCCAGGACGAGGACGTCGATCTCGGTACTCATATGTCGGTTCCCTCCCCGCCGGGGCCCGGCAGGGCCCTCGGCAACCCCCTCGACTTTGCCGATACGTTGGACTCGGGCAGTCGAACGCGGCACCGCCCCCGGAAGGCATCATGGCGTGATTCCACCGGCATGATGTTGCCTGGCGGCCCGCACTCAGGCCGCGACTGGTGCCTGGCGAGCCGAAAGAGAGACATGAGCAGGACATTGTTGACGGTCAGAGGGCCCGTAGGAAGCACGGTGTGACGCGATGCATATTGTGATCATGGGTTGCGGAAGGGTGGGCTCCGCCTTGGCCCAGAACCTGGAGCAACAGGGCCACACGGTCGCCGTGGTCGACCAGGACCCCACCGCCTTCCGCCGCCTGGGGTCCTCCTTCGGCGGCCGCCGGGTCACCGGGGTCGGCTTCGACCAGGACACCCTGCGCGAGGCGGGCATCGAGGAGGCCGGAGCCTTCGCCGCCGTCTCCAGCGGCGACAACTCCAACATCATCGCCGCGCGCGTGGCCCGCGAGATGTTCGGCATCGAGAACGTCGCCGCCCGCATCTACGACCCCCGCCGCGCCGAGGTCTACCAGCGCCTGGGCATCCCCACCGTCGCGACCGTCCGCTGGACGGCCGACCAGATGCTGCGCCGCCTGCTCCCCTCGGGCGCCGAGCCGCTGTGGCGCGACCCCACCGGGGGCGTCCAGCTGGCCGAGGTGCACACCTCCCCCGCCTGGGTCGGCCACAAGATCAGCCGGATCCAGGAGGAGACGGGCGTGCGCGTGGCGTTCCTGACCCGGCTCGGCGAGGCGGTCCTGCCCACCTCGCAGACGGTGTTGCAGGAGGGCGACCTGGTGCACGTGATGATGCGTACCGACGAGATCGACAAGGTCGAGGCTGTGTTCGCCAAGGGTCCCGAAGAGGAGGGCGGTCACTGATGAGGGTCGCCATTGCCGGTGCCGGCGCGGTCGGCCGCTCGATCGCGGGCGAGCTGCTGGAGAACGGCCACGAGGTCCTGCTGATCGACAAGGCGCCGACCGCCATCTCGGTCGAACGCGTCCCGCAGGCCGAGTGGCTGCTGGCCGACGCCTGCGAGATCACGTCCCTGGACGAGGCGGCGCTCCAGCGCTGCAACGTCGTCATCGCCGCGACCGGCGACGACAAGGTGAACCTGGTCGTCTCGCTCCTCGCCAAGACGGAGTACGGCGTTCCGCGGGTGGTCGCCCGGGTGAACAACCCGAAGAACGAGTGGCTGTTCAACGAGTCCTGGGGCGTGGACGTCGCCGTCTCCACACCGCGTCTGATGTCGGCCCTGGTCGAGGAGGCGGTGAGCGTGGGCGACCTGGTCCGCCTGCTCCGCTTCAGCCACGGCGACGCCAACCTGGTCGAGCTGACCCTGCCGGAGGAGTCGGCCCTGGCCGGCACGCAGGTCGGGGACGTCGAGTGGCCCGAGGACACGTCCCTGGTCACGATCATCCGCGGCACGCGCGTCCTGACGCCCTCCCGGGAGGACTCCCTGGAGGCGGGCGACGAACTCCTCTTCGTGGCCGCGCAGGCCCGTGAGGAGCAGTTGGAGGACCTGCTGTCGGTACGCCGGGACAGCGCGGCGAGCTGAGGGGCCCTGCGGGGACAAGCAGGAGGGGGCTCCCGGAACTCCGGGAGCCCCCTCCTGCTTGCTTCACCTCTCGACCGACCGCGTCGGGCGGCGGGTGGGCATAGGCCCTGGGGGTCTGGGGGCGGAGCCCCCAGTGAGTCCAGCACACACGCCGGTCACTGCTCGACGGACCGAGCAGCAGCCTCCTGCTCCCTCTCCTCGGCGGCCTTCTCCTCCGCCTCCATCTCCGCGAACACGTCGATCGGCGCGGGCGCCTTCGCCAGGAAGACCCACGTCAGCCACACGGCGAGCAGGAACGGCGGGATCTTCAGGGCGACCAGCACCCAGCCCAGCTGTGTGGTGTCGGCCCACCAGTACAGCGGGAAGAGGATCGCGCACTTGGCGAGCAGGATCGCGCCCCACGCGTAACTGGCCTTCGCGTACGCCTTCTTGCGGCCGGGGTTCCGCGTGCGCCAGGAGAGGTTCTCCTTGAAGACCGGGCCGAGGATCAGCCCGATCAGCGGAACGCCGCACAGCGTGGTGATGATGTAGGCGAGTCCCAGGCCCAGCGTGTAGAGCATGCCGGGCAGGTAGAAGTCCTTGGCGTTGCCGGTCATCATCGCGAAGACGACACCGAAGGCCACGCCGAAGACACCGCTGAAGGCGTGCTTGACGGTGTCCTTCATCACCAGCCGGACGACGACCAGCACCAGCGACACGGCCAGCGCCGCGATCGCCGACAGGTGCAGGTCCTTGTTGATCGTGTAGATGGTGACGAACAGCAGGCCGGGCACCACCGTCTCGACCATGCCCCGCACGCCGCCGAACGCTTCGAACAGGGCGGCCTCGGTCACCGCCCGGGCGTCGTCCGCAGATGTCTCTTCGGTCGGCTTGTCGAGCGACGTCACCGGCTACTCCCGTCCGAGGGGTCTCAGTTCGTACTTGGGATTGAACAGCACCCGGCGGCCCCGGCTCATCGAGATCCGGCCCGATGCGATCAGCTTGCGCCCCGGTTCTATGCCCACGATGGAGCGCCTGCCGAGCCACACCACGTCCAGCGCGGCGGAGCCGTCGAACAGCTCGGCCTCCAGGGCCGGGACACCGGCGCGCGGCCGCAGGGTGACCGTGCGCAAGGTACCAGTAACCGTCACTATCTGCCGGTCCTGGCAGTCTCCGATCCTGATACAGCCCGTGGTCTCGGTGTCCTCGCGCAGCTCCTCGGACTCCAGGTCCTCCTGCGACGAGGAGAGCCGGTCGAGCATGCGCCGGAACCGGCCCGCAGGCTTCTGCGAACGAGGAACAGCACTCATGTCTAGAGCGTACCGGGGGCTGCTGACAGCCACGTAGTCCCGGGGCTCTGCGGACCCCCCGGAGGCCTCACTTCTCGAACCGGTACCCCATCCCGGGCTCGGTGATGAAGTGCTTCGGACGGGAGGGGTCCGCCTCCAGCTTCCGCCGCAGCTGCGCCATGTACACGCGCAGATAGTTGGTCTCCGTCCCGTACGACGGCCCCCACACCTCCTGGAGCAGCGCCTTCTGCCCGACCAGGCGGCCCCTGTTGCGGACGAGGACCTCCAGCAGGTGCCACTCCGTGGGGGTCAGCCGGACGTCCTTCCCGGCGCGGCCGACCTTCTTCGCGGCCAGGTCGACGGTGAACCCGCCGGTCTCCACGATCACGTCGTCCGCACCGTCCTCGGCCGGTTCGGCCCGGCGCACGGCGGCCCGCAGCCGGGCCAGCAGTTCGTCCATGCCGAAGGGCTTGGTGACGTAGTCGTCGGCGCCCGCGTCCAGTGCCTGGACCTTCTCGTCGGAGGAGTGCCGGGCGGACAGCACCAGGATCGGCACGCGGGTCCAGCCGCGCAGGCCCCTGATCACCTCGACGCCGTCCATGTCGGGCAGGCCGAGGTCGAGGACGACCACGTCGGGGTGGCGGGCGGCGGCGATCCGGAGGGCGGTGGCGCCGTCGTGGGCGGCGTCGACCTCGTACGTGCGTGCCCTGAGGTTGATCACGAGGGCGCGCACCATCTGCGGCTCGTCGTCGACCACCAGCACACGGGTCATGAGGAGGCCTGCCTTTCCGGTTCTGCCTGGTGTTCCGCCGCGTCGTCACCCTCCGGGCGCGGGGCGTCGCCGTAGCGCTGCAAGGGCTCGAAGATGCGCTCCTGGGCCTCGTCGGGGACGCCCGGCCCCCGGTCGGACGGACTGTACTCGACGGCGTTCTCGACGAGGTCGGCCATGGCCCGCTCCAGCGGCCCGGGGTCCACACCGCGGTACTCCAGCCGTCGGCGCGGCACCTGCTCCAGGCCGTGCAGCAGCACCTCGGTGCGTGGCCTGTCGTGGTGCTCGACGAAGGCGGCCACGCGGTCGGTGCCCCGCTCGATACGGCGGTGCCCCTCGGAGGGCATCGCGCACGTCTCGCCGACGCCCGGTGCCGCACCGAGGTGGATCCGAAGCTTGCCCCGTGCCATGGCCCCATTGTCTTCCGGTCCGCTGCCTGCGCGGCCTCGACCTTACGACCGGGAAGAGCGGCACATCGGCGCCGGGCGCGTCGACGGGGCCGTCTTTGACGAAACCCTGACGCGCCCGGCCGTTCAGCGGGTCACGCGGGGTTGTCGCCGTGGGTGAGGGTCTCCCAGGCGACGAAGAGGTTGTTGCTGCCTGCCGGGCGGCCGCGCAGGGTCAGCGTCTCGGTGTTGGTCATGGCGTGTCCGAGCCGGTTGGCCAGGGCGTTGTGGCCCACCTCGGGAACCGGCCCGAGCCCGAGCTTCAGGGAGCCGCCGCACAGCCAGCCCGGGGCGGCGGCGCCGAGCTGGTACTTGGCGTGGAAGCCCAGCCCGTGCCGCAGCCGCTCGCCGACGTCGGTGCCGTAGAGGTCCTGCCCCTGGATCCGGCTGGTCTCGGCGACGTGCGAGATGGCCGAGAGGCCGTACCCGGCGTGCGTGAAGTCCCGGCAGGTCTCCTGGCTGAGACCGTCGACGAAGGTCGACTGGCCCTGCCAGTACTTGACGATCTTGTCCCGGGTGTTCAGGTTCTGGCTCGGCACGGTCTTCGGCAGGTCGCCGTCGGAGGCCAGGTAGACGTAGGCGGCCGTGCGCGTGCGGAACTTCGCCATGGCCTTGTCGTACGACGCCTTGTCCTCCAGGAAGACGGAGATGCCGACGGCGGCCTCCATCATCGACAGCTCCCAGTTGCCGTTGGAGTTCGAGCCGTTGATCACCTCGGGGAGGTAGACGTTCCGGAGCATGGTGGCGAAGCGGCCGGAGTCGGCCCAGGTGCCGGTGTACGTGTACTTGATGATCTCGGCGGCCTTGGGCCAGGAGGAGCCGGCCCAGCCCGTCTGGAGCGGCGCGTTGCTGTTGGTGTGGTCCCGGATCACGGCCGACCAGGCGTCCATCAGCTCGATCGCCTTGCGCGCGTGCCGTTCGTCGCGGGTGACGTACCAGGCGAGGGCCTGGGTGTAGGCGGCGATCGCGTCCTCGCGCTCGTCGGTGCAGCCGTTGTCGGGGTTGGAGTACGAACCGCACTCGACGACCGCCCGGGGCTTGGGCGTGCGGTTCAGGTCGGCGTACTTGCTCGCCATCATCCGGTCGAAGGCGCCCTTCCAGGGCTGGGCGCCCGCGTTGACCTTGGAGCGGGTGAAGTCCAACTGGCCCTTGGAGACGGTAACTCCGGGGTGGACGAAGGTACTGGGAGCGGCGTCGGCGGGCCAGGCGAGCACGCCGGCGACGAGGGCGGCCGCGGCCGCTAAGAGTCCGGTTCTGCGCATACGCGGGGGCCTTCCGTTCTCGTATGTGAACGTGAAGCGCCTTTATGAACAGACGCGTTGGACGGAGACGGTAGGTACAGACCAATACCCCGTCAAGGCTCCCCGCACGAAGCATGCGAAAGGGCCGCACCCCTGGGGGTGCGGCCCTGTTGACTCTGTGGTGCTCAGCGAACCTCGGTGATCTCTGGTCCGCGCTGGAGCTGGCCCATTCCGCCGGCGAAACGGGAGCCCTCCTCCTCCTGCTGGATGCCCTCGGGGACCATCTGGGCGTCGTTGGGCAGCTTCAGGACGATCGGGTCGCGGGGCGCCATCGGGCCCTCGCCACGGACCACGACGGTGTCCCGGAAGATCTGCTCCAGCAGCCCGGCGGCCTGCGGCTGCACCGCGCCCTGGCCCGAGATGACCCCGCGCAGGAACCAGCGGGGGCCGTCCACACCGACGAACCGCACGACCTGGAAGCCGCCGGTGCCGTCCGGCAGCTGCACCGGCACCTGGGCCCGCAGCTCCCAGCCCAGCGGACCCTCGACCTCGTCGACGATGCCGCCCTGCTGGGTGATGCCCGAGCCGATCTCCTCGCGCACCTCGCCCCAGATGCCCTCGCGCTTGGGCGCGGCGAAGGCCTGCAACTGGATGGCGCTGTCCCGCAGCACGACCGTCGCCGCCACGATCGCGTCACCCGCGACCTCGACCCGCAGCTCCATGCCGTCGACGCCCGGCACGAACAGACCGCCCAGGTCGACCCGGCCCTCGCCCGGGTCACGCACCTCGGAGCTGTCCCAGGGCCCGTCTGGCCGCGGCGCCGGCTCGAGCCTCAGGCGCTCGTCCTCGCCGCCCGCCTCACTGTCGACACCGTCGACGACCTGCTCGGCCTCGCCGGCCGCGTCCTCGGCGGCATCCCTCTTCTTGCGACGTCCGAACACGTCACTGTCCTTCCCGGTCGGATACGACCGAAGCGTATCGATTCCCACCCGCCCGACCGCCCAGGGCGGCCTGACCGCTTGTGCCGCTCGTCCCGTCCACCGCGGCGTGTCCTCCGGTGGACCCGAAGCCCCCCTCGGCCCGCGCGGAGCCGGGAAGCTACGCCACCTCATGGAAGCGGACCCTCTCGACCTGCTGGACGACCAGTTGGGCAATCCGGTCGAAGCGCTCGAACCGCACGTCCTCGCGCGGGTCGAGATTCACCACGATCACCTTGATCTCCCCACGGTACCCGGCATCAACCGTCCCCGGGGCATTCACCAGGGCGACGCCACAGCGGGCCGCCAGGCCGGACCGGGGGTGCACGAAGGCCGCGTACCCCTCCGGCAGCGCCACAGACACTCCCGTGGGCAGCACGGCCCTCTCGCCCGGAGCCAGCCGGCACGCCTCGGTGGTGCGCAGATCGGCTCCCGCGTCCCCGGGATGCGCATACGCCGGAAGTGGTACGTCCGGATCGACGCGCCGGATCAGCACGTCCACGGGCGCACGACTCACGGAGCTCGTGGGGTTCACGGGAACGAGGGGGCTTTCCGGGCTCACGGGTTCACCTCGAAGGCGCGGGCGCGCCGGATCTGGTCCGGGTCGTTCATGGCCGCCTGGATCTCCTCCTGGCGGCCGTGGTCGACGAAGTGGTCGACCTTGACCTCGATGAAGAGCGCGTCGGCCCGCACGGCGACGGGCCCGTCGGGTCCGCCGACGCGTCCGGTGGCGGTCGAGTAGATCTTCCGCCCGGCCACCGCCGTCACCTCGGCCTCCAGATACAGCGTGGTGCCGACGGGCACGGGCATCACGAAGTCGGTCTCCAGCCGTCCGGTCACGGCGATCGTGCGCAACAGCCAGTTCAGCGAGCCGAGCGCCTCGTCCAGGGCGGAGGTGAGCACACCGCCGTGGGCGAGGCCCGGGGCGCCCTGGTGGGCGGGCTGCACGGTGAACTCGGCCGTGAGCGACACACCCTCGCCGGCCGTGGCCTCCAGGTGCAGCCCGTGCGGCTGCTCGCCGCCACAGCCGAAACACTGGCCGTAGTGCGCGCCGAGGGGCTCACCGGGCGCCGGGGCATCCGGATGCCGCACCGGTCGCACGGCGTCGGCCGGAGGCTGAAGAGCAGTGGAAGTACGACTCACAGCCGGAGACCTTACCCGCGCGTCGGCCCCTTCCCGACACCGTGTCAAGCTTGGCTCCATGCAGCTCTCCGCCGCCCCGTACGAAGAACGCCTGACCGCTCCCCGGTCCTGGTGGCTGATCTCGTTCCTGGTCGGGGTCTCCATGGCCCTGGTCCTGTTCCCGTTCGGCACGCTGCCGATGCTCGGCGGCCTGGCCGGCGGCACGGCGGTCGCGGCCGTCGCCGCCAGTTCGTACGGCTCGGTCCGCATCCGGGTGGTGGGCGATTCCCTGATCGCGGGCGAGGCGAAGATCCCGGTGGCGGCGCTGGGCGAGGCGGAGGTCCTGGACCCGGAGGAGACCCGCGCCTGGCGCACCCACAAGGCCGACCCGCGCGCCTTCATGCTGCTGCGCGCCTACATCCCCAGGGCCCTGCGCGTGGAGGTCACGGACCCGGAGGACCCGACTCCGTATCTGTACCTGTCCACGCGCGAGCCGGAGCGCCTGGCGGAGGCGCTGAAGGCGGCGAAGTCGGCGTAGCACACTTGCGCGGGCCTTCATCCGGAGGCTGATGACGGACGGGGCCGCGCGTCGCGCCTCGGCGTCGCCTCAGCGTCCGTCGTCGCGCTTGTCGTCTCTCTCGTCGAGGCGGCCCAAGGGGTCTTCGGCGATCTGTCCCATCTCGAGGGCGTCCGCCGGACGCTCCAGGGCGGGGAGCGCCTCCAGGTCCTCCCAGGGCACCTGGATCTTGCGCAGGTCCTCGCGGATCCGGGCGGCGAGCTTTCTCGTCTCGCTGCGGTTCATGGCCGCCCCGACGGCGGCGCCGACCAGGAACGGCACCAGGTTCGGCATGCTGCGGACCATCCGCTTCATGATCCGCTGCCGCAGCTCGCGCTTCATGCGGCTGTTCAGCGCCGTGCGCAGCGTCGACGGCTTGGTCGCGTCGATCCCGCGCTCCCCCGACCAGGCGTCGAGGTACGCCGTGCTGCGCTGTTTGAGGTTGCCGGGCGGCCGTACGCCGTAGACCTCGTGGAGTTCGGCGATCAGCTTCAGCTCGATCGCCGCGACGCCGGTGACCTCGGCGGCCAGTTCCGTCGGCATCGCGGGCGGCACGGGAAGCATCGCCGCGGCGCCGATGCCCGCTCCGACCGTGGCCGTCGCCTTCGCCGCGCCCGCGACGAGTTTGTCCGCGAGCTCTTCCGGCCCGAGGCCCGGGAACTGCCGGCGCAGGGTCGCCAGGTCCCGTACGGGGACGCGCGGGGCCAGTTCGATGATCCGGTCGGCGAGGTGTGCGAGCCCCGCACGGGCCCGTTCACCGCCCTTGCGAGCGCCTTCCCAGGCCCTCTCCCGGATCGCCCCCGCCCGTCGTCGGGCGACGGGTGCGGGGACGCCGACGGACGCCGGGAGGTCACCCCGGTCCGCTGCCGGTTCGAGCGAGGCCGCCCCCGTACCGGTTGAGCCTCGCTCGTCGTCACGCGCGCCGTGCGGGCCGTCGATCGGCCCTTCGTCCGCTTTCCGCTTGGAGAAGCGGCGCTTCCAGGGAGGGGTCGAGCCAGTCACGGCCGACCCGTCCTCAGTCGCAGTCGCGGCAGATCGGCTGACCGTTCTTCTCCCGGGCCAGCTGGCTGCGGTGGTGCACCAGGAAGCAGCTCATGCAGGTGAACTCGTCCTGCTGCTTCGGGAGCACTCGTACTGCCAGCTCCTCGTTCGAGAGATCGGCGCCGGGCAGCTCGAGGCCTTCCGCGGCCTCGAACTCGTCGACGTCCACTGCGGAGGCCGACTTGTCGTTCCTCCGAGCCTTCAGCTCTTCGAGGCTGTCCGAGTCAACGTCGTCGTCGGTCTTGCGTGGAGTGTCGTAATCGGTTGCCATGTCGCTCTCCCCCTCTGGGTGTCTGCGGTGTCTCCAGCGCACGTAACGCGTGAGAGGCCGGACTTGTGCCCGACCTGAGGCGGAGATTTTGCCTCACATCAAGGTCTGTTACTCAATCGACACCCAACCGGACTCCTCATGAGTGATCGGCTTGGATGGCGATGGGGACCGTACACGGTCCGAATGCCGCACTACAAAGGCGTCTCACCGTGTACTTCCCGTGATCAAGACCCTCGAAAACCGGGATTTTCCCGGCTTTCCGACAGGGTGCATGATCACGGAGAGTGGATGGCCGGAAAGGCGCCCCTGTGATCGATCACACACGGGGTATGCGCGGTGCGATCTCGAAAATTCAGCGCAAAGCGAACATCCCCGTGTGTCGCCGAGTTGATCGGCGACATGATCTCAGATGGGCAGCGTGACCCGCATCACGAGCCCACCCCCTTCGCGCGGCTGTGCGTAGATGTGCCCGCCGTGCGCCCGGGCCACCGACCGGACGATCGACAGTCCGAGTCCTACGCCCTTGTCGCTGCCCGTGCGCTCGGTGCGCAGCCGCCGGAACGGCTCGAAGAGGTTGTCGATCTCGTACGCCGGCACGACCGGGCCCGTATTGGAGACGACCAGGACGGCCTGGCCGTGCTGGACGTCCGTGGTGACCTCGACCCAGCCGTCCTCGGCCACGTTGTACCGCACGGCGTTCTGCACCAGGTTGAGGGCGATCCGCTCCAGCAGCACGCCGTTGCCCTGGACGACGGCGGGCTTCTGCTCGCCGCGGATGCGCACGCCCTTGGCCTCGGCCTCGCCGTGCACCTGGTCGATGGCCTGCTCGGCGACCTCGGCGAGGTCCACCGGGCCCCGCTCGACGATCTGGTTGTCGCTGCGGGCGAGCAGCAGCAGGCCCTCGACGAGTTGCTCGCTGCGCTCGTTGGTGGCCAGCAGCGTCTTGCCGAGTTGCTGGAGTTCCACCGGTGCGCCCGGGTCGGACAGGTGGACCTCGAGGAGCGTGCGGTTGATCGCCAGCGGTGTTCTCAGCTCGTGCGAGGCGTTGCCCACGAAACGCTGCTGGGCGGTGAAGGCGCGCTGCAGCCGCTCCAGCATGTCGTCGAAGGTGTCCGCCAGCTCCTTCAGCTCGTCGTCCGGGCCGTCCAGCTCGATCCGGCGGGACAGGTCGGAGCCCGCCACCGCGCGCGCGGTGCGGGTGATCCGGCCCAGCGGCGACAGGACCCGGCCGGCCATCGCGTAGCCGAAGGCGAAGGCGATGACCGCCAGGCCCAGCAGGGCCAGGAGCGAGCGGCTGAGCAGGTTGTCCAGTGCGGCCTGCCGCTGGTCGTTGACGCACTGGTTCATGGCGTGGTTGAACTCGCTGGGCGAGGCCTGGCCGGGCAGGTTGCAGATGTCGCTGGTGACCTTGCCCTCGACGATCTTGAACGGCAGCTCGCTGCCCACGTTCAGCGCCTGGGCGGCCAGCAGGTAGATGATCGACAGCAGCAGGATGCCTGCGATCAGGAACATGCCGCCGTAGAGCAGCGTGAGCCTTATGCGGATGGTCGGACGCAGCCAGGGGAGCGGCGGCGCGGGCCGCCGGGGGTCCCAGGTGGGCTTCGGGGGTGCCTGGGGAGGCGCGGGAGTCGCTGCCACGGCGTATCAGATCCGGTAGCCGGAGCCGGGGACGGTGACGATGACGGGCGGCTCGCCGAGCTTGCGGCGCAGGGTCATGACCGTCACACGGACGACGTTCGTGAACGGGTCGGTGTTCTCGTCCCAGGCCTTCTCCAGCAGCTGCTCCGCCGAGACGACGGCGCCCTCACTGCGCATGAGCACCTCCAGGACGGCGAACTCCTTGGGCGCGAGCTGGACCTCCTTGCCGTCGCGGAAGACCTCGCGGCGGTTGGGGTCGAGCTTGATGCCGGAGCGCTCCAGGACCGGCGGCAGGGGCACGCTGGTGCGCCGGCCGAGGGCCCGCACCCGCGCGATGAGCTCACTGAACGCGAACGGCTTGGGCAGATAGTCGTCGGCGCCGATCTCCAGGCCCTCCACCCGGTCGCTGACGTCACCGGAGGCCGTGAGCATCAGCACGCGCGTGGGCATGCCGAGCTCGACGATCTTGCGGCAGACGTCGTCGCCGTGCACGAGCGGGAGGTCACGGTCGAGGACGACCACGTCGTAGTCGTTGACGCCGATCCGCTCGAGGGCGGCCGCGCCGTCGTACACGACGTCGACGGCCATGGCCTCCCGGCGCAGCCCGGTGGCCACCGCATCGGCGAGCAGTTGCTCGTCCTCGACGACGAGTACGCGCACGTCCCTGGTCCTTCCTCATGTCCACCCGCGTAGCGCCGCACAGGCGCAGCCGGGCAGGGGTCTTCGACGGTCTGTTGGTGTTGCCCTCCATCCTGCCCTTTTCGGCCATAAGTCGGAGGTAAGGCGGGTGAGGGCGCTGGGCCCGATGCGGAATACGAGATTTTCTCCCGCGGTTAGGTTTCCACGGAAGGGAGCTTGGGGAGGACGGCTTTACATCCCACGATCACGCTCTGCTGGCACCGCACCACCGTGCGGTGCGCTTCAACCCGCTTCCGCAGGGCGGGCGTGGGTGTCCGGCACCGTCGCCGCCCAGCTGAGCGGCGCTGGGCATCCACCGGAGACGTGATCGTCCCTTCCGAACGGCACACCCCCGTGCCAACGACCCACGACCCAGGACGAGGGGGCGCAGCATGGACGCATTCACCGCAGGACTTCTGCAGCGCATAAGGGCGACCGAGTCCGATCTGTCCCGGGCTCGCGACGAGGGCGACGACTTCCTCGTCGAGGTGGAGCAGGGCGAGCTCGACGACCTGCGCCGCCTCGCGGCCGAGCACGGTGTGGAGGTCGGCGCGACGAGCGTCTGATCAGGCCGTACGGAGCGGGCCCCGGCGAATCCAGCGCCGGGGCCCGTTTTCGTCGTTCGGGGGGGGTCAGTCGTGCCAGGCGCCGAAGTCCTCCAGGAGGCGCTGGAGGGGCTCGAAGACGCCCGGGGTACCCGCGACTGTCAGATCCCCCGACGGGCGCTCTCCGGGGCGTCCACCGGTCAGCGCGCCCGCCTCCCGGGCGATCAGGTCGCCCGCCGCGAGGTCCCAGGCGTGCAGGCCGCGCTCGTAGTAGCCGTCGAGGCGTCCGGCGGCCAGGTCGCACAGGTCGACCGCGGCCGAACCGCCGCGCCGGATGTCGCGCAGCAGCGGGATCAGCCGCTGGGCGACCTCGGCCTGATGGGCGCGGACCTCGGCCACGTAGTTGAAGCCCGTCGAGACCAGGGCCTGGTCCAGGGGCGGCGCGGGGCGGCAGGCCAGCCTGCGCTCGCCGTCCCAGGCGCCGGTGGCCCAGGCTCCGCCGCCGCGCACCGCGTGGAAGGTCTCGCCGCGCATCGGGGCCGCGACGACTCCGACGACGGTCTCGCCGTCCTGCTCGGCGGCGATGGAGACGGACCAGGTGGGCAGCCCGTACAGGTAGTTGACCGTGCCGTCGAGCGGGTCGATGACCCAGCGGACGCCGCTCGTGCCCTCCGTGGCGGCGCCCTCCTCGCCGAGGATGCCGTCGTCCGGGCGGCGCTCGGCGATCAGGCCGGTGATCAGCTTCTCGGCCGCGATGTCCATCTCCGTGACGACGTCGATGGGGCTGGACTTGGTCGCGGCCACCGCGAGGTCGGCCGGGCGTCCGTCCCGCAGCAGCGCGCCCGCGCGCCGGGCGGCTTCCTGGGCGAGAGCGAGCAGGTCCTTGTGCAGGGGGTCGGTCACGGGGCTCCTCACGCGTAGGTGCTGTCGGCGCCCGCGGCGGCGGGGCGGGGGGCGCGGGCCGGGCAGCAGCCGACCGGGCACAGGTGGTGGCTCGCCCCCAGGGCGCCCAGGGCGCAGGGGGTGACCTCCTGCCCGCGCTCGACGGCGGCGCGCTCCACGACGAGCTCGCGGACCGCGGCGGCGAACCTCGGGTCGGCCCCGACGGTGGCCGAGCGGCGCATCGGCAGCCCCAGCTCCTCCGCCTTGGCCTTGGCCTCCGTGTCGAGGTCGTAGAGGACCTCCATGTGGTCGGAGACGAAGCCGATGGGGGCGATCACCATGGCCGGGACACCGGCCGCGTGCCGCTCCTCCAGGTGATCGCAGATGTCGGGCTCCAGCCAGGGGATGTGCGGGGCGCCGGAGCGGGACTGGTAGACGAGCTGCCAGGGGTGGTCGACGCCGGTGCGCTCCCGGACGGCGTCCGCGATCAGCCGCGCCACGTCCAGGTGCTGCCTGACGTACGCGCCGCCGTCTCCGTGGTCCTCGACGGGCCCGGAGGTGTCGGCGGAGGCCGTCGGGATCGAGTGCGTCGAGAAGGCGAGGTGCGCCCCGTCCCGGACGTCCTCGGGCAGCTCGGCGAGGGAACGGATCACCCCGTCGATCATGGGCTCGAGGAAGCCGGGGTGGTTGAAGTAGTGCCGCAGCTTGTCGACCTTCGGCGGCTCCAGCCCCTCGGCCCGCAGAGCCGCTAGCGCGTCGGCGAGGTCCTCGCGGTACTGGCGGCAGCCCGAGTACGAGGCGTAGGCGCTGGTGGCGAGAACCAGAATGCGGCGGCGGCCGTCGCGGACCATCTCGCGCAGCGTGTCCGTCAGATACGGCGCCCAGTTGCGGTTGCCCCAGTAGACCGGCAGGTCCAGGCCGTGGTCGGCGAAGTCCTTGCGCAGGGCGTCCAGCAGGGCGCGGTTCTGGTCGTTGATGGGGCTCACCCCGCCGAAGAGGAAGTAGTGCTGCCCGACTTCCTTGAGGCGTTCCTTGGGGATGCCGCGCCCCCGCGTCACGTTCTCCAGGAACGGGACCACGTCGTCCGGGCCCTCCGGGCCGCCGAAGGAGAGCAGGAGCAGGGCGTCGTAGGGGCTGACATCGCGCGCGTCTGGCATGAGTCGATCCTGCCACCCGGCACTGACAGCCGGGAAACGGCGGGTGACGCCTGCGCGCCGGACGGCCATAAGTGAGCCGTGACGGGTGCGTCGGGCGCACCCCGAGGCGTAATCTGTGCCGACTGCCTTCGCAGCTTACTGAGCCTTCCGGAGAGCCCGTGCCCAGCCCCTACCGCGCCCTGTTCGCCGCTCCCGGCAGCAAGAGCTTCTCCGCCGCGGGTTTCCTCGGCCGTATTCCGGTCTCGATGATGGGCATCGGCGTCGTCACGATGGTCTCCCAGCTCACCGGGCGGTACGGCCTGGCCGGTGCCCTGTCGGCCACCGTCGCGCTGGCGGCGGCGGTGGCCGGACCGCAGGTCTCGCGGCTGGTGGACCAGTACGGCCAGCGGCGGGTGCTGCGGCCGGCGACGCTGATCTCTCTGACCGCGGCGGCCCTCCTGCTGTTCGCGGCGCACTACGGATGGCCGGACTGGGTGCTGTTCGTGGCGTGCGCCGGCGTCGGCTGCGTGCCGAGTGTCGGCGCGATGATCCGGGCCCGCTGGGCGGCGCTGTACCGGGGCACGCCGCAGTTGCACACCGCGTACTCCTTCGAGTCCGTGGTGGACGAGGTGTGCTTCATCTTCGGGCCGATCATCTCCATCGGCCTGTCCACGGCCTGGTTCCCGGAGGCCGGTCCGCTGCTCGCCGCCTGTTTCCTGGCCGTGGGCGTCTTCTGGCTGACCGCGCAGCGCGCCACCGAGCCGGAGCCGCACCCGCGCGAGCAGCGCGGCGGGGGCACGGCCCTGCGCTCGCGGGGCCTTCAGGTCCTGGTGGCCACCTTCGCGGCGACCGGGGCGATCTTCGGGGCGGTCGACGTGGTCACCGTGGCCTTCGCCGAGGAGGAAGGGAACAAGGCCGCCGCGAGCATCGTCCTCGCGCTGTACGCGGCCGGTTCCTGCGTGGCGGGCATGGTCTTCGGACTGCTGCACTTCGCCGGGGCGCCGGAACGCCGGTGGTTGCTGGGCGTGTGTGCCATGGCCGTGAGTATGATCCCCCTCCTACTGGTCGGAAACTTGCCGTTTCTGGCCGTGGCGCTCTTCGTTGCGGGACTGTCCATCGCTCCGACGATGATCACGACGATGTCCCTCATCGAAGAGCACGTACCACGTGCGCAGCTCACCGAGGGCATGACCTGGGTGAGCACCGGGCTCGCGGTGGGGGTCGCACTCGGCTCCTCCGCGGCCGGCTGGGTGATCGACGCGGCCGGAGCACGTGCCGGGTACGGGGTTCCGGCGGTGGCCGGGGCCGTCGCGGTCGCGGTGGGTTTCCTCGGATTCCGTCGGCTCAAGCGGCCGGCTACGGGTCGGGGAGGCTCCGTTGAGCAGCACGGCGAACGGAAAAAACGGCACGTGGCGTAACTGGGGCGGCAACGTCTCCGCGCGGCCCGCGCGGGAGGTCACCCCGGCCTCCGTCGACGAGTTGGCCGCCGCCGTGCGGCGGGCCGCCGAGGACGGTCTGAAGGTGAAGGCCGTCGGCAGTGGGCATTCCTTCACGTCCATAGCCGCGACGGACGGTGTGTTGATCCGCCCTCAACTGTTGACCGGCATACGCGACATCGATCGCGAGGCCATGACCGTCACGGTGGAGTCCGGCACCCCGCTCAAGAGGCTCAACGTGGCTCTGGCGCGCGAGGGACTGTCGCTGACGAACATGGGCGACATCATGGAGCAGACGGTCTCCGGGGCCACCAGTACCGGCACGCACGGCACGGGCCGCGACTCCGGCTCCATCGCCGCCCAGATCAAGGGCCTGGAACTGGTCACCGCCGACGGCTCGGTCCTGACCTGCTCCGAGAAGGAGAACCCGGAGGTCTTCGCGGCCGCCCGCATCGGCCTCGGCGCCCTGGGCATCGTCACCGCGATCACCTTCGCCGTGGAGCCGGTCTTCCTGCTCACGGCCCGCGAGGAACCGATGCCGTTCGACCGGGTCCTCGCCGACTTCGAGGAACTCTGGGCGGAGAACGAGCACTTCGAGTTCTACTGGTTCCCGCACACCGGGAACACCAACACCAAACGCAACAACCGCAGCGCTGGCCCGGAGAAGCCGGTGCCGCAGCTCCAGAGCTGGTTCGAGGACGAGTTCCTCTCCAACGGGGTCTTCCAGGTGGCCAACTGGGTCGGCCGCGCGGTGCCCGCCACGATCCCCGCGATCGCCCAGATCTCCAGCAAGGCCCTGTCCGCGCGGACCTACACCGACATCCCTTACAAGGTCTTCACGTCTCCGCGCAGAGTGCGCTTCGTGGAGATGGAGTACGCCGTTCCGCGCGCGGCCGTCGTCGAGACGCTGCGCGAGCTGAAGACGATGGTCGACCGCTCCGGCCTGAGGGTCAGCTTCCCCGTGGAGGTGCGCACCGCCCCGGCGGACGACATCACCCTGTCCACCGCCTCGGGCCGGGACACCGCCTACATCGCCGTCCACATGTTCCAGGGCACGCCCTACCAGCGGTACTTCACCGCGGCGGAGCGGATCTTCACCGCCCATGAAGGGCGTCCGCACTGGGGCAAGGTGCACACAAGGGACGCCGAGTACTTCTCCCGGGTGTATCCGCGCTTCGCGGAGTTCGCGGCGTTGCGGGACCGGCTCGATCCTGATCGGCGGTTCCAGAACGACTACTTGCGGAGGGTTCTCGGGGCGTAGGGGACGCGCCGGGGGGGGTGGTCTTCACCACGTTCAAGATCACGGAAAGCGGGCAGCAGGCGGCCGAGTCCGCCCCCTTGCCAGAAGTTGGACGGCGCGCCAATCCACGCACGTGGCCCGAATGGAGTACTGTTGCGAGCCCTGGGTCCGGTCTCCCGCCAGGGGGTACGGGGCCTTTAAGGACCGCCGGGAGGGGGCTAGTTGCACAGGGTGACAGAGTTCGTCACTTAGCGTTGCGAATAGGTAACCGTGCCATAACGGCGATTCAGGGCCCGCGCCCGACACGCCGGGCAACTCGGCAAGGTTGTGGCAGGCTGCACCCGGGCAGGCCACACTCGACTAGCGGAAGCAGCGACGCACGTGACGTCGGCAGGCACCACCCGGGAGGTCCCCATGCCCGAACTGCGTGTCGTGGCCGTCTCGAATGACGGCACACGGCTGGTGCTGAAGGCTGCGGACAGCACGGAGTACACGCTTCCCATCGACGAACGGCTCCGCGCCGCCGTGCGCGGCGACCGTCCTCGCCTCGGCCAGATCGAGATCGAGGTGGAGAGCCACCTCCGTCCCCGCGACATCCAGGCGCGTATACGTGCCGGCGCGACCGCGGAAGAGGTCGCGCAGATGGCAGGCATCCCCGTCGACCGGGTCCGCCGCTTCGAGGGTCCGGTGCTCGCCGAGCGTGCGTTCATGGCCGAGCGGGCCCGCAAGACACCGGTCCGCCGCCCCGGCGAGAACTCCGGTCCGCCGCTGGGCGAGGCCGTGGCCGAGCGGCTGCTGCTGCGCGGTGCCGAGAAGGACACCGTGCAGTGGGACTCGTGGCGTCGCGACGACGGCACGTGGGAAGTCCTGCTGGTCTACCGCGTCGCGGGCGAACCGCACTCGGCGAGCTGGACGTACGACCCGCCCCGGCGGCTCGTCCAGGCCGTCGACGACGAGGCGCGCATGCTCATCGGTGAGACCGACGACCTGGCCGCGCCCGAGCCCAGCTTCCCGTTCGTGCCACGGATCGCCCGGCTGCCGCGCGACCGGCCGCTGGACCGTTCCGCCGACCGGGAGCGGCCCAGCCTTCCGGCGGCGGCGTCCGAGCCGGTGGAGGAGAGCACGGGTGAACGGGACTCGCTGACCAGCCTGCTGGAAGCGGTGCCGAGCTTCCGCGGTGACCTGGTGGTGCCGGAGCGCCCCGCGCCGGAGCCCGAGGAGGAGCCCGTCGCCGAAGCCGAGGAGGAGGAGCCCCCGGCTCCTGCGGCCTCGGCCGGTTCCGCCTACGCGGACGTCCTCATGCCGCGCTCCGTCGGCAGCCACCGCGACCGGCTCATCGGGGCCACCGACCGCCAGGCCGAGGCCGACGGCGTCCGGCCGGGCCGCAGAGCCGCCGTCCCGAGCTGGGACGAGATCGTGTTCGGGACGCGGCGCAAGAAGCAGGAGTAGCCGGATCGGTTGCACGAGAGCGAGGGCCGCGCTTTCCGGGGCGCGGCCCTCGCCCTCGTTCCGGGTCGCCGAGGAGGGCGCCGCCGGGTCACCGAGGACGGCTCCCGCCGGATTACTGGGGATCCGGTCCCACGGCCACCGGCCGGTCCGGGTCCGAGGACCACTCCGACCACGAACCCACGTACAGCTCCGCCGGAATGCCCGCGACCGCCAGCGCCAGCACCTCATGCGCCGCGGACACCCCCGACCCGCAGTACACGCCGACCCGCGCGTCCTCGGTCACGCCAAGCCCCTTAAAACGCGCGCGCAGTTCCTCGGCGGGGAGGAAGCACCCGTCCGCCCCCAGGTTCTCCGTGGTGGGCGCCGACACCGCCCCCGGGATGTGCCCGGCCACCGGATCGATCGGTTCCACCTCGCCCCGGTACCGCTCCCCCGCCCGCGCGTCCAGCAGCACCCCCGACCGTGCCAACGCCGCGGCGGCGTCGGCGTCGAGCAGGCCGGCCGCTCCGGGCTCGGGCACGAAGTCGCCCTCCGCCGGAGTCGGCACGGTCTTCTCCAACGGCCCCTCCCAGGCCGGCAACCCGCCGTCGAGGACGCGCACGTCCGGGTGACCCGTCCAGCGCAGCAGCCACCACGCGCGGGCCGCCGCCCAGCCCTGGCCGCCGTCGTAGACGACCACCGGCGTCCCGGCCGACACGCCCGCCCGGCGCATCGCGGCACCGAAGCGCGCGAGGTCGGGCAGCGGATGCCTGCCGCCCTCCCCCGGCGCCGAGGCCAACTCCCGGTCCAGGTCGACGAAGACGGCCCCCGGAAGGTGCCCTTCCTCGTACGCGGCCCGGCCGTCGTACGGCGGCTCACCGGTCGCCTTTGCCATGGTGAGCTGCCAGCGGACATCGAGCAGGACGGGCGGGTTGGCACCCGTCAGCTCGCTCGCGAGATCGGATGCGGAGATGATGGCGTTCATGACTCCATCCTCGCGCACAGGGGTGGCCGAGCCGTCCGGCTCCGGCTACTGTGCTCGGCCGGAGCGGGACACTCACGCGCTGTACGGGAACAAGCACATGCCGTACGGGAACAAGCGCATGCTGTACAGCTGAACGACGGGTGCCGACAAGCGCGCCGCACGGGGCAGCGCACCGCACATCAGGCATTCTCCCGGACAGGGGCCGCCCCGCAGGGCGTTCCCCCGTGGGCTGCGACAGCGCGCCCACCTCGAGGCCGAGAAGAGAGTGACGATGACCGACGCACGGGAGTCCGCCGGCCCGAACGGCGCAAGACCCGCTCGGCACGCGCCCGGCACGCCCTGCTGGGTGAGCCTGATGGTGCACGGGCCGGCCGCGACCCAGGAGTTCTACGGAGCGCTGTTCGGCTGGGAGTTCCAGCCGGGCCCCCGGCAACTCGGCCCGTACGTACGGGCGCTGCTCGACGGACACGAGGTGGCCGGCATCGGGCAACTGCCGCCGGACCGTCATCTGCCCCTCGCGTGGACCCCCTACTTCGCCTCTCAGAACGTGGATCTGACCGCGGAGACGGTGCGCAGCTGCGGCGGCACGATCGGCGTGGGGCCGCTGGACGCCGCCGACGCGGGCCGCCTGGCGATCTGTTCCGATCCTTCGGGTGCGGTCTTCGGCATCTGGCAGGCCGCCGCCCACCACGGCACGGCCGTCTCCGGCGCCCCCGGCACGCCCGCCTGGAACGAGCTGCTGACCTTCGAGTCGGCGAGCGTCGCCAAGTTCTACCGGTCGGTGTTCGGCTACCAGGAGGAACCGGTGGTGTCCGCCGACCTCGACTACGTGACCCTGCACCTCGGGGGCCGGCCCGTCGCCGGCGTCCACGGGCTGGGGCAGGCCCTGCCCCGCGACCGGGGCCCGCACTGGGTGACGTACTTCCAGGTCGACGACGTCGACGACGCCCTGGACCACCTGGTGCATCTGGGCGGGCAGGTCCTCAAGCCGGCCCACGACACGGCGCACGGCCGGGTGGCGATGGTGGCGGACCCGGAGGGGGCGCGGTTCGCGCTGGTGCGACGGCAGCGCTGACGCTCTGCCGACCTGCCGGGGAGAAGGGCACCGCCCGGTGGTCAGGAGGACGACACCGGCAGCACGTCCGGGGACAGGGCCGCCGCGCGGGCCGTCGCCGAGGTCATGCGGCGCCTGTGGTGGCGGCGGCACAGAACCTCGTAGCCGACCTCGTCGGCGGAGTGGGTGACGTCTCCGACGACCACCTGGGCGCCCTCGACGACCATGACGCCGCCTATCGTGCGGGCGTTGTGCGTGGCCCGGGCGCCGCACCAGCACAGGGCCTCGACCTGGAGCACCTCGACCCGGTCGGCCAGTTCCACCAGCCGCTGGGAGCCGGGGAACAGCTTGGAGCGGAAGTCGGTCGTGATGCCGAAGGCGTAGACGTCGAGGCCCAGGTCGTCGACCACCCGCGCGAGTTGGTCGATCTGCTCCGGCGCGAGGAACTGCGCCTCGTCGGCGATCACGTAGTCCGCGCGGCCGCCCTGCGAGAGGTGGTCGACGAGGTAGGCGTAGAGGTCCTGGCCGTCCTCGACCTCCACCGCGTCCGTGACCAGGCCGAGGCGCGAGGACAGCTTGCCCTCGCCGGCGCGGTCGTCACGCGAGAAGATCATGCCCTGCAGCCCGCGCGCCGAGCGGTTGTGCTCGATCTGGAGAGCCAGCGTCGACTTCCCGCAGTCCATCGTTCCGGAGAAGAACACCAGCTCGGGCATGTCGAGTTGAGCACCTTTCGGCGAGAGAGGACAGGCGTGAGAGATCGGGGCGGAGCTTCAGGAGCGTACTTCGAGCAGCGGGACCAACTGCTCGGCGGGGGTCATCGAACCGTGGTTGCCGACCATCGCCGACTCCTTCGGCTCCCGCTCGGAGGCGATGAGCAGGACGTCGTCGCGCGCGGCGGCGACCACGTCGCCGATCCGGCCGTACACCCGTTCGTCGATCTTCGGACCGAACCAGCCCGCCGCGATGGCCTCGTCGCGTGAGGCCACCCAGAACTGCTCGCCGAGCACCTCGCGCCAGCAGGTCAGGACGTCGCCGGCGGCACCGGGCACCGCGTAGACGTGCCGGGCGCGGCCCTCGCCGCCGAGCAGGGCGACTCCGGCGCTCAGCTCCCAGTCCTCGTCGAAGTCGATGCGGTGCTCTTCGTCGAAGGGCACGTCGATCATGCCGTGGTCGGCGGTGACGTAGAGGGCACTGCGCGGCGGCAGTTGCTCGGCCAGGCGCTGGACCAGGCGGTCGGCGTACATGAGCTGGCCGCGCCAGGTGTCGGAGTCGACTCCGAAGCGGTGACCGGCGCCGTCCACCTCGGCGAAGTACGTGTAGACCAGGGAGCGGTCGCCCGCGGCCAGTTGCTCGGCCGCCAAGTCCATGCGGTCCTCGCCGGTCAGCCGCCCCAGGAACGTTCCGCCACTGAGCGCGACCCTGGTCAGCGGGGTGTTCTCGAACGTCGGGGACGACACCTGCGCGGCGTGCACCCCCGCCTCGTGGGCCAGCTGGAAGACCGTCGGGTACGGCTGCCAGGGGCCGGGCGGGGTCCACGGCTGCCAGCGCAGCTGGTTCATCAGCTCGCCGGTGTCCGGGTTGCGCACGGTGTAGCCGGGCAGGCCGTGCATGCCGGGCGGCAGGCCGGTGCCGACCGAGGCCAGGGAGGTGGCCGTGGTCGCCGGGTAGCCGGCGGTGAGCGGACGCCCGGTGCCGCCGCGCGAGGTGGCGAGCAGGGACGTCATGAAGGGGGCGTCCTCGGGGTGCGCCCTGAGCTGCTCCCAGCCGAGGCCGTCGATCAGGAACACGCAGTTCCGGTCGGCGGGGGTCAGCTCGGAGATCGCGGCGCTCATGCCCGGTACGCCCAGGCCGGCGGCCAGCGTGGGCAGCAGGTCGGCGAGGGAGCCGCTGCCGTACTCGGGGGCTGGGGCGGAGGTGACGGTGAGCGGTTCGGGGTGCTGGTCCCAGGCCGTCTGGTGTGCCATCAGCGAGCGGTGTCCGCGGTCGCCTCGGAGAGCGCCTGCGCGAAGGCGAGCGCCTGGCGTACGGTCTCCGGTCCGTCCCCCGCCTCGCTGACGCGCAGGCTGAGGTCGTCCGCCGTCGAGTTGCCCGTGTAGCCGTGGTCCGCCTCGCAGTTGGGGTCGCCGCAGGCGGCCGGCTCCAGGTCGATGCGGGAGACGGCGCCCCAGCCGATGGTGAGGACGACCTCGCGGGGCAGGGTGCCCGGCTTGTACGACTCCGGGTTGGCGACCACGCGGCTGACCACGATCGACGAGATCCGGCTCATCTTCACGGACTCCGTCGACGTCGTGGCGTACGGCGTCGGGGAGGTGCTGTCGGCGGACTGTTCGTCGGTGTGGCTGACGATGAAGCGGTGGTCCGTGAGGACGAGCACCGTCACATGCCGCCGTACCTCGTTCTGGTCGAACGTCGTCTCCTGGTGGACCAGGTACGACCGGACGGGCTCGCCGCCCACAGCGGCTTCCACCGCCTCGGCCACGAGGGCCGGGTAGTAGCCGCTGCGCTCGATCGCCGCCCGCAGCCCCTGGGTCGTCGTACTGGTCTTGGCCATGACGCCCATCCTACGGGGGCCCACTGACTGCGAGGCACCGCTCGCCCCCTGTCAGTACCGCGGGGAGGGCCCGCGTCAGTACAGGGGGAGCGTCCGCGGTCAGTACGCGGGGAGGGTCCGCGGGCCGAGGTCGTCCCGGGCGGGCGGTGGTGCGAGGCGGACGGATGCGCCCAGGACGCTCAGGCCGTGCGAGGCGACGATGACCGGCTCCAGGGTGACCGCGACGACCTCGGGGTGGTCGTCGACCAGCCGGGACACCCTCAGCAGCAGCTCTTCCAGGGCACGGGTGTCGGCCGGTGCGGAGCCGCGCCAGCCGAACAGCAGGGGCGCGGTGCGGATCGAGCGCACCAGCGAGGTCGCCTCCTTGTCGGTGACCGGGATCAGCCGGTGGGCCGTGTCCCCGAGCAGCTGCGAGACGGCCCCGGCCAGCCCGAAGGAGAGCACGGCCCCGGCCGCGGGGTCGATGACGGCCCGGACGACGACGTCCACGCCCCGCGGCGCCATCCGCTGCACGACGGGACGCAGCTCCTCCGGTGCTCCGAAGAGCTCGGTCAACTCCGTGTACGACCTGAGCAGTTGGTCCTCGTCCGCGAGGTCGAGGCGTACGCCGCCCAGGTCGGCGCGGTGCCGCAGGTGCGGGGCGGTGGCCTTGAGGGCGACGGGGTAGCCGAGCGTGCGGGCGGCCTCGGCGGCCGCGTCGGTGGTCGGGGCGGGCAGGGCCCGGTGGACGTCGATGCCGTAGTGGCCGAGCAGGTCGCAGGTCTCGTCCGTGCCGAGCGTGAGTCCCTGCCCGCGCGCGAGGAGGCCGTCGATCAGCGCGGCGGCGCCCTTCTCGTCGATGTCCTCGTACTCGGGCACCTTGCCGGGGTCGGCGGCGCCGCGCCGCCACTGCGCGTAGCCGACGGCCTGTGCCAGGGCGCGGACGGCGCGCTCGGCGGCGGGGTAGGCCGGGATGAGGTGCTCGCCCTCGGGGGCCTCGGCGGCGGGGAGTCGTTCTTCGGTGGATGCCGGGCGAGGGGCGATGTGGGGAGGATGGTCCGTCTCGGCCTGCGGTGCCGTGCTCGCCGCCGCCGACAGGGCCTCCGCCAGGCCGCCGAGCTCCACGTGCACCACCAGGACCGGCTTGGCCGGAGCCGCGGCCGCCGCCGAGCGCAGCGCCTGCGCGAGGGCCGCGTCCGCGACCGAGCCCTCCCCTACCGCCGGTATGGCGGTGACGACGACCGCGTCGCACTCGTCGTCGGCCAGTGCGCGCGCCAGGGCCGCGTGGAAGTCCGCGGCGGAGGCGGCCGTGGTCAGGTCCTGCGGGGCGTGCGGACGCAGGCCCTCGGCGAGGCAGGCGTCGTACGTGAGCAGGCCGAGCGACTCGGAGTTGCCGAGGATCGCCACCCGGGGCCCGGCCGGCAGCGGCTGGCGGGCGAGGAGCAGCCCGGCGTCCACCAGCTCGGTGATGGTGTCGACCCGGATGACGCCGGCCTGCCGCAGCAGCGCGGAGACCGTCGTGTGCGGCAGCCGGGTCGCCCGGACGGCGTGCCCCTGGGGCGCGGCCGCGTGCCGTGCGCCCTGGACCACGACCAGGGGCTTCGCCGCCGCCGTCCGGCGGGCGAGGCGGGTGAACTTGCGGGGGTTGCCGATGGACTCCAGGTACATGAGGACGACGTCGGTGTCCGGGTCCTCGTACCAGTACTGCAGGACGTCGTTGCCGGAGACGTCGGCCCGGTTGCCCGAGGAGACGAACGTGGAGACGCCGGTCACGCCCGTGACGCCGCCGCCGCGCCGGTGCAGCCGGGACAGCAGGGCGATGCCGATGGCACCGGACTGGGCGAACAGGCCGATCCGGCCCGGGCGCGGCGTCTCGGGCGCGAGGGAGGCGTTGAGCCGCACCCGCGGGGAGGTGTTGATGATGCCGAAGGCGTTCGGCCCGATGATCCGCATGCCGTAGGTGCGCGCCTGCCGCACGAGCTCGCGCTGGCGTTCGCGCCCCTCGGTGCCGCTCTCGGCGTATCCGGCGGAGACGACGACCAGCCCCTGCACGCCGTGTTCGCCGCACTCGGTGACGACCTCGGGCACGTGGTCGGCCGGCACGGCGACGACCGCGAGGTCGACCGGGCCGTCGATGTCCCGCACCGAGCGGTGGGCGGGGACCCCGTCGAGCTCCTTCTGTCCCTCGGGCAGTGCCTTGTTCACGGCGTAGAGGCGGCCGGTGTACCCGGCGTCGCGGATGTTGCCGAGGACACTGCGGCCCACGCCTGCCGGGGTGCGCCCCGCTCCGATGACGGCGACCGAGCCGGGCGCGAGCAGCCGCTGCACGGACCGGGCCTCGGCGCGGTGCTCGCGCGCGTACTGCACGGCGAGGGAGCGGTCGGTGGGTTCGAGGTCGAACTCCAGACGGACGACACCGTCCTCGAAGCTGCGCTTCTGGGCGTACCCGGCGTCCGTGAACACCTTGATCATCTTGTTGTTGGCGGGCAGCACCTCGGCTGCGAAGCGGCGGATACCGCGCTCGCGGGCGACGGCGGCGATGTGTTCGAGGAGGGCGGAGGCGACGCCCCGGCCCTGGTGGGCGTCCTGCACCAGGAAGGCGACCTCGGCCTCGTCGGCGGGTGCGGACGCGGGCGTTCCGTCCGCGCCGATCCGGTCGTAGCGTACGGTGGCGATGAACTCGCCGCCGACTGTGGCCGCGAGTCCCACCCGGTCCACAAAGTCGTGGTGCGTGAAGCGGTGGACGTCCTTGGCGGACAGGCGAGGGTACGGCGCGAAGAAGCGGTAGTACTTCGACTCGTCGGAGACCTGCTCGTAGAAGCTGACCAGGCGCTCGGCGTCATCAACGGTGATGGGCCGGATGCGCGCGGTGCCACCGTCGCGCAGCACCACGTCGGCTTCCCAGTGGGCGGGATACTCGTGCCGGTCCGGCGAGGTCTGCATGGGCCCCAGAGTACGTCTGGCGTCTGACAACGGCGCGAGGCAGTCTGTGGAGGGCGTCAGTCGGGTCGAGGCCGCGATCCGACGGCACCCCGGGCGGTACACCAGGACCGCTCCGGCGCAGCTTCACGTATGGGAAGCTGGTCTAGACAACCCTGAAAACCGAAGGGCAGCAACACATGGCTGAGCGCCGCGTCAACGTCGGCTGGGCCGAGGGCCTCCACGCCCGCCCCGCCTCCATCTTCGTCCGAGCCGCCACGGCCGCAGGCGTCCCGGTGACGATCGCCAAGGCAGACGGCAACCCCGTCAACGCGGCCTCCATGCTGGCCGTCCTCGGCCTCGGTGCCCAGGGCGGCGAGGAGATCGTCCTCGCCTCCGACGCCGAGGGTGCGGACGCCGCCCTGGACCGGCTGGCGAAGCTGGTCTCCGAGGGTCTCGAGGAACTGCCCGAGACCGTCTGAGCATTCTTCCGCGTCTGATCCGGTACCCCTGGGTCCGGCGCAACCAGAAGGGCTCGTCCGAATTCACCGGGCGAGCCCTTCGCCATTCCCGGCCGCGGATCGCCATTTCCGGTCACGGACGGCCGTCCATTTCCCGTTCCCGGGCAGCAGAAATAATCCCCCGAGAATTACCTGCTCTTTGTATACGGCTCTCGTGTTAATGCCGCAGGCTTGCCGTGTTTACGGGATGTTGCGAGTTCCTCACACGCTCGGCGCGCTCCCCGGCGGAGCCGAAACGCAGCCGGTGCGCGGCCGTCGCGCGCTCGGTGTGCAGCGCCGTGACCGCCCGCGCGCGCTCACTGTCCCCGCGCGCCACCGCGTCCACGATCGCGCCGTGCTCGGTCCAGGACTCCACGGGCCCGGCCGGCGCCTCGACGGTGTACATCCAGGCGATCTTGTGGCGGAGCTGGGTCAGCATCGAGGTCAGCGCGGGGCTGCCGGAGGCCTGTGCGAGCGTCTCGTGGAACCAGCCGCCCAGGGAGCGCAGGTCGTCGCTGTTGCCCCGGCGGGCGCGCTCCTGGCCGAGCCTGACCAGGCCGCGCAGGACCTTCAGATGGGCCTCGGTGCGGCGCTGGGCGGCGCGGGCCGCTCCGAGCGGCTCCAGCAGCAGCCGCATCTCCAGCAGGTCGGCGGCCTCCTGCTCGGTGGGTTCGGCGACGCACGCGCCCGCGTGCCGCCGGGTCACCACGAAACCCTCGGCCTCCAGGGTGCGCAGGGCCTCCCGGACGGGGACGCGCGAGACACCGTAGCGGCGGGCGAGGAGTTCCTCGGTCAGCCGGCCGCCGCGTTCGTAGACACCCGCGACGATGTCGTCCCGGATGGCCGTGCACACCGAGTGCGCCGGAATGCGCATGACCGACCTCCGTTTAATCCCCGTGAAACGTCGACGAGTGACACGTGTTCCGTGACTCTATTGCAATGAGCCGGAATTTCCGACGGCAGACCGGAATCCAGGGATATTTTTTGGACAGCCGGGCGTCACAAACGCCGAAAGCCCCGGCTCGGGGAGCCGGGGCCTCGGGAAGCGGAGTGGTACGCCGTCAGATGCTCACGCCGTGCGAGCGGAGGTAGGCGACCGGGTCGATGTCCGAGCCGTACTCGGGGCTCGTACGGGCCTCGAAGTGCAGGTGCGCACCGGTGACGTTGCCGGTCGCGCCGGACAGGCCGATCTGCTGTCCGGGGGTGACCTTCTGGCCGACCGAGACACTGATGGACGACAGGTGGCCGTACTGGGTGTACGTGCCGTCGTTCATCTTGATCACGATCTGGTTGCCGTAGGAGCCGCCCCAGCCGGCCTCGACGACCTCGCCCATGCCGACCGCGTGGACGGAGGTGCCGCTGGCGGCGTGGAAGTCGACACCGGTGTGGCTGCCGGAGGACCACAGGCCGCTGCTGGCCTGGTAGGCGGTGGAGACGTACGAGCCGGAGATCGGGGGCACGAACGTGTTGAGCCGCTTGCGCTCGGCCTCGCGGGCGGCGCGCTCCTTGGCCTCGCGGGCCTTCTCGGCGGCCTCCTTGGCCTCCTTGGCCGCCTCGGCGGCCCGCTCGCGGGCGGCCTCCTCGGCCTTCTTCTTGGCGGCGGCCTCCTCGGCGGCCTGCTTCTGGGCGGCGGCCTGGGCGTCGATCTGCTGGGCCACGGTGTCGCCCATGGTGACGACGGGGGTGAGTCCGGTCTGCTCGACGGCGGGCTCTGCGGCGAAGGCCGGGGCGGCCACGGTGCCGATGACGCCGGTGGTGGCGAGGGCCGCGACGCCCGCTGCGCGGGCCGTGCCGCGCTGCATACGGCTGGGACGACGGTGCTTCCCGGTGGCGCGGGTGAACGCCATGGAGTGCCTGGTCCTTTCCTTCCTTCTCGCCTACCGGGTTAGCTGACGGGTTCGGAGCAGGAAGGTCTCCTACGGACCCCCTCGCGGCTCGCGCGGGCGTCCGATTCACCCCAGGGACTGCGGTGGGTCCCCGGCTCCCCTGGCTCGCGCCGTACGGGGACTCGGCGATGACTGTCCGGTGCCGCGGGTGCGGCGCACTGCCTGACGAACAGCCCGGACGAACCTAAGCGGGGCCACTTTCAATTCCCAAACGGATCCCGGTTTTTGTAGCGCATCCCACAGGGCAGACAGGCAACCTCCGCACCAATTCGGGCATAAAGGAGCCCTAGTGCCTTAGAAGACAACCAGGGCCCCTGCGCGCGTGTGCTCCTACTCGGCGGCGACGACCGAGACTTCGCCGATGCCCAGGGCCTCGGCCGGGGCCTTGATCTGCGCCGCGTCACCGACGAGCACGGTCACCAGCCGGTCCACCGGGAAGGCGCTGACGGCCGCCGCGGTGGCCTCCACGGTGCCGGTCGCGGCGAGCTGCCGGTACAGCGTGGCCTGGAAGTCGTCGGGCAGGTGCTGCTCGACCTGGTCGGCCAGCGTGCTCGCGACGGCCGCCGCCGTCTCGTACTTCAGCGGCGCCACGCCCACCAGGTTCTGCACGGCGACGTCCCGCTCGGCGTCGGTCAGCCCCTCGGCGGCGAGCGTGCGCAGCACCGTCCAGAGGTCCTGGAGGGCGGGGCCGGTGTTGGGCGTGTCCACGGAGCCGCTGATGGCGAGCATCGCGGCACCGGTCCCGTCCGGGGCGGACCTGAGGACCTGGCCGAACGCCCGCACCCCGTAGGTGTAGCCCTTCTCCTCGCGCAGCACGCGGTCCAGGCGGGAGGTGAGGGTGCCGCCGAGGCAGTACGTCCCGAGCACCTGCGCGGGCCACACGCGGTCGTGCCGGTCCGGGCCGATCCGGCCGATCAGCAGTTGCGTCTGGACGGCGCCGGGGCGGTCCACGATGACGACCCGGCCCGTGTCGTCGGCGGTCACCGGCGGCACCGGGCGCGGCTCGGCCGCGGAGCCGGTCCAGGCGCCCAGCGTGTCGCCGAGCAGGGCGTCGAGGTCGATGCCGGTGAGGTCGCCGACGACCACGACCGTGGCCGTGGCGGGCCTGACGTGCCTCTCGTAGAAGGCGCGTACGGCCGCGGAGTCGATCGCGGCGACCGTCTCCTCGGTGCCCTGGCGGGGCCGCGACATGCGCGAGTCCGCAGGGAACAGCTCCTTGGAGAGCTCCTTGGCGGCACGGCGGGCGGGGTTGGCCAGCTCGTGCGGGATCTCGTCGAGGCGGTTGCGCACCAGCCGCTCGACCTCGCTGTCCGCGAACGCGGGGGCCCTCAGGGCGTCGGCGACCAGGCCGAGCCCCTTGGCGAGCCGGGAGGCCGGCACCTCCAGGCTGAGCCGGACGCCGGGGTGGTCGGCGTGCGCGTCGAGGGTGGCGCCGGCGCGCTCCAGCTCGGCGGCGAAGTCCTCGGCGGAGTGCTTGTCGGTGCCCTCGGAGAAGGCCCGGGCCATGATCGTGGCCACGCCGTCGAGACCGGCCGGCTCGGCGTCCAGGGGTGCGTCCAGCAGTACCTCCACGGCGACGACCTGCTGGCCGGGGCGGTGGCAGCGCAGGACCGTCAGGCCGTTGCCGAGCGTGCCGCGCTCGGGGGCCGGGAAGGCCCACGGCTTGGCGTCGCCCGCCTGCGGCTGGGGGTGGAAGTCCATCGTGGCGAGCTCGGTCACTTGGCCGCCTCCTCGTTCTCGTTCAGGGCCGCGGCTGCGGTGTCGTCGGTGGTGTCGGCGTCCTCGGCGGTCTCCGCGTCGCCCGTCTCGCCGGCGACGGGCTCGTAGACGAGCACCGCGCGGTTGTCGGGCCGCAGGCGGGCCTTGGCGACCTCCTGGACCTCCTCGGCCGTCACCTCCAGCACGCGTTGCACGGCGGTCAGGGCGAGCTGCGGGTCGCCGAACAGGACGGCGTACCGGCACAGTTCGTCGGCGCGGCCGGCGACCGTGCCCAGCCGGTCCAGCCACTCGCGCTCCAGCTGGGCCTGGGCGCGCTCCATCTCCTCGGCCGTGGGGCCCTCCTCGGCGAACCGGGCGAGCTCCTCGTCGATGGCGGACTCGATGACCGGGACCTCCACGTCACCGGACGTCTTCACGTCCAGCCACCCCAGGGAGGGCGCCCCGGCGAGCCGCAGCAGGCCGAAGCCTGCCGCCACGGCCGTACGGTCGCGCCGCACGAGGCGGTTGTACAGGCGGGAGGACTCGCCGCCGCCGAGGACCGTGAGGGCCAGGTCGGCCGCGTCGCACGCGCGCGTGCCGTCGTGCGGCAGCCGGTAGGCGGCCATCAGGGCGCGCGCCGGGACCTCCTCCTCGACGACCTCGCGCAGCTGCTCGCCGATGATCTCCGGCAGCGCGCCGTCGCGGGGCGCGGGCTTGCCGTCGTGGCCGGGGATGGAGCCGAAGTACTTCTCGATCCAGGCCAGGGTCTGCTCCGGGTCGATGTCGCCGACCACGGAGAGCACGGCGTTGTTCGGCGCGTAGTAGGTGCGGAAGAACGCGCGCGCGTCCTCCAGGGTGGCCGCGTCCAGGTCGGCCATCGAGCCGATCGGCGTGTGGTGGTAGGGGTGGCCCTCCGGGTAGGCGAGGGCGGTCAGCTTCTCGAAGGCGGTGCCGTAGGGGACGTTGTCGTAGCGCTGGCGGCGCTCGTTCTTGACGACGTCCCGCTGGTTTTCCATCGACTCGTCGTCGAGCGCGGCCAGCAGGGAGCCCATGCGGTCGGCCTCCAGCCAGAGGGCGAGCTCCAGCTGGTGGGCGGGCATGGTCTCGAAGTAGTTGGTCCGCTCGAAGCTGGTGGTGCCGTTCAGCGAGCCGCCGGCGCCCTGGACGAGCTCGAAGTGGCCGTTTCCCTTGACCTGGGCGGAACCCTGGAACATCAGGTGCTCGAAAAGGTGAGCCAGGCCGGTACGCCCCTTGACTTCGTGGCGCGAGCCGACGTCGTACCAGAGGCACACCGCCGCGACCGGGGTCAGGTGGTCCTCGGAGAGCACCACGCGCAGGCCGTTGGCCAGGCGGTGCTCGGTCGCTGTCAGGCCCCCGGAGCCTGCCTGGGCTGTGGCCGTGTGACCCATGGGCATGTACGTCCCTTCGATCGCGGCGCGGTCGCTCGAACCGCGGTTTTCCTGGCGAGTCCTGCCACTGTATGCAAGCGTGCGGGGCCCTGGTGAAGTTCCCGGGGGGCGTACGCGGAGAGCGTGAGAGGGAAGCGGCCGGGGCGGTGCGCGGTGGTGACGGCGGGCCGGTCCCGGGGCCGGGAGAAGACCGGCGGAAGACCCCCAAAGCCGCCGGCCCGACCGGGCGGCCCGCGGCGCTCCTCCGGCAGCGTCCGGTCCTCCGCCCGAGCCCGGCGAGCGGCATCCTCGGCCCGGGTACGAACCCCTGCCGGGGAGGCCGTAGACCGGGTCCTGGTCCCGTGCCGGGGAGGCCGTAGACCGGGTCCTGGTCCCGGTTGTCAGTGCGGCGGTCCACAATGGTCGGCGTCAGATCTCGTTCAACGCTTCAGCAAGGAGCCGGCAGCGATGGCCCGCCGCAGCACGAAGACCCCGCCGCCCGACGACTCGTACGAGGAGAGAATCCTCGACATCGACGTCGTCGACGAGATGCAGGGCTCCTTCCTCGAGTACGCGTACTCGGTCATCTACTCCCGCGCCCTGCCCGACGCGCGCGACGGTCTCAAGCCGGTGCACCGCCGCATCGTCTACCAGATGAACGAGATGGGCCTGCGCCCCGAGCGCGGGTACGTCAAGTGCGCCCGCGTCGTCGGCGAGGTGATGGGCAAGCTGCACCCGCACGGTGACGCGTCGATCTACGACGCGCTCGTGCGCATGGCGCAGCCCTTCTCGATGCGCGTCCCCCTGGTCGACGGCCACGGCAACTTCGGCTCGCTGGGCAACGACGACCCGCCGGCCGCCATGCGGTACACCGAGTGCCGGATGGCCGAGGCCACGAGCCTCATGACGGAGTCCATCGACGAGGACACCGTCGACTTCAACCCGAACTACGACGGCCAGGAGCGGGAACCGGTGGCGCTGCCCGCCGCCTTCCCGAACCTCCTGGTCAACGGCGCCTCGGGCATCGCGGTCGGTATGGCCACGAACATGCCGCCGCACAACCTGCGCGAGGTGATCGCCGCCGCCCGCCACCTGATCAGGTACCCGAACGCCGATCTCGACGCCCTGATGAAGCACGTGCCGGGCCCCGACCTGCCCACCGGCGGCCGGATCGTCGGCCTGTCCGGCATCCGGGACGCGTACGAGACGGGCCGCGGCTCGTTCAAGATGCGCGCCACGGTGTCCGTGGAGCCCGTGACGGCCCGCCGCAAGGGCCTCGTGGTCACCGAGCTGCCCTTCACGGTCGGCCCGGAGAAGGTGATCGCCAAGATCAAGGACCTGGTGGGCTCGAAGAAGCTCCAGGGCATCGCCGACGTCAAGGACCTCACCGACCGCGAGCACGGGCTGCGCCTGGTCATCGAGATCAAGAACGGCTTCGTGCCGGAGGCGGTCCTGGAGCAGCTGTACAAGCTGACGCCGATGGAGGAGTCCTTCGGCATCAACAACGTCGCCCTGGTCGACGGCCAGCCGCTCACGCTGGGTCTGAAGGAGCTGCTGGAGGTCTATCTCGACCACCGCTTCACGGTCGTGCGGCGGCGTTCGGAGTTCCGCCGCACCAAGAAGCGGGACCGGCTGCACCTGGTCGAGGGTCTGCTGACGGCCCTGCTGGACATCGACGAGGTCATCCGCCTCATCCGCTCCAGCGAGAACTCCGCGCAGGCGAAGCAGCGCCTGATGGAGCAGTTCTCGCTGAGCGAGGTGCAGACGCAGTACATCCTCGACACGCCGCTGCGCCGCCTGACCAAGTACGACCGCATCGAGCTGGAGACCGAGAAGGACCGGCTCAACGCGGAGATCGAGGAACTGACCCGGATCCTCGACTCGGACACGGAGCTGCGCAAGCTGGTCTCCACGGAACTGGCCACGGTCGCCAAGAAGTTCGGCACCGACCGGCGGACGGTCCTGCTGGAGTCGGGTGGCGCCACGGTCGCCACGGTGCCGCTCCAGGTGGCCGACGACCCGTGCCGGGTGCTGCTGTCCTCGACGGGTCTGCTGGCCCGTACGGCGAACGGCGAACCGTTCCCGGAGGACTCCGGCGCCAAGCGCGTCAAGCACGACGTGATCGTCTCGGCGGTGCCCGCCACCGCCCGCGGCGAGGTGGGCGCGGTCACCTCGGCGGGCCGGCTGCTGCGGCTGAACGTGATCGACCTGCCCCAGCTCCCGGAGTCGATGCCGGCGCCGAACCTCGCGGGAGGCGCCCCGCTGGCCGAGTTCGTCTCCCTGGAGGACGACGAGACGGTCGTCTGTCTGACGACGCTCGACGAGTCGTCGCCCGGCCTGGCGCTCGGCACGGCACAGGGCGTCGTCAAGCGCGTGGTGCCGGACTACCCGGCCAACAAGGAAGAGCTCGAGGTGATCACCCTCAAGGAGGGCGACCGGATCGTCGGCGCGGTCGAGCTGCGCACCGGCGAGGAGGATCTGGTCTTCATCACCGACGACGCCCAGTTGCTGCGCTTCCAGGCGTCCCAGGTCCGGCCGCAGGGCCGCCCGGCCGGCGGCGTGGCCGGCATCAAGCTCGCCGAGGGCGCGAAGGTCATCTCGTTCACGGCGGTGGACCCGGCGGTGGACGCCGTCGTCTTCACCGTCGCCGGCTCGCGGGGCACGCTGGACGACTCCGTGCAGACGACGGCCAAGATGACCCCGTTCGACCAGTACCCGCGCAAGGGCCGCGCCACCGGCGGCGTCCGCTGCCAGCGGTTCCTGAAGGGCGAGGACTGCCTGTCCCTGGCCTGGGCGGGCCCGGCCCCGGCGCTCGCCGCGCAGAAGAACGGCACCCCGGCCGACCTCCCGGAGATGGACCCGCGGCGTGACGGCTCGGGTGTGTCCCTGGCGAAGACGGTGGCCGTGGTGGCGGGGCCGGTCTAGAGCCGTCCGGCGGAGGGCTCAGGCAGGCTCTGCCGGGTCCTCCTCCGGGCTCTGTACGTACCTGAGGACGCCCCACATGCCGCGCTCGTCGGCGTGCGGGGCGTCGCTCCTGCACGCGCCGAGTTCCTTGTCGAGGGCGGGGGCGTCGATGCCGGAGCCGATGAGCACCAGCTGGGTGAGGCGTTCGCCACCGGCCGGCCAGGGCTCCGGATAGAAACGCAGGAACCGCCCGACGGCATGGACGGCGTAGCGGTTGTGGACGTCGTAGGGCCCGAAGTCGACATAGCCCTTGATCCGGTACAGCCCGTCGGGACGGCTGTCGAGGAACTCCATGAGCCGGCGGGGGTCGAGGGGCTCCGGCGAGACGAACGACAGGCTGTCGTAGGCGCTGTGCAGGTGCTCGGCGTGGTCGTCCGCGCCGCGCTCGTGCAGGTCGTCGAAGGACAGCTGCCCGATGCGTTCCTCACTCGGCCGGCAGTCGAAGAGGAACTCGGGGTCGATCCGGCCGTAGGAGGCCGGGACGACGGCGGCGCGGTCGACGAGGGAGCGGACCAGCCCGAGGACGCGTTCGCCGTCCGCCGCCCGGTCGAGCTTGTTGACCACGACGAGATCGGCCAGCGCGAGATGCCGGTCGATCTCCGGGTGCCTGGACCGGGTGTCGTCGAACTCGGCGGCGTCCACGACCTCGACGAGCCCGCCGTACACGATCCCCGGATGCTCGCTGGCGAGCACCATCCGCACGAGTTCCTGCGGCTCGGCCAGCCCGCTCGCCTCGATGACGATGACGTCGATGCCGAGGGAGGGTTCCGCCAGCCGTTCCAGGTACTGGTCCAGCTCGCTCGCGTCGACGGCACAGCACAGACAGCCGTTGCCGAGCGAGACCGTCGAGTCGCCGAGCGCTCCCGCCACGGCCATCGCGTCGATCTCGATGGCCCCGAAGTCGTTGACGATGGCGCCGATACGGCTGCCGCCGCTGCGGTGGAGGAGGTGGTTGAGCAGTGTGGTCTTCCCCGAGCCGAGGAATCCGGCCAGGACGACGACCGGGATCTGCTGCGGTTCCGGGCTCGGCAGGCTCACCGTGCGACCTCTCTCACGCCGACGCGTGCACCGGCTCGCGTTCCCGGCACACGTATGAGGATGGGATGCCGCCCCAGGATACGAGCCGTCGGAATCGCGGCGAAGTGAACGATTGTTAGCAGCACTCGCGGGGCAGACGTTGGGCATGGCGCCGGTTTGTGCGACCCTCGCTTCCCTCCGTGCGCCTCCTCTCCGCCTCCCCGCCGATCAGAGCCGCTCGGCACTCTGGGAGACGGCAAGCGCCGCCCACCGCTCGCCGGTCCCCTCCAGTCGACCCGCGTACCGACGACCGGCGGACGGCCGCCTGAATCGGGGGTTGACATGGGCACACGGAAAATGAGCTTTCGGGGGCTGGGTGCCACCGCCTCGGCAGGGATCGTCCTGGCGGCGGGCGCCGTCGTCGCCATGGCCGCGCAGCGGCCGGCGTTCCATGCGTTGCGCACCCGGATCGAGCACCTTGAGGAGGCCGCACAGTCACAGCGCCGGGCCAACTTCGCCCACCAGCAGCGCCTGCACTGGGAGTTGCTGAGCAAGGCGATGGACGATCCGGAGCTGGCCGAGGTGCTGGACGTGTACGACGGGACCGTCTCGCCCAGGAAACTCCGCCAGTTCCTCTTCGCCAACGCCCTCTACACCAACGCCCTGTGTTATCACCGCATGGGCAACATGACCCGGGAGGAGTTCTTCGGCTTCGCCCGGAGCATGCTGCAGAACGCCGTCTTCAGGGAGTACTGGTACGCCTCCCGCCCGCATCGGGCGACCCTCGCCGACTCGTCCGAGGAGGCCAGGCTCGGACGCATGGTCGACGACCTGCTCGTGCAGTTGGAGGAGGCGGACACCGACCAGTGGTGGGTGGTCGGGGAGCCGCCGGGCGAGTAGGGGGCTCCTGGTGGAGATCGACCAGAAGCCCCCTGGCGCCGGGCCTCGGCCGTAAGCGCCGTACCTTCCGGATCACTCTCTCGAACGCATCACACGGCTGGGCGGTAACGAACCCATAAACCGGCGCGTTTCCCCAGATGCCAACAAGGTTGACTACTGCGCATCCCGCGAACCGGGTCGACCACCGCCGAACCGCCGCTCCACGCCGCCCGGTTGTCGAGGCCGCGGCCCCACAGGGCCGCATCGCACCGCAGGCTACAGTGCGCACCAAGCCTCGAGATCAAAAGGAACGCCAGAACAGTGAGCCACATCATCCGTCGGATTGGCACCCCTCCGAGCGCGCGGGGAAGTGCGACTGGTGCCAATTGCCCCGATATCTTCGAGCTGTCCGACGGCAGGTTCGCTGTAATCGGCACCGACCTCACGGAGGAACTCGACGGCAAGCTCCCCGGCGACGCGTCCAGAGCGGACTACGAGCGCATCGTCGTGGTCACGCGCAAGACCCTAATCGATGCCAAGGCCGATATTCCTGACGCCTGATCTCGTCGGTGCCCGTCGGGTCCGCGGGCTTACCTGCCGCCCCCGCGGGTCGGGCACCCGTCGAGCACGGTCCTGCGGCTCGGGTCCGGCACCTCTTGGTGCCGGACCCTCCGTGTTCCTGTGGCGCCGTCCGTCAGGCGGGCACGGGCGCCGGCGCCTCCGGTCCCACATAGCGCGCCACCGGCCTGATGATCTTCGTGTCCTCCGCCTGCTCCAGAATGTTGGCGCTCCAGCCGACGACGCGCGCGGCGGCGAACGTCGGTGTGAACATCTCGCGGGGCAGGCCGCAGAGTTCCATGACCACGCCCGCGTAGTACTCGACGTTGGTGTGGAGTTCACGGCCGGGCTTCAGCTCCGTCAGGATCGCCTCGACGTGCCGTTCGACCTCCACGGCGAAGTCCACCCGTGGACCGCCGAACCCCTGGGCGACCTCGCGCAGCATCCGCGACCTGGGGTCCTCCGTGCGGTAGATCGCGTGGCCGAAGCCCATGATGCGCTCACCGGCGAGCACCCGCTGCCGCACCCAGGAGTCGATGCGGTCCGGGGTGCCGATCGCGTCCAGGGTGTCCAGCGCACGACTGGGCGCTCCCCCGTGCAACGGCCCCGACAGGGCCGCAACCGCGCCGGCGAGGCACGCCGCCACGTCCGCACCCGTCGACGCGATGACCCGGGCCGTGAAGGTTGATGCATTGAATCCGTGATCAATAGTTGAGATCAGGTATTGCTCGATCGCCCGTGCATGCCGCTCGGTCGGCACCGAACCGGTCAACATGTACAGGTAATTGGCCGCGTAGGACAGGTCCTCACGCGGCTCCACCGGCTCGAGCCCCTTCCCCAGCCGATGCAGCGCGGTGAGCAGCGTCGGTACGGCCGCGGTCGCCTCGATGGTGTCCTGCCTGCGCCGGTCGGCATCGACGTCATACATGGGCCGGAAGCCCTTGGCCGCGCCCAGCAGCGACAGCGCCGTGCGCATCCCGGCGAGCGGGCCGGAGCGCCCGCCGGCCGCCGCGATGGCCGGCAGGGCCGCGCGGACCTCGTCGGGCAGCCGCCGCAGGGCCGCGGTCCGCGCCGCGAAGGCCGCGCTCTGCCCGGCGTCCGGCAGGTCGCCGAGCACGAGCAGATGCCAGACGTCCTCGAAGGCGCGGGTCCGCGCGAGGTCGACGGCGGAGTACTGCCGGTAGTGGTAGAAGCCCTCGACGCCACGGACGTCACCGATCCGGGTGTCGGTGACGACGACACCGGCGAGTCCCCGCGGTGCGTCGATGAGAGCGGTTGCGGACCTGTTGACGGACATGTCTTCCTCCCTGGACTTGATTCGACTGTCCATGGTTGACTTGAGTTGTGTCAATATTGATTGGATCAATGCATCAGTCAATGGGCCGCTAGGCGGATACGGTGACCCCCATGCGCGATCAAGAACCCGCCCCTCTCGACGCGGAACGGCGGCTGAGCACCAAGGAGGCCGCCGAGCTGCTCGGCGTGAAGCCGGAGACCGTGTACGCCTACGTGAGCCGCGGTCAGCTCAGCAGCCGGCGGGTGGCCGGCGGCCGGGGCAGCACCTTCGACGCCAGGGAGGTCGAGGCGCTCGCCCGGCGCAACAGGCGGGAAAGCGCCGGAAGTTCCCCTTCCGGCGGCGAGTTGTCCGTACGGACCCGCATCACACTCATCGAGAGCGACCGCTACTACTACCGCGGTGTCGACGCGGTCGACCTGGCCACGCGGCACACGTATGAGGAGGTCGCCGAGTGGCTGTGGACCGGCCGGATGCGGCCGGGCAGCACGTTCACCGCGCCGGCCACCTCGGTCGCCGTGGCCCGCCGGGCCGTCGACTCACTGCCCGAACACGCCGCGCCCACCGACCTGCTGCGCGTCGCGACGATCGCCGCCGCGACCGCCGATCCCCTGCGCTTCGACCTGTCCGAGGGGGCCGTCCTCGGCACCGCGCGCACCCTCATTCCCACGCTGGTCGCCGCCCTGCCCCCGGCGTCGCGCCGGCGCCGTGACGAAGGCCCCCTGGCCCACCGCCTGTGGACCAGGCTGTCGGCGCACAAGGACCCCGACGAGGCGTCCCTGCGGGCCCTGGACACCGCGCTCGCCCTCCTCGTCGACCACGACCTGGCCGCCTCGACCCTCGCGGTGCGCGTCGCCGCGTCGGCCCGTGCCCACGCCTACGCGGCGGTCTCCGCCGGACTCGGGGTGATCGAGGGCCCGCTGCACGGCGCGGCCAGCGGGCTCGCCCACCGGCTGCTCCAGGACGTGCTCGACCAGGGCGACGCGGCACCGGTGATCGCGGACGAACTGCGCGCAGGCCGCCGTATCCCGGGGCTCGGCCACCGGCTCTACCCCGGCGAGGACCCACGCGCGCGTGCCCTGTTCGCCCTCCTGGAGCAGATCCCGCGCGCGGAACCCGCTCTCCTCGCCGCCCGCGACATCGTCGAGACCACCGCCCGCCACGCCCCGCTGCACGCCAACGTCGACCTCGCGCTCGCCGTGCTCACCACGTCCTGCGGCATGCCCCCGACCGCGGGCGAGACGATCTTCGCTGTGGCCCGTACGGCGGGCTGGATCGCCCACGCCCTCGAGGAGTACGGCGAGCGCCCGCTGCGCATGCGTCCGAGCGGTCTCTACGCGGGGCCGAAGCCGCCGCAGCCACTGCCGGAGTAGGCAAGGGCGGGGCCGAAATGAGCTGCGGCCCAACTCAGGTTAGGCTCACCTCTGTGAGTACGTGCTCAAGCGTCTCCCGGGACTCCGACGAGCCCGTTTCGGGAACCGCGGCCACCGCGAGGACCTGGCTGTTGCTGGAACAGCCCGGTCCGTGGGGTGCCAAGGCGCTCACTTCGAGCCACCTGGACCCCGCACTGGGCCGCGCCCTGGAAGCGGCCGCCAAGAACACGGGCGTACGGATCGTGCTCATCCGCCGCCCGGGACGTCACGCGGACCGCCGGATGCCCACCACCCGCCGGGTCTACGCGGCCCACACCGTTCCGGGAAACGTGTGGCTGCACGGCGCCACCACCTCGGACCCCGAGCAGCTCCTCGACCTCGACTTCGCCGCACTCGGGCGGGGCGACCACAGCACCTTCGACGCGGTGCTCGGCGGACGGCCCCACGACGGCGATCCGCTCGCCCTCGTCTGCACCAACGGCAAACGCGACCGCTGCTGCGCCCTCCTCGGCCGCCCGCTCGCGGCCGAACTCGCCGCGTCCGGAGTCGAAGGCGTCTGGGAGGTCACCCATCTGGGTGGTCACCGCTTCTCCCCGACAGCGCTCGTGCTGCCGTACGGATACGCGTACGGCCGGGCCGAGGCGCACACCCTCAAAGAGGTCCTGCAGGGCGCTCGAGAGGGGCGGATCGTCGTCGAGGGGTGCCGGGGCAGCTCGGCCTGGGAACGGCCCGGCCAGGCGGCCGAGCTCGCCGTGCGCACCACGACAGGCGAGTACGCCGCGGAGACGCTGAGCGTCGTACGGACGGCCGGTGCGGCCCCGCGCTGGGAGGTGACCGTCGCCCACGCCGACGGGCGCCGCTGGCGGGTCGAGGTGGCCCAGGGCGCGGCGCTGCCGCCCCGGCCGGAGAGCTGTGGAGCGGCGGTCCTCGGTTCACCCGCGCGGATGGATGTGATGGCGGTGCACGAGGTGAGGATGACGACGGCGCTCGCCGGCTGACCGGTCCGCCGGCCGCGGTCCGCGCCGTCTCCTCAAGCATTGATCAAGAGATCCACGCCACACCCGTTACGGCAGGTAGCCGGCCCCACGTACCTTCTTGGGTATGAGCCCCACTCCCCCCGCACGCCGCCTGCGCCTCGGCCTGCCGCGGCGGGTGTTCTCGCAGGTACTGCTGATGCAGGTGGCGATCGCCGCGGGCGTCGCGGTTCTCGCGACCGGGCTGTTCCTCGCGCCCCTGAGCGACCAGCTGGACGACCAGGCGATGCGCCGCGCCCTCGCCATCGCGCAGACCACCGCGCAGCAGCCGGGCCTCGCGGAGGAGGTGAGGGACACGCCTCCCTCACCGAACGGTCCGGTGCAGCGGGAGGCGGAGAGGATCCGGAAGGCCACCAAAGCCGAGTACATCGTGGTGATGGACTGGCGGGGCGTGCGCTGGTCCCACACCGACCCGAAGCAGATCGGCGGCATCGTCTCGACCGACCCGGGCCAGGCCCTGGCCGGCAAGGAGGTCATGGAGATCGACAGCGGCACCCTCGGCCGCTCCGCCCGCGGCAAGGTGCCGCTGCGTGACAGCGACGGCACGGTCGTCGGCGCCGTCTCGGTCGGCATCGCCTACGACAGCGTCCGGGCCCGGCTGATCCACGCGATCCCGGGGCTGCTCGCGTACGCCGGAGGTGCCCTGGCCGTCGGCGCGCTGGCCGCGTGGCTCATCTCCCGGCGGGTCCACCGGCAGACCAGGGACCTGGCCTTCTCGGACATCGCGGCACTGCTGTCGGAGCGGGAGGCGATGCTGCACGGCATCCGGGAAGGCGTCGTCGCCCTGGACCGCAGCGGTCGTATCCGCCTCGTCAACGACGAGGCGCAGCGCCTGTTGAGCATCGGGGACGGGGTGGTGGGCCGCTCCCCCGACGAGGCGCTCGGCGTCGGCCGCACGGCCGATGTGCTGGCCGGGCGCGTGACGGGCACGGACCTGCTCACCGTGCGGGGCCAGCGGGTGCTGGTCGCCAACCGCATGCCCACCGACGACGGCGGCGCCGTGGCCACCCTGCGCGACCGCACCGAGCTGGAGCAGCTGGGCCGCGAGCTGGACTCCACCCGCGGCCTGATCGACGCCCTGCGCGCCCAGGACCACGAGCACGCCAACCGTATGCACACGCTCCTGGGGCTGCTCGAACTGGAGATGTACGACGACGCCGTGGAGTTCGTCGGCGAAGTGGTCGGTGACCACCGGGCCACCGCGGAACAGGTCACCGAACGCATCGCGGACCCGCTGCTCGCCGCCCTGCTGGTCGGCAAGGCGACCGTCGCGGCCGAGCGGGGCGTCGCCCTGTGGGTGTCGGACCGGACCAGGCTGCCCGACCGGCTGATCGATCCCCAGGGGCTCGTCACCGTCGTCGGCAACCTGGTGGACAACGCCCTCGACGCCGTCGCGGGCAAGCCGCACGCGCGCGTGGAGGTCGAACTGCGCGCCGAGGGCCGTACGGTGATCCTCCGGGTGTGCGACACGGGCCCGGGAATCCCGCCGGAGCACCAAGAGTTGATCTTCACCGAGGGATGGTCCACGAAGAAGCCGCCCGCGCACCGCGAGCGGGGAATCGGACTCTCCCTGGTGCGCAGGCTCGCCGAGCGGCAGGGGGGCAGCGCGACCGTCGGGGATGCTCATGGCGGGGGTGCGGAGTTCACCGTCGTCCTGCCGGAGGCATTGGCCGAGCCGGGCCCGGAACCGGCCCTGCCCGTGCCGTCAGGTCCGCAGACCGCCAAGGAGAAGTCGTGATGATCGAGGTCCTGGTCGTGGACGACGACACAAGGGTCGCGCGGGTCAACGCCGCCTATGTCGAGAAGGTGCCGGGCTTCCATGTCGCGGGTGAAGCCCACAGCGCAGCGGAAGCGCTGAGCCGGCTGGAGACGCTGCCCCGGCTCGACCTGGTGCTCATGGACCACTACCTGCCGGACGAGACGGGACTCGCGGTCGTGCAGGAGATGCGGCGGCGCGGCCACCAGACCGACGTGATCATGGTGACGGCGGCCAGGGACGTGTCCACCGTGCAGGCGGCGATGCGGCACGGCGCGTTGCAGTACCTGGTCAAGCCGTTCGCCTTCGCCGGTCTGCGCGCCAAGCTGGAGGCGTACGCGGAGTTGCGCCGCACCCTCGACGGCGGCGGGGAGGCGGAGCAGGCGGAGGTGGACCGCATCTTCGGGGCGCTGTCGGCCCCCTCCGAGCCGGATCTGCCCAAGGGGCACTCCCCCACCACCGCGGAGCTGGTCCGTCAGTCCCTGATGAACGCCGACGGGCCCCTGTCCGCCCAGGAGATCGCCGAACGGACCGGGGTGAGCCGCCAGACCGCCCAGCGCTATCTGAAGCTCCTGGAGCGCACGGGACGGGCCAGGCTGACCCTGAAATACGGCGACGCGGGCCGCCCGGAACACCGTTACGTGTGGGCGACCCGCGCCTAGAGAGTGCCGGTCGGAGGCCGTTTCGGGTGTCAGCCCGTGGCCTTCTTCGCGAACTCGGTCGTGTAGGTCCGACTCAGGTCGATCTTGGCGCTCTTGATGTTGGGGTTGAACGCCTTGAGCACCTTCTCGACCGTCTCGGGACCGTCCGCGGGCATCACGCCGTCCTTGGTGAACATCGGCAGCGTGCTCTTGATCGCCTGTGCGTAAAGCGCCTTGTCGCCCTGCGAGTAGTCGGCCGGCATCTTGGCGGCGATCTGGGACGCGCTGTGGGTGGACATCCACGTGAGCGTCTTGACGAATGCGTTGACGAGCTTCTGGACGGTGGCCTTGTGGCTGTTCACCCAGTCCGTCTGCATGTACAGACTTGACGACGGATAGGGACCGCCGAGCGCCTCCTGGGACCCCTGCGGCGTCCGCATGTCGAGCAGGATTTTGCCCGCCTTCTTGTCCAGGACCTGCGCCACCGTCGGATCGGTCGTCATGCCGCCGTCGATCGAGCCCTTCTGGAGCGCTGAGATGAAGGTCGGGCCGGCACCGACAGCGACGGGCGTGAAGTCGCTGACCTTCACGCCGTTCTTGACGGCGAGGTACTTGGTGAGGAAGTCCGTCGAGGAACCGAGGCCGGTGATGCCGAGCTTCTTCCCCTTGAAGTCCTTGGGCGAGGTGATGTCGCCCGCTGCCTTGGAGGAGACGATCTCGACCTCACCGGGCGCGCGCGAGAACTGCACGACCGACTCGACCTGCTTGCCCTTGGTCTGGAGGTCGAGGGTGTGGTCGTAGAAGCCGACGGCCCCCTGGACCTGGCCGGAGACCAGCGCCGTCTCGGCCTGGACGCCGGCGGGCTCGCTCAGCAACTGCACATTGAGTCCCTCCGCGTCGAAGTAGCCGAGCCGCTGGGTGAGCATGGCGGGCAGGTAGATGACCTTGTCCAGACCGCCGACCATGATCTTGACCTGCTCGCCCTTGCCTCCGCCTCCGCTGCCGGAGCCGGTCGACGCCGTGCTGGCGGCGTCATTGGCACAGGCGGTGAGCGAGGACAGGGCGAGCAGGCCGACGGCGGCCAGGGCGGCGTATCGGGCGTTGGTGCGCATGGCGGTTCACGTCCTTGTGAAGGGAGGAAAAAAGAGGGTGTCCGGAGTGGGTGTCAGTGCTCGGAGTCCGCGGGCTTCCAGCGGAAGATGCGGCGCTCGGCGAACGTGAGCAGCCCTTCGGCGAGGAGCGCGACGACGGCGAGGATGACCATCGCCGCGTACACCCCGGCCGCGTTGAAGGTGCCCTGGGACTGCGCGACGAGCAGGCCGATGCCCTTGGTGGCACCGATGTACTCGCCGACGATGGCGCCGATGAGGGCGAAGCCGAAGCTGACGTGGAGGCTGGTGAAGATCCAGGACGTGGCGGACGGGATGACCACCTGGAAGGTCACCCGGCGGTCGCTCGCACCCAGGATCCGGGCGTTGGAGACGAGGTTCCGGTCCACCTCGCGGGCGCCCTGGAAGGCGTTGAAGAACACCGGGAAGAAGACCAGGACGACAGCCGAGGCGACCTTGGAGGCCGGGCCGAGTCCGAACCAGATCACGAAGATCGGCGCGAGGACGATCCTGGGAATCGAGTTGAGCACCTTGATGTATGGACCAAGAACATCGGCGAGCAATGCGATCCGCCCCAGCGCGATGCCGAGCACGACACCCGTGACCACACCGAGGACCCAGCCGAGCAGTGCCTCGTAGAGCGTGTACCAGATCTGCTCGCCCAGGGAGCCGAGCGCGGTCCCGTGCATGACCCAGGTGGAGATCTGGTCCCAGATCTGTGAGGGCATGGAGAAGTTGAACGGGTCGATGACCTTGGCCCGGGACAGCACCTCCCACAGTCCGAGGACTCCGACCAGCAGGAGCGCCCGGACGAGGTTGATCAGGACTTTCCGCTTGCGCGCGGCCCGGGCCCGCGAGTGGGCGCGGTCCGGTGCCTTGGCCGTCTCCACGACCGGTGTGCTGAGGAGCTCAGGCGACATGCGCGGCGCTCCTCTCGCGGGTGATCCGCACCTCTTCGCCGAGCGACTCCCAGATCTCGCGGTAGATCTCTATGAACCGCGGCTCCAGGCGCACCGCCTCGACCTTGCGGGGCCGCGGCAGGTCGATGGTGAAGACGTGCTTGACGGTCGCGGGCCCGGCGGTCATCACGACGACCTTGTCGGCCAGCGCGATGGACTCCTCCAGGTCGTGCGTGACGAAGACGACCGAGGCGCGTGTGCCTTCCCACAGTTCGAGCAGCTCGTCCGACATCAGCGCCCTGGTCTGCACGTCGAGTGCCGAGAACGGCTCGTCCATAAGAAGGATCTCGGGGTCGTTGACGAAGGTCGCGGCGAGCGCGACGCGTTTGCGCTGACCGCCGGAGAGCTGGTGCGGGTAGCGGTCCTCGAAGGCCTCGAGGCCGACCCGGGCCAGCCAGTCGCGCGCCTTCCGCTTGGCCTCCGCCTTGGGCACGCCACGGAAGCGGGGTCCCGCCATCACGTTGGACAGCACCGTGCGCCAGGGGAAGGTGGCGTCCTGCTGGAAGACGAAGCCGACCTTGTCGCCGACGCCGCGCACCGGCTCCCCGGCGACCAGCACGTCACCCTCCGTGGGCTCCTCCAGGCCGCTGACCAGGGTCAACGTGGTCGACTTGCCGCAGCCCGTGGGGCCGACGACCGCGACGAACTCCCCACGGCCGACCGTGAGATCCAGGTCCCGGACGGCCGTGTGCAGGCCTCCCGACGGGGTCCTGAACGTCTTGCTCGCGCCCCGCAGCTCAATGGCGGGGCTGGTGTCTGCGCTCATGGCCGGGGACGGTAGGTCCGGCTCGGCCGGCGGCATCAGTCTTGTGAGCGCATACCGTTCTTTTGCTCGCAAGAACCTGTTGTGCTCGTTTTGCGCGGGATACAAAAACGTAGCCGAAACAAGGGCTTGACGCCCGCATGGCCTTGAGGGAAAGAGGCCCGATGATTGACGTCCTGGTCGTGGACGACGACTTCCGTGTCGCCGAGATCAACGCGAGGTACGTGGGAAGGGTCCCCGGCTTCCGGGTGGCGGCCCGCGCGCACAGCGCTGCCCAGGGGCTGGCGGCGGTTCAGCGCGGAGGGATCGATCTGGTGCTGCTGGACCACTATCTCCCCGACGGAACGGGGCTCGAACTCGTCCACCGCATGAGAGAACAAGGCCACGGCGCCGACGTCATCATGATCACTGCGGACGGCGACGTGGCGACCATCCAGGCCGCCATGCGCCTGGGCGCCCTGCATTACCTGGTCAAGCCGTTCACCTTCGCCGCGCTGCACACCCGCCTGGAGTCCTACGCCGCCCTGCGCCGCACCGTCGAGCGGGTCGGCGGCGGCCGCGGCGTCGCCGTCCAGGAACAGGTCGACCGGATCTTCAGCGCCCTGCGGACCACCCCGGTCCTCGCGTCGCCGGGCCTGCCGAGCGGGAACTCGGAACCGACGACGGAACTGATCTGCCGCGTCCTGCACCGCGCCGACCACCCGCTCTCCGCCCACGAGGTCGCCGCCGAGACCGGACTGAGCCGCTCCACCGCCCAGCGCTACCTGCGCCGCCTGGAACAGTCCGGCCGCCTGCGCCTCTCCCTCAAGTACGGCGACACAGGCCGGCCCGAACACCGCTACGCGTGGGTGGCGCCCTAGCCCCACGGCCCTGTGCGGGACCGCCCTCCACGGCCGTGCGGGACAGCCCTCCAGCCGTGCAGGGCCGCCCCTACGCGGCTCCCGCGCCGGTCAGCGACCGCACCTCGGTCTCCGCGTGCTTGGCCTCGTCCGGCACCTCCGCCGCGGTGACCGTGCCCAGCCAGCCCGCGAGGAAGCCCAGCGGGATCGAGACCAGGCCCGGGTTCTGCAACGGGAAGTACTGGATATCGACGTTCGGGAACAGCGAGTCGGGGCTTCCGGAGGCCACCGGGGAGAGCCCGACGAGCACCACGGCCGGGATCAGACCGCCATAGACGGCCCACACGGCACCCCGCGTGGTGAAGCCACGCCAGAACAGGGAGTAGAGCAGCACCGGGAGGTTCGCCGACGCCGCGACGGCGAAAGCGAGGCCCACCAGGAACGCGACGTTGAGATCCCGCGCCAGCAGACCGAGGGCGATCGCCACCACGCCGACACCGACGGCCGCGACCCGGGCCACGGCCACCTCGCTGCGGGGCTTGCCGCCCCGGCGCCGCAGGGACGCATACAGGTCATGAGCGACCGACGCCGAGGAAGCGAGCGTAATCCCGGCAACGACGGCGAGGATCGTGGCGAAGGCGACCGCGGCGACCACCGCGAAGAGAACCGTTCCACCCGTGGACCCGGCACCACCACCCAGGTCGAGCGCCAGCAGCGGAACGGCCGTGTTCCCGGATGCGTTCGACCCGCGAACCGCGTCCGGCCCGACGATCGCCGCCGCGCCGAACCCGAGCACGATCGTCATCAGGTAGAAACCGCCGATGAGCCCGACGGCCCAGACGACCGAGCGGCGTGCGGCGCACGCGGTGGGCACGGTGTAGAACCGGGACAGGATGTGCGGCAGCCCGGCCGTGCCCAGCACCAGGGCCAGCCCCAGACTGATGAAGTCGAAACGGGCGGTCCAGTCCCCGCCGTACTTCAGCCCCGGCGCCAGAAACGCTTCCCCATGACCGCTGCGCTCGGCCGCTGTGAGCAGCAGCCGGTCCAGGTCGCCGTGGAAACGCACCAGGACGAGCGCCGTCAGCGCGATCGTGCCGCCGAGCAGCAGGACTGCCTTGACGATCTGGATCCACGTCGTCGCCCGCATCCCTCCCAGCGACACGTAGATCACCATGAGCGCGCCGATGCCGATGACGGTCCAGGCCCGCGCCGCCCCGCTCGTGCCCCCGAGCAGCAGCGCCACCAGGCTGCCCGCGCCGACCATCTGCGCCACCAGATACAGAACGGACACGGTGACCGAGGAAGTTCCCGCCGCGATCCGTACCGGACGCTCCCTCATCCTCGCCGCCACGACGTCGGCGAGCGTGAACCGGCCGCAGTTGCGGACCAGTTCGGCCACGAGGAACAGCACCACCAGCCAGGCCACGAGGAAGCCGACGACATACAGCAGCCCGTCGTAGCCGAACAGCGCGATGAGCCCGGTGACCCCGAGGAAGGAGGCGGCCGACATGTAGTCGCCCGCGATGGCAAAACCATTCTCCATGGGTGAGAAGAGCCTCCCACCCGCGTAGAACTCCTCCGCCGAACCGCGCCGGTTACGGCTCACCCATGTCGTGATCGCCAGCGTGACCGCGACGAACCCGCTGAACAGCAGCAGCGCCAGGGTCTGGTGTTCATCCGTCACGAGGCACCTCCGTTCACGCCTCGCGTCAGCTCCTGTGTGTCCCAGCGCAGGTCGAGCGCCGCCCGGTCCCTGCGCAGCCGCGCGTGCCGCGAATAGGCCCAGGTGAACAGGAACGTGGTCAGGAACTGCCCGAGCCCCGCCACCAGCCCCACGTTCACCGCCCCCACCACGGGCCGGGCCATCAGCTCCGGCGCGGCCGTGGCAGCCACGACGTAACCCACGTACCAGGCGAAGAACGCCACGAAGGCCGGCACCACGAACCTCCGGTACCGCCGCCGCACCTCCTGGAAGGCCGCGCTGCGCTGCACTTCCAGATACACATCGGCCGCCGCCACACCGGTCTCGCCCTCCCCGCGTGCCGACGGAACCACGACCGGAGTCTGCCCCCCGGCACCGTCCGGCTCGCCCCACCCGGAGGCGAGGGCGTCGTACCAGGGATCGTCGTACCTCAGATGTCCGGCCTCCTCGGCCGGGCCGACACCGTCGAGTCGCTCGACCGGACTTTCCTGACCAGCCCCGTCTCTACGGGGACGGCCCTTGCTTGGCTGCATGCCCAAGGATGGACAGAACGGAAAGCTCCCCGACTCTTCTTCCCCGCGCTCTTCACCCCATCAGGTGACTCAGCGCGTCGGGGGACGGACCAGCCCCTTTCCGTACGCGTAACGCACCGCCTGCGCACGGTCCTTGAGCCCTGTCTTGGCGAACAAGTTGTTGATGTGGGTCTTCACCGTCGCGGTGGAGACATGCAGCCTGCGGCCGATCTCCTGGTTGCTCAGCCCCTCGGCGATGAGCAGCAGCACCTCCGTCTCCCGCACGGTGAGCCCGTCCGGGGCCTCGGGCGGCGCGGCCGGTCTCACCCCGGTCTCCGTCAGACGCTCCAGCAGCCGCCTCTGAATGCTGGGCGCAAGCCCCGCGTCCCCCGACAGCACGCTGTGCACCGCCCGCACGATCTCCTCTGCGCCGGCGTCCTTCGTGAGATAGCCGCGCGCTCCCGCTGCCAGTGCCGGGAAGAGCGACTCGTCGTCGGCGTATGTCGTGAGCACCACCACCTGCGTACCAGGGTGCTCCGCGCGGATCCTGCGGGTCGCCTCCACTCCGTCGCAGCGAGGCATCCGCAGGTCCATCAGAACCACGTCCGGGGCGACTTCGGCCACGAGCCGCACCGCCTCCTCCCCGTCCCCCGCCGCGCCGACGACCTCGATCCCGGGCAGCAGACCGAGCAGCATCACGATGCCCTCCCGCACCACGGTCTGGTCGTCCGCGACCACCACCCGAGCGGTCTTCCGCTCGGCCTCATCCGTCATACCGGCACCTTCAACGTCACCACGAACCCCTCCTCACCCGGCCCGGCCTCCAGCGAACCGCCCAGCAGCTCTGCTCGCTCCCGCATGCCCAGCAGACCGTATCCGGCTCCCGTCCCGGTCAGCTCGCCCGGCGAGCCGCCCGAGTCCCGCACATCCAGGGTCACTTCGTGCGGGTCGTAGTCGAGGCGCAGGCGCACCTTGGCGCCCGGGGCGTGCTTGCGGGCGTTCGTCAAAGCCTCCTGAGCCGCTCTGCGCACCGCCTGCGAAGCCTCGGCCGGCAGCGCTCTGCGTTCACCCGTGATGGTGATCTCGGCACCGTCGGTGGTTCCCACCAATTGGTTCAGGAACTCCTCCAGCGGGGTCAGCTCCCCGCGCAGGGCGGAGAGCGCCTGCCGTGTCTCGGCGAGCCCGCCTCGCGCCATCTCCCGTGCCGCCACCACCCGTTCGAGAACCTGCTCCTGCTCCCCGCCGCGCTCGATCAGCAGCCGGGCCGCCTCCAGGTGTACGAGCTGGGCAGACAGGCTGTGCGCCAGCACGTCGTGAATCTCCCGCGCTATGCGGGCCCGCTCCGCGAGCGCCGCAGTCTCCGCCTCGGCCGCACGGGCGGCCCGCTCCTGGGCGAGCAGCCGCTGGGCGCTGCCGCGGGCCTCGGCGTCCAGGCGCAGGGTGTACCCCGCCAGGGCGAGGCCGACGCCGGTGACCACGGATGTCATCGGGTCGTCGTTGTTGACGACCCCGAAGGAACCGAGCGCCACGCCCGCTGCGCTGAGGGCGACTGCAGGTGGGAGCCGCTCCAGCGCCGAGACGGCGCATCCGCACCACAGGACCAGGGCCGCGGCTTTGAAGCCTGACAGATGGGCGGCGACGGCGACGCCCTGAAGCAGCGCGAGCGACGCCAGCGACGGCCAGAGCCGGTGCTGGAGCGTGGTCCGGAAGAACGCCCAGGCGAGCAGCGCCGCCAGAAGCACCCCGCCGACTCCGGCCACCGCCTTCCAGCCACGCGCCTCGCTCTCGGCGAAGGCACCCCACACGAGCACGCCGAGGACCAGAGCCCGCACCGTCCAGGCCAGCAGGCACCGGGAGCGTGAGAGTCCCTCGCGGCTGAGCGCCTCCCGGGAAGGCCAGCGTGTCGAGGCGTTCTCCTTCACACGCACTCCTTCCACGCGGGCGCAGATGTGCTGTCACCGTACGCCGGGCTCGAGTTCACGGCAGGGGGCAGCAACCGACCGCGCCAGGCCAGGATTCCGGCTCGGACGAGCAGGGTGCCGGCGAGCCCCAGCAGGAGGGCGGGGCTGTCCTGGTGAACGCCCACCACGGCGCCGAGGGCGAAGAGCCCGGCACGCAGCCCGATTCCGACGAGCCAGACGGCGACGCTCGCGCGGCTGCTCTTGCCCCACACGGTGCCGTCCGGCTCCACCCATATGCGGGTGCTCCAGGCCCACGCCGCTCCGGTGGCCAGGCCGACGAGCAGTTCGGCACCGAGCAGCAGCGCTGAGGCCGTGTGGTGACGGTCGTCGAGTATGCCGGGCTCGCGCAGTGCGACGACGGCCAGGATCGCGGGCAAGAGCCACCAGCGGCGCTCGCCGTCGAGTGGGGTTGCGCGGAACTGCCGGGCGATCACCAGCATGGCCACGACCACGATCACCAGCGCGTCGACGAGCCCGGACATCATGACCTCCGTGAGCGAGGAAGGAGATGCCGGCGGCGGTGCCGCCGACGCCTTCGACGTTACGGATATCGCCAGGTCACGGGATCGGAGTGCGGGTGGATCATGGGTGGATCCGCGACCGGGCGTTTCTCCACCCAGGGGTGGAGAAACGGCTCAGGCACGGGGACCCGGCGGCCGGGGTTGTATCCGGGCCGGGGCCGTATCCAGACCAGGGCCGTATCCAGACCAGGGCCGTATCCGGACCGGGTCGTCCAAGCCGGTCCGTTGGTGCACCAGGCATGGCTCGCACATGCGCTGGCTTCCCGGCGGAGCCGGACCCAACGAGGACCACGGAAATCGGAAATCGAACCGGGCCGGACCTGCCCAGCCCGGCCCAGCTCCGTGCCTCCGCGCCCGCCAAGGCCGGCGCAGCGGCTACGCGTCGATCCGCGACCGATCCAGCGTCGCCGCCGAGTTGGAGATGAACTCCTTGCGCGGCGCGACGTCGTTGCCCATCAGCAGATCGAAGACCTGCTCGGCTGCCTCCAGGTCGGAGAGGTTGATCCGGCGCAGGGTGCGGTGGCGCGGGTCCATGGTCGTCTCGGCCAGCTGGTCGGCGTCCATCTCGCCGAGACCCTTGTAGCGCTGGATCGAGTCCTTGTAGCGGACGCCCTTGCCCTGGAGCTCCATGAGCTTGTCGCGCAGCTCCCGGTCCGAGTAGGTGTAGATGTACTTGTCCTGGCCCTTCTTCGGCTGGACGATCTCGATGCGGTGCAGCGGCGGCACCGCCGCGAAGACCCGGCCGGCCTCGACCATGGGCCGCATGTAGCGGTGGAACAGGGTCAGGAGCAGGGTGCGGATGTGCGAGCCGTCGACGTCGGCGTCGGTCATCATGATGATCTTGCCGTAGCGGGCGGTGTCGATGTCGAAGGTCCGCCCCGATCCGGCTCCTATGACCTGGATGATCGCGCCGCACTCGGCGTTCTTGAGCATGTCCGTCACGGACGACTTCTGGACGTTGAGGATCTTGCCCCGGATCGGCAGCAGCGCCTGGAACTCGGAGTTCCGGGCGAGCTTCGCCGTACCGAGCGCGGAGTCGCCCTCCACGATGAACAGCTCGCTGCGGTCGACGTCGTCGCTGCGGCAGTCTGCGAGCTTGGCCGGCAGCGAGGAGGACTCCAGGGCCGTCTTGCGGCGCTGCGCGTCCTTGTGCTGCCGGGCGGCGATGCGCGTACGGGCCGCGGCGACGGCCTTCTCCATGACCACGCGGGCCTGCTGGGCGGCGTCCCGCTTCGTGGACGTCAGGAACGCCTTGAGTTCCTTGGTGACCACGCTGTTCACGATGCGGCGGGCCGCCGAGGTCCCGAGGACCTCCTTGGTCTGGCCCTCGAACTGCGGCTCGGCGAGACGCACGGTGACGACCGCGGTCAGGCCCTCCAGGGCGTCGTCCTTGACGATGTCGTCCTCGGCGACGCGCAGGAGCTTCTTGGCGCGCAGCACCTCGTTCATCGTCTTGGCGACGGCCTGCTCGAAGCCGGCGACGTGGGTGCCGCCCTTGGGGGTGGCGATGATGTTGACGAACGACCTGAGCGTCGTGTCGTAGCCGGTGCCCCAGCGCAGCGCGACGTCGACTCCGAGTTCCCGGGTGACCTCGGTGGGGGTCATCTGGCCGTGGTCGTCCAGGACGGGAACGGTCTCCTTGAAGGAGCCCGATCCGGAGAAGCGGAGGACGTCGCAGATCGGCTTGTCGTTCGCCAGGTACTCGCAGAACTCGCTGATCCCGCCGTCGAAGCGGAAGGACTCCTCGCCCTTGCTGCCGCCCTCGCCGAGCCCGTACTCGTCGCGCACGACGATGGTCAGGCCGGGCACCAGGAACGCGGTCTGGCGGGCGCGCTGGTGCAGGTTCTCCAGGGAGAGCTTGGCGTCCTTGAGGAAGATCTGTCGGTCGGCCCAGTACCGCACGCGCGTGCCGGTGCGGGTCTTCGGGATCTTCTTGGCCTTGCGCAGGCCGCTCTTGGCCTCGAACTTGGCGTCCGGGCCGTTTCCGGCGAAGGCACCGGGGACACCGCGCCGGAAGCTGATCGCGTGGGTGTGGCCACCGCGGTCCACCTCGACGTCCAGACGGGCGGACAGTGCGTTCACCACGGAGGCACCGACGCCGTGCAGACCGCCGGAGGCGGCGTAGGAGCCGCCGCCGAACTTGCCGCCGGCGTGCAGCTTGGTCATGACGACCTCGACACCTGAGAGGCCGGTCTTGGGCTCGACGTCGACCGGGATGCCCCGGCCGTTGTCCCGGACCTCGACCGAGCCGTCGTCCTGGAGGATGACCTCGATGTGGTCGCAGTAGCCGCCGAGGGCCTCGTCGACGGAATTGTCGATGATCTCCCAGAGGCAGTGCATCAGGCCACGGCTGTCGGTCGACCCGATATACATTCCGGGGCGCTTCCGCACGGCCTCGAGCCCCTCGAGGACGAGCAGGTGCCGCGCGGTGTAGTTGGAACCGTCCCGGTCTGCTCCTGCCAGCAGAGCTGTGGACGGCACGGACGTTTCGGCGGTCACGCGGTTCGCTCCTCGCTGAATTTCAGATGGGGCCCTCATGGGTAAGGGCGCGGCTTCAGTCACCGGTGAGAGGGTACCGAGGCCTGGTAGAGCCGTTGTAACGCCACCCTCATCGGAAACTCACCCTAGTCGAGACTCGTATGCTTGTTCGATCCCTCGTTGGAGTGAAGCACACATCACGTTCCCTTCGAGGCATGAACCATTTAGGCTCCGGGCACGTCCTCATGAACAACCGGCAACCCAGCCGGGAGGACCGACCACCGATACAACGCGAAGCTCCGTAAGACACATAGACACGCAATACGGCACATTCGCCGCCAACCGGCAGCAGACAGCCGCCTCGCAAAGATTTTTTCGAGGAAAAGCCACGAGCGGGAACGTTTTGGGGCTGGTTGGATGTTGACCCTGGTACGACAGCTCGTCGAGCTAGAGAAGAGGCGACGTGACTACTGTTCTGACCCCTGCGAGCCAGTTGACGGCCGCTGATCGCTGCGACCGCTGCGGCGCCCAGGCGTACCTGCGCGTCGTCCTGCTCAGCGGCGGAGAACTGCTCTTCTGTGCCCACCACGGGCGCAAGTTCGAGCCGGAACTCAAGAAGATCGCCGCTGAGATACAGGACGAGACGGAGCGGCTGACGTCCGCTCCCGCGACGACTGCCTCCGAAGAAGAGCGCTGACACCTCGCGTCCGACGACGAGCCAGCCCGGCACAGGCCGGTGAACGGGCGGCTGCCTCACCACCGAGGCAGCCGCCCGTCCTCGTTCCCGCGCGTCCGTCCAGGTCCCTCTGTGCGCACGCCGCGCGCCTTCTTCACACCCACGCTCAGCCGAACGTGCACACGACCTTCACACGGTGACCGGCGTCACCGTCACGCCCGTGGCTGGCTTCACGCCCGTATTCAGCCCCACGCCGGTGTCCGGCTTCACGCCCGTGACCACCCGAGCGTGCGCATGATGTCGGACACCCGCATGTACACCCCGGGGCTGCCGGCCCGGCCGCAGCCGATCCCCCAGGACACGAGGCCGATCAACCGCCCCTGGGCCACCAGCGGGCCCCCGCTGTCACCCTGGCATGCATCCCGGCCCCCCTTCACTTCTCCGGCGCACAGCATGCTCCGGGGGTCGTAGACGCCGTCCGCGCCTCCCGGATACGCCTCCTCACAGAGAGCGTCGGAAAGCACCCGCACGCGTGCCGCCCGCAGGCTGTTCGGATACTCCCCGGCGCCCGAGACATCGCCCCATCCGTACACCGTCGCGGTCCCGCCCACGGCATACGCGGGGTCACCCGCGGCCGCCATGTCGATGACCGAGTCGGCGGAGAGGGGCTCGGCCAGCGTGAGTACGGCGAAGTCCCCGACGTTGCTGACACCGTCGTAGGCCGGGTTCACCCAGGTGTCCCGCACGGCGACCTCCCTGCCACCGCGGTCCGAGAGCAGGTCTGTGCGCCCTGCTATGACCCGGAGATCGCGTACGCGCTCCGGTGGCCCGCCCAGGACCTCCTTGTCCACGCAGTGGGCCGCGGTGAGCACGGTGGTGCGGCCGACCGCCACGCCGCCGCAGAACTGCCCCGCACGCGTACCCCCGAACCGGTCACGACTGGACAGGGCCACCGTCCAGGGGCTCTCCGACGCGTCGACGGGGAATCCTCCTATGACCACCTTGTCGGCGGCCGCAGGCGCACTGGAGCCCACTGACAGGGCGGATACCGCGGCTGCCACGACCAGCGGTCCGGCCAAGGCCCGGCCAAAGCGACGACGCATACACACTCCTCACTCCGTGGTGTCGGCAACACACCCAGAGTGATTCACGCCGTGGCGGCCCGCACCCGCAGAGAGGCATGAAGAAGGCCCGGTCCCCTGAGGGGGCCGGGCCTTCCGCGTCGTACGACCGCGACGACTAGTCGAGGTAGTCGCGCAGCACCTGGGAACGGGACGGGTGACGCAGCTTCGACATGGTCTTGGACTCGATCTGGCGGATACGCTCACGCGTGACGCCGTACACCTTGCCGATCTCGTCGAGGGTCTTCGGCTGACCGTCGGTGAGACCGAAGCGCATCGAGACCACACCCGCCTCGCGCTCGGACAGGGTGTCGAGCACGGAGTGCAGCTGCTCCTGGAGGAGCGTGAAGCTGACCGCGTCGGCCGGGACGACCGCCTCGGAGTCCTCGATGAGGTCACCGAACTCGCTGTCGCCGTCCTCGCCCAGCGGGGTGTGCAGCGAGATGGGCTCGCGGCCGTACTTCTGGACCTCGATGACCTTCTCGGGGGTCATGTCGAGCTCCTTGGCCAGCTCCTCCGGGGTGGGCTCGCGGCCCAGGTCCTGGAGCATCTGGCGCTGCACGCGCGCGAGCTTGTTGATGACCTCGACCATGTGCACCGGGATACGGATGGTGCGGGCCTGGTCGGCCATGGCGCGGGTGATCGCCTGACGGATCCACCAGGTGGCGTACGTGGAGAACTTGTAGCCCTTGGTGTAGTCGAACTTCTCGACCGCGCGGATCAGACCGAGGTTGCCCTCCTGGATGAGGTCCAGGAAGAGCATGCCGCGACCGGTGTAGCGCTTGGCCAGGGAGACCACCAGACGGAGGTTGGCCTCCAGGAGGTGGTTCTTGGCGCGGCGGCCGTCCTCGGCGATGATCTCCAGCTCGCGCTTGAGCTTCGGGGCGAGCTTGTCGGCGTTGGCCAGCTTGTCCTCGGCGAACAGACCGGCCTCGATGCGCTTGGCGAGCTCGACCTCCTGCTCGGCGTTGAGCAGGGGGACCTTGCCGATCTGCTTGAGGTAGTCCTTGACCGGGTCGGCGGTGGCACCGGCGGCGGCGACCTGCTGCGCCGGCGCGTCGTCCTCGTCCTCGTCGGACAGCACGAAGCCGGCGTTCTCCGTGCCCTCGGGCTCCTCGACGGCCTTGCCGGGAGCGGCCTCCTCGAGCACCTCCTCTTCGAGAAGCTCGACGTCGTCCTTCTTGGCGCTGGTCTTCTTGGCCGCGGTCTTCTTGGCGGGAGCCTTCTTCGCGGCCGCCTTCTTGGCGGTCGTCTTCTTGGCTGCTGCCTTCTTGGCGGGCGCCTCTTCCTCGGCCGCGGGCTCGGCGGCGGGCGCCTCCGGCGTGGCGGTGGCGGTGGGCTTCCTGGTGGTCACCGCCTTGGCCGCGACCGTCTTGGTGGCGGTGCGCTTGGCGGGACTCTTCGCTGCGACGCTCTTTCGGGTGCGCTTGGGCTCTGCGGCACTGACCATCAGCGTCACACCCTCTTCCTCGAGGATCTGGTTGAGGCTGCGCAGTACGTTCTTCCACTGAGTGGCCGGAATCTGGTCAGCTTCGAAGGCCCGACGCACGTCATCGCCGGCGATCTGCCCCTCAGCCTTTCCCCGCTCAATGAGAGCCATGACAGAGACGGACTCGGCGATCTCCGGCGGGAGCGTACGGGATGTGCTGGCCGACACGAACAACCTCTCGGAACGTTGGAAAACGGCTTCCGGCCCCGTCCACAGTGGACAGGAGCCGACCGCCGGCTTGGGGGTGGGCCGACGGCGCGGGCGGGGGCCGGGAAGATTCACAGCGCCGTGAACGGCGTCCGTATTCCCTCCGCGGCTGTCACCTCTTAGGTCATCGCGTTCTTCCCGCGAGCGTTACGCCCAATTCGCGTGGCCCGAGTCACACCCCGTAAGCGCACAAAATAGATCAAACGTGGGCAAAGTAGGTCACACCTGGTTGTTACCCGGCCGCTCGGGCGGATCATGCGGCCCCTTCGCGCCGTCGGACCCCGCAGGATCGCCAGATCCTGCGGGGTCCGACGGGAGGCGGATCACCGAACGGGCACTGCCACAGGAGGGGGGTGGCACACCCGGCCGCGCCGCCCGCGGAACGCGGTCAGTGCTCGCGAGGAGCGGGCACTACGCGTTCCACCTCTGGATGGACCGTGAGGAGTTGTCGCATCGCCGCCTCGGCCGCGGCTCCGTCGCCGGCGGCGAGGGCGTCGCAGATGCGGCCGTGGTGCGCCAGCGACGTCTCGTTCGGCCGGTCACAGCCGGCGACCGGGCCTCCGGAAACCTGGAGGGCCGCGGACACGATCCCGGAGAGGTGCTCCAGCATGCGGTTGCCGGCGACCTGGATGAGCAGCGAGTGGAACTCGGAGTCGGCGCGGGAGAAGGTGAGCGCGTCACCCTGGGCCAACGCGTGCCCCATGATCTCGACCATGTCCGTCAGGCGCTGCTGGACGTCCTCGCGCCCGTGCCCGGCGGCCAGGCGGGCGGCGAGCGGCTCGATCGTCCAGCGCAGCTCGCTCAGCTCGCGGCGCTGGTCGTCGCGCTGCGGACCGAAGGCCCGCCACTCGATGATGTCCGGATCGAGAAGGTTCCAGTCACTGACGGGGCGCACGCGCGTGCCGACGTTCGGGCGGGCGCTCACCAGGCCCTTGGCCTCCAGGACGCGGAGCGACTCGCGGACGACGGTGCGGGAGACCTCGAACCGCTGGCCGATCTCCTCGGGCACCAGCGGGCGGTCGGCGCCCAGGTCGCCGGAGACGATCATCTGACCGAGCTGCTGGACGAGTTGGCCGTGCAGCCCGCGTCCGCGGCTGCCCGCGGCGCGCCTGCCCACCCGGCCCAGCTCGGGGTCCCCGCCGTCCCAGGCAGGGGCACCGACGCGGTCGACGGCGGGGGCCTCCGCGAAGGGGTAGCGGTCGAGTTCGCCCGGGCTCGCGAGGCCGGATTCAGCGGAGCGGGCGGCGGTCATCATGGTGTGCGCAAGGGTACTCACGCATCCTTTGTCGGCGCCGTCTCCAACTCCCTTGAGGTCTTTGGTGAAAAGCACACGAAAGGGTGATCGCTCACCCCGTCGCAATTGACGCCTTATCGGAAAGAAATGGGCGTTCTGCGGGGAGTTGTGCGCATGGCCGAACTAAGGGTTACGGACAGTCGTCACCGGAACCGGCTCCGCAGCGCGGTGAGCAGGTACGCGCAGAGCAGTGCGGTCAGCGACAACGTCAGTGCGCCGCCGACGGGTTGGGAGATCATGCTGAGCGCTGCTTCCAGATAGCGCTCTCCCCCGAAGGGCCATCGCGGCAGGAGAGCCTCGCGCAGCCGCATGGGAAGTCCCGCCGCGGTCCGCACGGACGGTCCTTCCAGGACCTTGTGCACCGCGGGTACGACGAGAAGCGGCACGGCGGCCACGGCGGCGAGCCCGGCCGTGGTGGACCGGAAGACGCCCGCGGCCAGTACGCCCGCCCACGCGCAACCGACCACGAGCCCGATCCAACTCGCACTCATGGACAGCCAGTCGGCGGGAACCTGGGCGAGCTCCCGTCCGTAGACGAGATAGAGCACTTCGGCGTCGCAGCCGACGGTGAGGGCGGCCAGAAACAGCGCCGTGGCCGTGGCGACGAGCAGTTTGGCGGCCAGCAGCCCCAGCCGACGGGGCACGGTGCCACGGTCCGCGGCCAGGGCGGGGTGGCGGAACTCGTCGCCGAAGGCCAGCGCGCCGAGCAGTCCCGCGCCTAGCGCCGCGGGCGGCAGGGGCAGCTCCTGTGGCCATGCGGCCAGCAGGCGCGGCTGCGGGGTGTGCCCGATCCGGGCGAGCACGACGGCGGTCACGGCGGACACGGCGAGCACGGCGGCCCCGGTGAGGAACCCGGTGCCGATCCCGGCGGCACGGCGGATCTCGTAGCGGAGGGGACGGAGGGGGCTGGGGGCGGGGCGGACGGAGATGGGAGGCGGCAGAGGGGGCAGTGCGTCGAGTGTGCGCGCCGTGCGTGCGCCGGTGCGGTGGAGAGCGAGAGGCGCTGTCGTCTCCTCAGGACGGGCATCGGCGTCGGACAGGTGGCCGACCGAGGGAACGTCCGGGTTTTCCCGCGGCTCTGTGGCGGGCTGTGCGGGCCCGTCGGAGGACAACGGCTCGTCGGTGACCGGCTTCGGCGCGTCAACGGCAGGTCGTGACTCAGCCGGGGGCCGCGGCTCGGCGCCGGCGGCCACGGGCTCGGCCGTGACCGTGACCGGGACGGGCTTAGGAGCGTCGAGGGAGGGGCGCGGTTCACCGTCGGCGGCCTGGAACGCAACGGTCGTCCGGTGCGCGTCGGTGAAGTGCCCTGGCCTGGGGTCGGCGCACGCCGGGTCGGCACACTCCGGCTCGGCGCCGACGTTCCCGAGCGCGCCGGCCGGCGTTCGCACTGTGTCGGCGGCCGCGTGCGAGCCGCCCGCCGTCTGCCCTGCCGTGCCCGGCACCGGGTCACGGCTGACCTGCGGCTCACCTGCCCGCGCCGCTCCTGCCCCCGGCCCCATGTCGCCGATCTCGTCGGCGAGTTGGTGGACGACGATGCCGTGACGGAACGCCGTCTCGCCGACCTCGGCGCAGGTACTGCCGTACACGGAGAGGCGGTTGCCGCCTTCTCGTACGACTTCGACGGAGCGCCGCGCGGTGCGGGCCTGCTTGGTCAGGAGAACCGCCAGACGCGCCGCGTGCGGGCTGCGTACGGCGACCCGGGGACGCAGGCGGGTGCGCGAGAACTCCGCGATCTCCTGATCGGCCACGAGCCTGCCCTGCTCCATCGTGACGACGCGGTCGGCGGTGCGGGCGGCCTCCTTGGGGTCGGCCGTGGTGAGCAGGACCGTGCCGCCCTGGGCGGCGTGGGCGCGCAGCATGCCGTGCAGCCAGTGGCTCTCGCGGACGGACAGGCCGTCGGCCGGGTCGTCGAGGACGAGCGTGTGCGGATCGGCCAGGAGGACGCAGGCCAGGCCCAGGCGGCGGTCCATGCCGCGCGAGAGGGTGCCGAGGCGTTCGTCGCGCAGGCTCACGAGCCCGACCGCCTCGAGGACTTCGTCGGCACGCCGGACCGGGACCCCTGCCGCGGCGCACAGCATGCGCAGATGACCGCGGACCGTGCGGGCCGGGTGCCCCGGAACGTCGCCCAGCAGCACACCGACCTCGCGCGAGGGATGGGCGATGCGGTGCAGGGGGCGGCCCCGGAAGTAGGTGATGCCACGGCCCTGTTGGAGTTCCAGCATGAGTCTGAGGACTGTCGTCTTGCCGGCCCCCGGTGCTCCGAGCAGCGCGGTGACGCGGCCCGCTCGCGCCTCGAAGGAGACGTCATCGGCTGCGGGCGGAAGCCCTTTGCGGGGGTTGCTGGTCAGTCCGAAGGCCTGGATCACCCGCAGCAAGATAGCGCGCTATGTCCGGTTTTTCGGGCAGCACGAGGCCTGCCTCGGGCACGACACGCCCCTTGTCCGGGCAGCGGGCGCCTGGCGTTCCGGATCCGCGTCAGACCTCGGGGCGCAGCATCGGGGGGTTGAGGAGGGTCGCACCGCCGGCACGGAAGAGCTGAGCCGGGCGCCCGCCCTGGCGGGTGGTCGTCCCACCGGTGGGGACGAGGAAGCCCGGTGTGCCCGTGACCTTGCGGTGGAAGTTGCGCGGGTCGAGCGCCACGCCCCAGACCGCTTCGTAGACACGGCGCAGCTCGCCAACGGTGAACTCGGGCGGGCAGAAGGCCGTGGCCAGCGACGAGTACTCGATCTTGGAGCGGGCGCGCTCCACTCCGTCCGACAGGATCTGCGCGTGATCGAACGCGAGCGGCGCGACCGGTTCGGCGTCACGCCCGTAACCGCCCTGCCGCAGCAGTTCCTCCACCGGGGCCCAGCGCGCGTTGCTGGCGTCGCCGCCGGCCCTGGGCGCGGGCAGGTCGGGAGCTAGTGCGAGGTGGGCGACACTGACGACCCGCATCCTGGGGTCCCGCTTGGGGTCGCCGTAGGTGGCGAGCTGTTCCAGATGCGCCCCGTTGTCCTGGGCGGGGACGGACGGGTCGTGGACGCGCAGTCCGGTCTCCTCGGCCAGCTCGCGCGCCGCGGCCTGCGCCAGGTCCTCGTCGGCCCTCACGAAGCCGCCGGGGAGCGCCCAACGCCCCTGGAACGGCGGTTCCCCCCTGCGTACCGCCAGCGCACACAGGGCATGGCGGCGAACGGTCAGCACGACCAGGTCCACGGTGACGGCGAAGGGCGGAAACGCTGACGGGTCGTAGGGCATGCCGCGATCATAGTCGTCTGCCTGACGATAAACACTCCCTTCGCCGGTCCCATCGGCGACTGATCCACGTCGGTCGGACATGGACCCCGCTGTGGAGCTCGGTGGCCCAGCAGTTGAACGTCGTACCAGGTCACACCCCCAGTTGAAGTCCGTCGGCCGCTTCCTCGACCATGGCGAGGCCGAGCCGGCTGACCCGCACGGAGAACGGGGCGCCGGCGATCCGCAGGCCCGTGAAGCCGATCTCGCCCAGGGGCGCACTGCGCATCGGGCGCAGGGTGACCGTCCCTGCCGGGGCGTCGGGGCGGATGCCGGCGAGCGTGGTCAGCAGCAGCACTCCCGCGGCCGCCGATGTGGCCGCGGGGCGGCAGGCGGCCGGGTGTGGGAGGGGAGCGCTGCCCTCCGTGCGCTGTTCCCCCGCGTACATGTCGGGCAGCCGGTGGGCGAAGGTCTCGGCGGCCGCGAGTACGCCGCGCAGCAGTGAGGTCGCCTCGTTGTCGTAGCCGGCGGCGGCCAGGCCCGCGACGGCGAGTGCGGTCTCCTGGACCCGTACGGCCCCGGCGCGGTGACCGAACGGATTGAACCCCGGTTCCTTGGTGCCCAGTCCGCGCAGGCCCCAGCCCGAGTCCATGACAGGGCTGCCGAGCAGCCGGGCGAGGTTCTCGGTCTGCACCTTGTCGAGCAGACCCGGCGCCAGGGCGCCCTCGCCCAGCAGGCCGGTGTCGAGGAGGTGGACGGCGGCCGCGCCCAGGTGAGGCACCGGCCTGCCGTCCGGGGCACGGGCTGCTGCGGGCCGGCCACCCCCGAGGTCGTCGACCCAGAAGTCCTCGCGGAAGGCGGTCCGTAAGGCCTGCGCCCACTGCCGGAGTGCCGGTCCGCCCGTGCGGCCGCAGGCGTCGAGCAAGTCGGCGCCGAGGAGCGCGGCACGGTGGGCGTGGGCCTGTGTCTCGCAGCGGACGGGACCGCCGGGATGCGGGTCGCGCAGGTACGTGTCGTCCCCCACGGTGGTGCGCAGCCAGGTCAGACAGCGCTCGACAGCGGGCAGCAGTTCCTCTGTCTCCTGCTCGCCGAGGCCCCAGCGGCGGGCCTCGGCGAGCAGGGCGGGAAAGAGCAGTGTGGCCTCCGTACCGGTGCACTGGGGCGGAAGGTGCGGGCCCGCGTCCCGCCTCGGACCGGGGATCATCCCGGACTGTGGTCCTGGGCCGGTGAGTTGCGTACGGGCGAGGATCCGCAGCGTCCCCGCCGCCAGGCCCGTACCGAGCGGCAGTGCCATCCGGGCGGCCACGAACGCGTCGGCGGGGGCCAGACCGCAGCGCCAGGGTGCCCCGGCCGCGAGGTGCGTGTCAGCGGGGTTCGCGGAATCACGCAGCAGGAGGGCCTGGAGGTCCTCGATGCTCGTCCTGAGCAGTGGGGGGACTCTCGGGTCGTCGCCTTCCGCTCGTGCGGCGGCGAGGGGGCTGGTCGCGGCGCGGCCCACGGCCCGGAGGGGACCGGCGCCGTCGGGCCGCACCCGCAGTTCCACGCTTCTGCTGCCGCCCGGCGGCAGGTCGAGCTCCCACCGCAGCAGCCCCGCCGAGGCCAGGGCGTCCAAGGGAGGCGGTGCGGCCGTGACGGACGCGTTGCCGGTGGCGCAGGACCAGCGCAGGCCTGAGTCGTGGACGCTGGCAGGGAGTTCGGGTCCGGCGCGGCCCGAGGCGATCGCCCCCAGGTCGGCCAGGTCCGTGCCCAGGGACACCTCGACCGGCAGACGCAGCGGATGGGGAGCCGAGTTGTGCAGGGTGATCCGCTCCGTGCCGTCCGCGAGACGGTTGCGTTCCACGACCACGTCCGGGTCCGGGCCTGCCTGCGGCGACGTGCGGAGCGTGCCCACGAACCTGGCGCGGTCGGCCGCAGCCATACGGGCCTGCACGGCGAGCGGTTCCCGCCCGGCCACGCGGACTTCGCACCGGGAGAGCACCCGCCGGCCGGCGCGGTAGAACCCTTCCAGTCCCCGGCCGGTCATCTGCCCTTCCTGCGTCGAGATGGCCAGACCGGGAAGCGCGACACAGATCATCATGGTGTGGGCGGGCGGCAGGTCGGCGGACCAGCGCAGCCCGGGGATCGTGGCGCCCCGGGGAGGCGCGGCGGGCTGCCCGGTGGGGGACGGGCCCCGGCTCTGGGCCACGGGCGGCGAGGGCGAGCCGTACGCCGACGCGGAACCGGGGCGGCGGTTCGGGCTCGCCCCCTGGAGTTTCGGGCCCGCCCCCTGGAGTGCCGAACGGCCCCGGGCCTGTGTCGAGGGCGGGCAGGTGTCCGGGCCGGTGGGCAGCGAGGCGGGTGAGGCACCTCCGGGGAACCTGGGCCCGAAGCCGTCGACGCGTGCCGCCGCCCGCGGAGGGGCGTTCTGGGCCCCCGACCGTGGAGTGCCTGCCTCGGGCCGGCCGGGGCCCGACCCACGAGGTGCTGGCGGCCCACCCGGGGCATGGCGGTCGTCGGCGGCGGAGGGCGGAGTCGGCTGATGCATGGAGAGGCTTCCTCTGCGCTCTGTGCGCCTCGATCGGGTTGGGCGCCGGTGCCGGAGCGTTCCGGCGGGGCAGGAGCGGTGCGGCGTCACGGCCCGTCCAGGCGTTCCGCCACTCAGGTGAACGGCGTGAGCCTCCTTCGGGTCACGCCCGTGTCCCCGCCCCGCGTGCGTCGCCGACCCCATGCGGGCACTCACTCCTCCCCCTCCGTGCCCTGGTCGGGCTGTGCGCCCTCCTGGCCGATGCTCCCGCATGGCATGGCCGTCTTCCCCGACGTACGCGCACGCGTGCCGCTCGTGCGTCCGCTGCCGGACCGTGCCGTGCCCGCGGTCGCTCGCCCGGCACGCGTGCCGACCTCTGCGGCACCGGCAGGGCGCGTAGGGCCTTCCGGTGTGCGCCGGCGGGGACCCCGGGCGCCGGGGATGCGTTCTCCCCTGCGGGCATCACCCGGGGTGGTGCCGACCGCACCGGTGGAACGGGTGGAACGGGTACGGCGTCGACGACGTGAGGGCACCGGCGTGGCCGCGCCTGCGGGCTCCGGCTCGAAATCGGACGCGGCTGCCTCGCCCGGGGCGATCTCGTCGGTCGTGGACCGGGCGGGCGAGGTGTCGCACGGCTCGACGGAGCCGGTCGCCCGCCCGGCCACGTCGTCCATCGGGACAAGGGGGTCCTCGAGCCGATCGGCAGACTCTTCCGCCTCTTCCGCCTCTTCCGCCCGAGCCAGGGAGCCGCCCGCCCCGGCACCCACGCCGTCGACACGAGCCGCCGACTCGTCGGCGCCCGAGCTCCCACGGCCGTCCCGCTCCGCTCGCAGGCAGCTGCGGATCGACTCCGGGTCGAGTCCCTCGTTGCAGGCCTCGTGCAGGAGACGGGCGAAGAGATAGTCGGGGTCCGCGGCCAGGGCCATGGCGAGGGCTTCCCGGGCCTCCAGTTCGTCGCCCGTGGACCAGGCGACCCATCCGGCGAGAGTGAGCGGCGCCGCGGCGTGCTCGCCATAGGGGCCGACGCAGCGGCGGGCCAGCGACCGCCAGAGGCGCAGGGCGAGTCCGGCCTCGTCGCCCTCCATCCACTCGGCCGCGCGGTCACGGGTCGCGCGGTCCTGGAGGCCGAGGATCAGCCGGGCCGCCTCGTCGTGCGTGAGAAGTTCGTCGTCGCGAAGATCCGCCAGGAGCATGCCGGAGACCGGCTGCGCCCCGGCGAAGCGGTCCAGGACCCGCCCTGCCAGTCGCAGTGTCTCGTCGGCGACGTCGGCGCGGCCGGCCTCGTCCAAGATCCTCGGGACCAGTGCCTGGCTGGCGGTGTCCAGGGCGCTCTCCTGCTCGAGAGCGGCGGCGTTCTCCCAGGGGAGCAGCCGGGCCCGCAGCTCCCGCAGCGTGCCGCGCACCTGGATGCCCGCGTAGGTGGCAGCGGCCGCCAGCACCGATGTACCGGGCAGGCCCATGGGGGCGCCCTCGGGCGGGCAGCACACCGCGTTATCACAGCAGAACGACCAGTAACGGCCGTCGGAGATGCACAGCGCTTCGACCACCGTCACGTCCAGGGAACCGCACTCCACGCGCAGCCTCTGCGCCAGCGGTTTCAGCCGCTCCATGACCTGTCGGCCGGACTCCCCCTTCTCCGGTTCCTGGCAGAGGAAGGCGACCATCGACTCGGGGCGGGCCCCTCGGCGCTCGCTGCCCGTCACCAGTCCGTGGGCCAGCTGCCGGGCCGCTGACGGCCAGTCGTCCGCGTTCGCGGGGATGCCGAGGCGGGCCCGGCCCCCGAACCGGCCCCGTCCGTCCTTGTCGTGCAGGGCGACCAGGACGATGCTGTCCTCCGGGCGGTACCCGAGCAGATACGGCAGGGCGTCGGCCAGTTCGGCCGGAGTGCGCAGGGTGACCTGGTGCTCGCCGCCGTGGCCGTCGAATGCGGGACCGGGGGCGTGCGGCCCGGTTGTCTCGCCCGCCCGCTTCCGCGGTCCGCGGTCCTTGTCTTTGTCGTGCGCTTCGGGTCCCGTGATGTCGCCGTTTTCGGAGGATCCAGTCGCTTCGCTGTGGTTCGTCATGCGGAGACGATCTCGCGGAATCCAAAGATCCGCTTGACCCTGTGGATAACTACGATCAGGGACACGCCACAGGAACAGCGAGGTGCCGGATTGACTCATGCACCGCTCGCGCTGTCAGTGCCGTCCTGTTGTATGGGACGCATGGAGCACACGAGCAAAGCGGATCTCCGGGCGGCGGCCGACACGGTCCTCGCCCGTCTCGTCGGGGACATCTCGGGAACGGCCCGGCTGCGTGAGGACCAGTGGCGGGCGATCGAGGCACTGGTCGCCGACAAACGCCGCGCCCTGGTCGTCCAGCGCACGGGGTGGGGCAAATCCGCGGTCTACTTCGTGGCGACCTCGCTGCTGCGGTCGCAGGGCAGCGGTCCGACCGTGATCGTGTCCCCGCTGCTCGCGCTCATGCGGAACCAGGTCGATGCGGCGGCCCGGGCCGGTATCCACGCCCGGACGATCAACTCCTCCAACACCGAGGAGTGGGAAGCCGTTCAGGACGAGATCGCCGCGGGCGAGGTCGACGTCCTGCTGGTGAGTCCTGAGCGGCTCAACAACCCGGACTTCCGGGACCAGGTGCTGCCCCGGCTCGCGGCCGCCACCGGGCTGCTGGTGGTGGACGAGGCGCACTGCATCTCCGACTGGGGCCACGACTTCCGGCCGGACTACCGCCGGCTGCGCACGATGCTCGCCGACCTCCCGCCCGGCGTGCCGGTGCTCGCCACCACCGCCACCGCCAACGCCCGTGTGACGGCAGACGTCGCGGAACAGCTGGGCACGGGCGGCAGCTCGGACGCCCTCGTACTGCGGGGCCCGCTCGACCGGGACAGCCTGAGTCTGAGCGTGCTCCGGCTGTCGGACGCCGCGCACCGGATGGCCTGGCTCGCCGAACACCTCGACGAACTGCCGGGTTCCGGGATCATCTACACACTCACCGTGGCCGCCGCCGAGGAGGTCACCGCCTTCCTCCGGCAGCGGGGGCACACGGTCACCTCGTACACGGGCAAGACGGAGAACGCCGACCGGCAGCAGGCAGAGGAGGATCTGCTCGCCAACAAGGTGAAGGCGCTGGTCGCCACGTCAGCGCTCGGCATGGGCTTCGACAAGCCCGATCTGGGCTTCGTGGTGCATCTCGGTTCGCCCTCCTCCCCCATCGCCTACTACCAGCAGGTGGGCCGTGCGGGACGCGGCGTGGAGCACGCCGAGGTGCTCCTGCTCCCCGGGAAGGAGGACGAGGCGATCTGGGAGTACTTCGCGTCGCTCGCCTTCCCCTCGGAAGAGCTGGTGCGCCGCACGCTCGACATCCTCGCTCACGCGGACAAGCCCCTGTCGCTGCCCGCCCTGGAGCCCCTGGTGGAGCTGCGCCGCTCCCGCCTGGAGTCGATGCTCAAGGTCCTCGACGTGGACGGGGCGGTCAAGCGGGTCAAGGGAGGCTGGATCGCGACCGGGCAGCCCTGGACGTACGACGCCGAGCGGTACGCGTGGGTGGCGCGGCAGCGCAAGGCCGAGCAGCAGGCGATGCGCGAGTACGCGTCGACGACCGACTGCCGGATGGAGTTCTTGCAACGCCAGCTGGACGACGAGGCCGCCAAGCCCTGCGGTCGCTGCGACAACTGCGCGGGCCCGCGCTTCACCGCGGATATGTCCGCGGAGGCGCTCGACGCGGCGCGCGTGGACCTGGGGCGCGCGGGTGTCGAGGTGGAGCCCCGCCGGATGTGGCCGACCGGGCTGCCGGCGATCGGTGTGGATCTCAAGGGACGTATCCCGGCCGGCGAACAGGCCGCGCCCGGACGTGCGTTGGGGCGTCTGTCGGACATCGGCTGGGGCAACCGGCTGCGGCCCATGCTCGCGCCCCAGGCACCCGACGGACCCGTGCCGGACGACGTGGCGAAGGCCGTGATGGGCGTGCTGGCCGACTGGGCCAAGGGACCCGGTGGCTGGGCCCCGGGCGTGCCGGATCCGCAGCCCCGCCCGGTGGGCGTCGTCACCGTCGCCTCGCGCACACGGCCCCAGTTGATCCACTCCCTGGGAGCACGAATCTCGGAAGTCGGCCGGCTGCCCCTGCTGGGCACTGTCGAATACACGGGCGACCTGCACCCGGGGCCCCGCAGCAACAGCGCCCAGCGGCTGAAGGCGCTCGCCGGGGCACTGACCGTGCCGCCCGCCCTCGCGTCCGCCCTCGCCGAGGCCCAGGGCCCGGTCCTCCTCGTGGACGACTACACGGAGACCGGCTGGACCCTCGCGGTCGCGGCCCGCAGGCTCAGGCGCTCCGGTGCCCAGGGGGTGTTGCCGCTGGTGCTGGCCGTCCAGGGCTGACAGCACATCGGGAGGCTCGGCCGCCCTATTCTGGCCGGGCACCGGCCCTCCGACCGGATACCGCCACCTGCCCGGTCGCGCACGCCTCTGGACGCCGCGCACGGCAGTGACGTACGAACGTGTCGTGCTCGAACGCCCCATGGGTGGCCCGGCAACGCACAGGGTGAGGATATTAGCCGCGCATCATCTGATAACGGTCGACTGCGCCAATTGCTCGTTGCCGCATTCAAGTTCGACAGGAAGAATTGAGGTCCGCTCCCGCACGGTACGACCGCCGATCCGGTAGGGCTTCGCTGCGGTGCGCGCTCCCCGATTCCGACCCCGCCCGCAGTGTGGGCGCGTAGCCGAAGGGAGGACCGTGACCTTCGGATTCGCTCCGGCCTCGGCAGCGGCATCGACGTCCGCCGCTTCCGCCAACCGCTTGCTCGAACCCGCGGAATGGGCCGCCGCCGGGATCCCGCTTCTCCGTAACCCCCGTGAAGTCGTCAGCGGACTGCACGCCCGGCACCATCCGCAGCCGGCGACCGCCGTCATCGCCGTGCTCGATCCGGACGAGCGGCTGCGGGCGAGCGCCTCTTTCGTCCGCCGGACGGCCGCGGCCGACGGTTGGATGTTCCGCAACGTGCTACTGGCGCAGCTGCGCCGGATCATCCCGCACGATCTGCGACGCCGCACACCGGTGCGCACCGCCGTGCTGCTCTACTGCCGCGAGGGCGACGCGCGTTGGACCGAGGAGGACGGCGCGTGGATGTGGGGGCTGCGCGACGCCTGCACCCTGCACGGGCTGCGCTGCGGGGCGTACATCACGCTGACCCGCGACGGCTGGCAGGTGCTCGGCGAGGGCCGCGGCGGACGCCGCCCGCACTCTGCGTCGGCGCCGGAGCCGTTCGACACGTCGGAGGCACCGCCGCCGCTGCCGCGCACCGGTGGCGCCGCCTCCGAAGTGCTGCGCCGCGCTGCGGCGGCACGCTGAGATCTCCGGACAGACCGTTCCTGTGACAGACCGTCCCAGGCGCAAGCTGTCGGTAAGACAACCCCTGAGAAGGACAGCCACTCTACGAGAGGCCGCCCCTGGGCAGACTGTCCCGCACCGGGAGGGGCCCCGCACGATCTGAGGAGCCGTGCCCCGTCCTACGGCAGACCACGGTTCCTGTGACCGGCAGTCGGGGAACGAACATCCCCGAAGAGCACTGGGCCACCCCGGCAGGACCGTGCGCAGCCACGGCGCCCCCCTCCGGGCATGCCGAACCACCCACCGTGCGGACCCGCTGGAGCGGCGCCTGAGGTCAGCCCCGGCGCCCGACCGGACGCCACGGCACCGACTCAGACGCTCGTGCCCAGCACCGAGTTGATCCGCTGCGGATCACCGCAGACGATCAGCAGCGCGGTGGCCCGGGAGTGGGCCAGGGACAGGGCGCTCGCGGCTGCGGCCTCGGCACCGCCGTTGACGGCGACCACGACCACCGGACGAGACGCGGCACGTCCGGCGACGGTGGCGTCCGTGTAGAAGACGTCGTCACCAGCGTCGTGCTGCGCCCAGTAGGAGGTCTCGCCGAACGACAGCTCGTGGGCGGCCCACGGGTGCTGTTCGCCGGTCGTGATCACCAGGACGTCGCCGGGGGCTCGACCGGAGTCCAGGAGCAGGTCCACGGCCTCCTCGGCGGCGTCGAGCGCGCCTTCGGCGGAAGCCGGGATCAGCTGGATCTGCGGGGTGGCCGGAGCGGCGGCATCGGCTGCCGGACCCGACGGGCCGGGCTTGGCGGCCGCGTCACGCGGCGTGCGCTGCGCCGGCGGCGCGGGCCGCACAGGACCGGGACGGCCGGGGCGCGACGGAGCCGCGGGACGGGGGCCGGGTACGGGGCGAGGGGTCGGCGCGGTGCGGCCGCTGGCCGGTGTGGCGCGGGGACCCTGGGCACTCTCGTGAATCTGAGGCTCCTCGGGAATGAGAGGCATGGGTTGATATTTATCAAACGTTGGTACGGCCCGCGTCGGCGGGTGGCGCATGCGTGCGAACGAAACCGTTAGAAATCGAAGCCCAGCTGACCCTCGATTTCCGGAACACTTCCGTCCGTCCAGCTGCGGACCTTCTTGAGGTGCCGCCACTGGGGCAGCGCATCAAGATACGCCCACGACAACCGGTGGTGAGGGGTGGGGCCCCGCTCCGCCAGTGCGGCCTTGTGCACGGGTGACGGATACCCGGCGTTGTCCGCAAAACCGAAGTCTGCATGGTCGATACCCAGTTCGGCCATCATTTTGTCGCGCTGAACCTTGGCGATCACCGAGGCCGCCGCGACCGCCACGCACGACTGGTCGCCCTTGATCACCGTACGGACTCGCCAGGGCGCACCGAGATAGTCGTGCTTCCCGTCGAGGATGACCGCGTCGGGGCGGACCGGCAGGGCGTCCAGGGCACGTCCTGCGGCGAGCCGCAACGCGGCCGTCATCCCCAGGTGGTCTATCTCCTCAGGGGAGGCGTGCCCCAATGCGTACGACGTCACCCACTTCCGCAGTTCCTCGGCGAGTTCGGTGCGTCGCTTGATGGTGAGCAGCTTCGAGTCTGTAAGACCCTCGGGCGGCCGGCGCAGTCCGGTGATCGCCGCGCAGACGGTGACGGGACCGGCCCACGCGCCGCGCCCCACCTCGTCGACACCTGCAACGATCTTCGCTCCGGTCGTGGCTCGAAGGGAGCGCTCGACGGTGTGAGTAGGCGGTTCGTACGGCATGGCGACCCTAGGTTACGCCGCCCCGAACCACCCGCGACACCCCGGTCGGCCCCAACGGTGCGACGGGCACCGTCGACCCCGGTCAGGTGCCGCTCGACCGCAGCAGCGGAACCATCAACTGGTCGATCATCTCCTCGATTTCCTGGTCCCGCCATTCACAGCCGCACATCTTGGAGCGGTACATCATCATCGCCGGGATGGCGTCGAAGACGTATCCGTTCGCAGCGTCGGAACGCACCTCGCCTCGCCTGATTCCGCGCTCGATGACTTCCCGCAGCATCTTGATGGTGGGCTCCACCACCCCGTCGAAGATCACGGCATGGAAGCGTTCGGCCTGCGTCGTGTCACATTCGTGAATCACCGAGCGAAGCGCGAAGCCCGGGCGGGAGAACATCGCGTCGCGGGCTCTCCGGCAGAGCGCCAAGAGGTCCTCGCGCACGCTCCCCTCGTCCGGTACCGCGTCGAAGCGCGGCAGTCCGGCACGCAGGGCGTCGGCGACGAGGTCCTCCTTGGAGGGCCAGCGACGGTAGACGGCGGCCTTTCCGGTCTGGGCACCGGCGGCGACGCCTTCCATCGTCAGGCCGTTCCAGCCGACGGTGCTGAGTTGATCCAGCGCGGCATCGAGGATCGCGCGTTCGAGCACGGCGCCGCGGCGGCGGGCGGCCGTCTGAGCGGGGGCGTCCGCCCAGCTCGGGGTAACCATCGAACTCTCTCCAACGAGCAGATGAAGCGGGGATTCCGGGGTGGGGGACGTGCCGGGCGGCGGCAAAGGGGGACGTGCCGCACGACGACGCCACAAGTGAACGCTTGCGTTCACTGTCGGGGACTCACTACCTTTGACGCGACAGTGAACGCGAGCGTTCACTAACGCACTCGTGGGGGACCCATAGTGACAACCTCTCCATTGCTCAAGGACCAGAAGCCAGGTGCGGCACGCCGGGAGGGACACCCCGGCATCGCGCTCACCGTCATCGCGGCCTGCCAACTCATGGTGGTACTCGACGCGACGATTGTGAACATCGCGCTCCCGCACATTCAAGACGCACTCAAGTTCAGCACCACCGACCTCACCTGGGTCGTCAGCTCCTACACACTCACCTTCGGCGGTCTGCTGCTCCTCGGCGGCCGCGCCGGTGACATCCTCGGGCGCCGCAGGGTGTTCATGACCGGCATCCTGCTGTTCACCTTCGCCTCGCTGCTCGGCGGGCTCGCCCAGGAGCCGTGGCAGTTGCTGGCCGCGCGGGTACTCCAGGGCGTGGGAGGCGCGATCGCGTCGCCCACCTCGCTGGCTCTCATCACCACCACGTTCCCCGAGGGCCCGGAGCGCAACCGAGCCTTCGGCGTCTTCGCCGCGGTGTCCGCGGGTGGTGGTGCCATCGGCCTGCTCGCGGGCGGCATGCTCACCGAGTGGCTCGACTGGCGCTGGGTGCTCTTCGTGAACGTGCCGATCGGCGTGCTGATCGCCGTGCTCACTCCGCTCTACATCAGCGAGTCCGAACGGCACACCGGACGCTTCGACATAGCGGGCGCGGTGACTTCGACCGCGGGCATGGCATCCCTCGTCTACGGCTTCATCCGGGCGGCGGACGAGGGCTGGCGGGACAGCCTCACCATCGGGTCCTTCGCCGCCGCGGTAGTCCTGCTGCTGGCCTTCGGGATCATCGAGTCCCGGGCCAAGGAACCCATCACCCCGCTGCGGATGTTCACCGACCGGAACCGCTCGGGCACCTACGTGATCATGCTGAGCCTCGCGGCGGCGATGTTCGGCATGTTCTTCTACATCGTGCTGTTCGTGCAGAACGTGCTCGGCTACAGCCCGATCGAGGCAGGGCTCGCCTTCCTGCCCGTGACCGTCGTGATCGCGCTCGGCGCGGGTCTGTCGCAGCGGTTCCTGCCGGTGCTGGGTCCGAAGCCGTTCATGGTCCTGGGCTCGACGCTCGCGGCGATCGGACTGGCGTGGCAAGCGCTCATCAGCTCCGACAGTTCGTACGTCGGCGGGGTTCTCGGCCCGATGCTGGTGTTCGGCTTCGGCATGGGCCTGAACTTCGTGACGCTGACGCTCACCGCCGTCTCCGGTGTGGCCCAGCACGAGGCCGGCGCCGCGTCCGGACTGCTCAACACCACGCAACAGGTCGGCGGATCGCTGGGCCTGTCCATCCTGACGACCGTGTTCGGCACGGCGACCAGGGACGAGGCGGAGAAGCAGCTTCCGCAGTTCATGGCCGAGGGCTCCCCCGAACAGAAGGCGGAGTTCGCCACGACGCATCAGCTGCCCGCGCCGTGGGGGCACGAGGTACTGGCCCAGGGCATCTCCGCCGCCTTCATCCCGGCCGCGGCCATGGCCGTCCTCGCCCTGGCGACCGCCTGGCTGGTGATCCGGGTCCGCAAGAGCGACCTGGAGGCCCTCTCCGGCTCGGCCGGGCCGGGGCTGGGCTGACGCGCAGGCACTGCGAGACGGCTTCGGCGGCTCGCCGACGGGCCCGAAAGGGGCCTGCCGGCGGCTGCCGGGCCGGTCCGTGACCGGCCGCGCAGGTCCCAGGCGGCGCGTGCATACGTCCCACCAGTGGATCAGAACAGCCAGCAGAACTTCCATGATCACCCCCTTCACCCTCCCGTCAGGCACCTCCAGCGCGTGCGGCCTCCTGGCTCGCACCGCTGATGTCACGACAACGCGCGAACGGTCACGGAGAGTTCCCAACGTGCACGGAGAGTTCGCAACTTGTTCCGGAGAGTTCCCAACGCGCACCGGATAGTTCTGATGCGCACGGGAAGGTCTGATGACCACCGGTTCTGATGGCCGGACCAGCGCAGAAGAGGTTCTGACCGCTAGCCCGACGCAGGCACCCAGTCCGGCAGCGGCTCCGTCCGCGCCACCCACTCGGCGGGCGGCACCCCCGCCTTGCCCGAGGCGATCACGCCGCCCACGATGGCGCAGGTGGTGTCGACATCCCCGCCGACCTGCGCGGTCGTCCAGAAGGCCTGCTGGTAGTCACCGAGACTTCGCGCGGCCGACCAGAGGGCGAAGGGCACCGTGTCGTGGGCGGTCGTCCGCCGGCCGCATCCCAGTACCGCCGCGACCGTGGCCGGGTCGGCGTAGTCGAGCATGTCCCGGGCCCGGCGCAGTCCCGCGCCCACCGCGCTCTTCTTCGGCACCAGGTCGATGACCCCGTCGAGGAGGGCCTCGGCCCCGGGCGGCCCACCGGGAGCGGCGGCGAACGCGGCGGCCGCGGAGACGGCCATGGCGCCGACGACGGCCTCGCGATGCTGGTGGGTGGTGTAGGCCGAGATCTCCGCCTGGTGAGTCGCCTGCTCCGGGTCGTCCGCGTACCAGGCGCCCAGCGGGGCGATCCGCATCGCGGCGCCGTTGCCCCAGGACCCCTGTCCGTTGAAGAGCCCGGCAGCGAGTTCGCGCCAGTCGCCGCCCTCCCGGACGAGCCGCAGCAGGCGGTTGACCGCGGGTCCGTAGCCCCGGTCGAAATCGTGGTGCTCGGCGAAGGAGCGGGCCAGGGCGTCCTGATCGATGCGGTGATGAGTGGCCAGGACGGCGACGACGGAGCCGGCCATCTCCGTGTCGTCGGTCCACTGCCACGGCCCGGACGGAAGCTCGCGGCGCTTCAGCAGCGGGTAGTTCACGGGCACGAAGTACTGGGAGCCCAGGGCGTCCCCGACGGACAGTCCGCGCAGGCTGGCCAGGGCGCGGTCCAGGCGCCCGTCGGGGGAGGAATCAGCGGTCATCGCCCTGCCACTCTATCCAGTGATCCCGTAGGGCTCGGGATCTCGCCAGCGGTCGAACGGCCGGTCAAGCGTGTACTTGCCGTCGTCTCCGAGAACGAGCATGCGCACCTCGCCGTTCCCCGGGTTCGACAGCGACTCGAATTCGGCGACCGTCCAGTGAAACCACCGCATGCAGAACAACCGCATGGCCAGACCGTGGGTGACGATCAGGACGTTCGGCGGATGGTCCGGGTCCTCGAAGCTGCGGAACAGGCTCTCCAGGAAGCCGCCGACCCGGTCGTAGACGTCGGCGCCGGACTCGCCCTGGGCGAAACGGTAGAAGAAGTGGCCGTACGCGTCCCGATAGGTCTTCTGGAGGCGGACTTCGTCACGGTCCTGCCAGTTGCCCCAGTCCTGCTCGCGCAGCCGGGGTTCCTCGCGCACCCGTATGAGGCCGGGGTCGAGGCGGAAGGCGCGCAGTGTCTCGTGGGTGCGGCGGTACGGGGAGACGTACACGCTGACGCGCTCGCCGCCGAACAGCTCGCGCAACTGCTCGCCCGTCGCCTCCGCCTGCCGTCGGCCCCGCTCGGTCAGTGCCAGGGCGTGGTCGGGTTCACGCTCGTACACGGAGTCATCAACATTGCCCGTTGACTCGCCGTGCCGGACAAGGACGATGCGCCGTGGTCGTGCCATGCCAAAACCCTAGATCGGGTGGGGCCACATCGAGCACTCATGCCCCCCTATACAGCGTAGGTCACACACATCCTGCACCACAGATCACACAGGTCGCACGCCCGTCCCGCCGGAATCAATCAGTCCAGGCCCGCCCGGCCCGCCCGGACTCAGACCGTCCAGCTCGGCTCCATGTCCACGACGTCCCCGGTGAGTGCCGCCACGTCCGCCTCCGTCTGGGCCCGCAAGGCGAGCCGCTCCACGCGTTCCGTGCGGTACTTGCCGTGCTCGGCGGCCGACCGCCACATCGACAGCACCATGAACTCGTTCCCGGGTGCCTCACCGAACAGCCCGCGCACCATGCCGGGCGAGCCGGCCATCGCAGGGTTCCAGACCTTCTCCTGCATCAGCACGAAATGCTCGACCCGCTCCTCGTGGATACGACACAGCGCCACGCGCAGCAGGTCGGCGTCCGTGAAGCGCGGTTCGAACCCGGTCTTCACATCGAAGCGATAGTCGAAGAGCCTGACCTGGGCGTCCTTGAACGTGCCCGACTGGGCCGACGCGAGCCGGTCGTGGGACCGCGCCATGAAGGAGTCGTAGAAGGCGCGGCTCTCCCAGAACGCGAAGATGTGCGCCACGTCCGGCCGCCTCCGGCTCCAGCCACCCCCCTGTCCCCGAAACCCCGGCTCCCCCAGAAGCCCCGCCCACTTCCGCTGCCCCCGCTCGAAACCGCGGCGGTCCACCACGGTGCAGCGAATCCACTTGACCAGCACCGCGCCATGGTAAGGCCACGGAGCGTGGCGTCGGTCACTCTCGGCTGGACCGCTCTCCGGCGCGCGTACCCGCACGCGTGGCAGGATGGACAAACAGTCATGACTGCCCGGCAGTTGAGGCAAACGGGCGGGTCGGTACGGGGAAGGGGACGCTGGTGGACGGGCTGAACAAGGGGCTGCGCAAGGTCGAGATCGCGGTGCGGTGGGATCCCAGTCCGGCGGGGCAGCCGTCCACCGACCTGGACCTCGTCGCGGCGACCTATCTGGCGGACGATCCGCACGGCGATCCCGCCTACGTGGTGCACTTCGACAGCCGCTCCCCCGACGGCACCATCTATCTCAACCGGGACAGCAAGGACGGCCAGGGCTTCGGCTACGACGAGGTCATGACGCTGGAACTCGACCGGCTCGACGGCCGGTACGCGCGCGTGGTGGTCGGTGTCGTCATCCAGCAGCGCCCGGCGGAGCGCACTTTCGTCAGCGTCGTGAACCCCGGGCTGCGTATCCGCGAGGGGTACACGGTCCTGGCCGAGGACGACTTCGGAGGCGCCCTGGGAGCCACCGCGGCGACGGTCGCGGAGTTCGTCCGGGACGGTTCCGGTCCCTGGGACTTCCGCCCCGGCGTCCGCGGTTTCGAGGGTGACCCTGCGGACTTCGCCAGGACGATGGGTGCCGCGCGCCAGCCGTGAGTCTGCCGCCGGGGAGCCCCAGGGGCCGGGGGTGAGCCCCCTGTGTACTGGACAGGCGCCCCGGCTTCCCCAGCCCGTGACGACAGGAGGGGCACCGGCCCGAAGGCGGTGCCCCTCTGTCATCTACTCAAGGCGCTGGCGTCAGCTGCAACCGCTGGTCGAGCCGCAGCCCTCGCAGATGTAGCAGGAACCGGCGCGCTGCATCTTCGTGCCGCAGGAGAAGCACAGCGGGGCGTCGGCCTGGATGCCCAGCTGCATCTCCACCAGTTCGGCACTGGTGTGGGCCGTCTGCGGGGCGGGCTTGGCCGCCTCTTCGTTCTTCGGCGCGGAGACGGCCTTCAGCTCCTGGGCCCGCGGCGCCGACTGGGCCAGGCCCTCGACGTCGACTTCGTCCTCGTTCGGCTCGTACGAACCGGTTTCCAGGTGACGCTGACGCTCCTCGGCGGAGTGGATGCCGAGCGCGGAGCGCGTCTCGAACGGCAGGAAGTCCAGCGCCAGGCGGCGGAAGATGTAGTCGACGATCGACTGCGCCATCCGCACGTCCGGGTCGTCCGTCATACCGGCCGGCTCGAAGCGCATGTTCGTGAACTTCGAGACGTACGTCTCCAGCGGGACGCCGTACTGGAGGCCGACGGAGACCGCGATGGAGAAGGCGTCCATCATGCCCGCGAGGGTCGAGCCCTGCTTGGACATCTTCAGGAAGACCTCGCCCAGACCGTCGTCCGGGTAGGAGTTGGCGGTCATGTAGCCCTCAGCACCGCCGACGGTGAAGGACGTGGTGATGCCGGGACGTCCCTTCGGCAAGCGCTTGCGGACCGGGCGGTACTCGACGACCTTCTCGACCTTGGCCTCGACGGCGGCGGGCTCCTCGGCCTTCTCCTCCCACTTCTTGGTGGAGAGCGGCTGGCCGACCTTGCAGTTGTCGCGGTAGATCGCGAGCGCCTTGACGCCCAGCTTCCAGGCCTCGAAGTAGATCTCCTCGACCTCCTCGACGGTCGCCGTCTCCGGCATGTTGACCGTCTTGGAGATGGCACCGGAGATCCACGGCTGGATCGCGGCCATCATGCGGACGTGGCCCATCGGGGAGATGGCCCGCTCGCCCATGGCGCAGTCGAACACCTCGTAGTGCTCGGGCTTGAGACCGGGCGCGTCGATCACGTTGCCGTGCTCGGCGATGTGGGCGACGATCGCCTCGATCTGCTCTTCCAGGTAGCCGAGGCGGCGCAGGGCCTGCGGGACCGTGCCGTTGACGATCTGCATCGAGCCGCCGCCGACCAGCTTCTTGAACTTGACCAGGGCGAGGTCGGGCTCGACACCGGTGGTGTCGCAGGACATCGCGAGGCCGATGGTGCCGGTCGGGGCCAGCACGGACGCCTGGGAGTTACGGAAACCGTTCTTCTCACCGAGGCGCAGCACGTCCTGCCACGACTCGCTGGCGGCGGCCCACACCGGGGTGTCCAGGTCGTCCATGCGGACGGCCTTGTCGTTGGCGTCGGAGTGCTGCTTCATGACGCGCTTGTGGGCGTCGGCGTTGCGGGCGTAACCGTCGTACGGGCCGACGACCGCGGCGAGTTCGGCGGAGCGGCGGTACGCCGTACCCGTCATCAGGGAGGTGATGGCGCCGGCGAGGGAGCGGCCGCCGTCGGAGTCGTAGGCGTGGCCGGTGGCCATCAGCAGGGCGCCGAGGTTGGCGTAGCCGATGCCGAGCTGGCGGAACGCGCGCGTGTTCTCGCCGATCTTCTGGGTCGGGAAGTCGGCGAAGCAGATCGAGATGTCCATCGCGGTGATGACCAGCTCGACGACCTTCTGGAAGCGCTCGGCCTCGAAGGACTGGTTGCCCTTGCCGTCGTCCTTCAGGAACTTCATGAGGTTCAGCGAGGCCAGGTTGCAGGACGTGTTGTCCAGGTGCATGTACTCGCTGCACGGGTTCGACGCGGTGATCCGGCCGGACTCGGGGCAGGTGTGCCAGTTGTTGATGGTGTCGTCGTACTGGATGCCGGGGTCGGCGCAGGCCCAGGCGGCCTCGGCGATCTTGCGGAAGAGCTGCTTGGCGTCGACCTCCTCGATGACCTCACCGGTCATCCGGCCGCGCAGCCCGAACTTGCCGCCCTGCTCGACGGCCGTCATGAACTCGTCGTTCACACGGACCGAGTTGTTGGCGTTCTGGTACTGGACGGAGGCGATGTCGTCGCCGCCCAGGTCCATGTCGAAGCCCGCGTCGCGCAGGACGCGGATCTTCTCCTCTTCCTTGACCTTGGTCTCGATGAAGTCCTCGATGTCGGGGTGATCCACGTCGAGGACGACCATCTTGGCGGCGCGGCGGGTGGCGCCACCGGACTTGATCGTTCCTGCGGAGGCGTCGGCGCCGCGCATGAAGGAGACCGGACCGGAAGCGTTGCCGCCGGAGGACAGCAGTTCCTTGGAGGAACGGATCCGGGAGAGGTTCAGGCCGGCACCGGAGCCGCCCTTGAAGATCATGCCCTCTTCCTTGTACCAGTCGAGGATCGACTCCATGGAGTCGTCGACGGACAGGATGAAGCAGGCGGAGACCTGCTGGGGCTGCTTGGTGCCGACGTTGAACCAGACAGGGCTGTTGAAGCTGAAGATCTGGTGCAGGAGGGCGTACGCCAGCTCGTGTTCGAAGATCTCGGCGTCGGCGGGCGAGGCGAAGTACTTGTGGTCCTCGCCGGCCTTCCGGTACGTCTTCACGATGCGGTCGATCAGCTGCTTGAGGCTGGTCTCACGCTGCGGGGTGCCGACGGCACCGCGGAAGTACTTGCTGGTGACGATGTTGACCGCGTTCACCGACCAGAAGTCGGGGAACTCGACGCCACGCTGCTCGAAGTTGACCGAGCCGTCGCGCCAGTTGGTCATGACGACGTCACGGCGCTCCCAGGCCACCTCGTCGTACGGGTGGACACCAGGGGTGGTGTGGATGCGCTCGATACGCAGGCCCTTGCTCGCCTTGGCGCTCTTGGCGCGGGAACTCCGTGCCGGACCGCTCGCCGTCTCTGTCATGCCGCCTCCCTGTACGGGCGAAAACGCCCTGAAGTGCCCCGTTGTTCCCGTGGCACGGTGTTCTGTCTGATGCTGCGGGCACCCACTCACATCGCCCGCAACAGGTCTTCACATCGCCGCCGCCCGGCCGGGCCCGGAGCTGCCGCCCGGGTCCGGCCCGCCGGTCAGTCGGCGGCGCCTGCGGGCTCGGGGACGTGTCCCGTCCCTCCGGGCCCGCGGTCGTCTTCCTGGCTCCCCGCCCCCGCGTCCTCGCGGTCTCCGTCGTCCGCGCCGGGGCGTCCCGTCTCTTCCCTGAGCTCCGTGATGGCCGCCTCGAAGTCCTCGAGCGAGTCGAACGCCCGATAGACGGAGGCGAAGCGCAGGTACGCGACGAGATCGAGCTCCTGCAACGGGCCGAGTATGGCCAGCCCCACGTCGTGGGTGGTCAGCTCGGCGCTTCCGGTGGCCCGCACCGCCTCCTCGACCCGCTGGCCGAGCTGGGCGAGCGCGTCCTCGGTGACGGGCCGTCCCTGACACGCCTTGCGCACACCATTGATGATCTTGGTACGGCTGAATGGTTCGGTGACTCCGGACCGCTTGACCACCATGAGCGAGCACGTCTCCACAGTCGTGAAACGACGGGAGCAGTCAGGGCACTGGCGGCGCCTGCGGATGGACGTGCCGTCGTCGGTCGTACGGCTGTCGACGACACGGCTGTCGGGGTGCCTGCAGAAGGGGCAGTGCATGAACTCCAACCCTCCTCACAGCAGACTCATAAGCATCGCTGGGCCTCTTGCGCCCCACGAAGCAGCCCCAAGCATAGGCGATGACCATGGCCGCGAAGACCGGGGGGACCACAACTTGTGGGCTACTGCTGCAATCCAACCACTAGATGTGGGGATTGGCTCATACATGCACGCCAATACGCGCGTGTCGCGCCCATAGCCGCAGGTGACGCGTGACCGGCCCAGCCACACCTGCCTCGACCGGCCTCGGTGGCACCATCGAACAGGCCCGGCCGGCCTCGCCGGCGGCATCCGTACGCGTACAGCCGTATCGCTGCAGCACATGCGGAGATACCGTGGTCGCCGCGAGGAGGGGACGTGGGACTCCCGCACAGATGAGGGCTGGTCCCGGGGCGGGAGAACGCCGGATGGCAGACTGGGCGGCAGACCCCGAGGCGATCACCCCGGCGGTGAAGAGTACAGCAATGGGCGCTTTTGCCCGCCAGGTGGAACGGTAGCCAATACACCCGGACACATGATCGCGTCAGCCGATTCGCGATTTTTTCACTCGAACGTGTGTTTGGCGCAACCTTTCGAAAGCAACTACCGTTGTCCAGCAGGGAGACCATCGAGAGGGGCCGACGTGACCACCACCGCAGACAGTGCCGCCATCACTGCCCAGGACCGCTCCCAGGGCCGACTGGAGCCGGTGCATGCGATGAACGAAGCCACGAACCCTGAGGGGCACAAGCGCTCCCTGCCGGGGCGACCTCCCGGCATCCGGGCGGACAGTTCCGGACTCACCGACCGCCAGCGCCGCGTGATCGAGGTCATCAGGGATTCCGTGCAGCGGCGCGGCTACCCGCCGTCGATGCGCGAGATCGGCCAGGCCGTGGGCCTGTCCAGCACGTCCTCCGTCGCACACCAGCTGATGGCGCTGGAGCGCAAGGGCTTCCTGCGCCGCGACCCGCACCGCCCCCGCGCGTACGAGGTGCGCGGTTCCGACCAGGCCGCCTCCGTGCAGCCCACGGACACCGCGGGCAAGCCGGCCGCGTCGTACGTCCCGCTGGTCGGCCGTATCGCCGCCGGTGGGCCGATCCTTGCCGAGGAGTCCGTCGAGGACGTCTTTCCCCTCCCCCGCCAGCTCGTCGGCGACGGTGAGCTGTTCGTGCTGAAGGTCGTCGGCGACTCGATGATCGAGGCCGCCATCTGCGACGGCGACTGGGTGACGGTCCGCCGCCAGCCGGTCGCCGAGAACGGCGACATCGTGGCCGCGATGCTCGACGGTGAAGCCACCGTCAAGCGCTTCAAGCGCGAGGACGGCCACGTCTGGCTCCTGCCGCACAACGCGGCCTACGAGCCGATCCCCGGCGACGACGCGACCATCCTCGGCAAGGTGGTGGCCGTACTGCGCCGCGTCTGAGTCTGCGCACCGCGTCGGGTGGGCCGCCCCGTCGGCCCGCCCTGTGACCGGGCCCCGGGACCCCTGCGCCGGTTCCGGGGCCCTGCGCTGTCCGGGCCCCGGTAGGCGGTGTCCGTCCCCGGTAGGCGGTCTCCGGAGGCTCAGGTGCGCGGGGGGGGCCTCCGGCTCCCGTGGGCCGGGAGAGGTCCGCCGGTTCCTGTGCGCGGGGTGTCCGGAGGCTCCGGTACGCGGCGTCAGAGCCCAGTACTCCTGGTGTGGGGGCGCCGGCCCACGGCTTTGTCGCCGCAGACCGGCCCCGAGACTCAGTCGGCTTCCGTCTGCCTCGCCACCGCGTCGATCGCCGCCAGCGACTTCCGTACCTGGTTGCGGTCCGTCGTGTACCAGAAGTCGGGCAGTGACGCCTTCAGATAGCTCCCGTAGCGGGCCGTCGCCAGACGCGGATCCAGTACGGCGACCACACCCCGGTCGCCCGACGCCCGTACGAGACGGCCGGCTCCCTGGGCCATGAGGAGCGCGGCATGGGTGGCGGCGACGGCCATGAAGCCATTGCCACCCGCGTCCTCCACGGCCTTCTGGCGGGCGCTCATCAGAGGGTCGTCCGGGCGCGGGAACGGGATCTTGTCCATGACGACCAGCTGACAACTGGGTCCGGGGACGTCCACGCCCTGCCACAGCGACAGGGTGCCGAACAGGCAGGTCTTCGGGTCGGCCGCGAAGTTCTTGATGAGCTCGCCGAGCGTCTCCTCGCCCTGGAGGAGAATCGGGAACTCCGGGATCCGGGAACGCAGTTCCTCGGCGGCCAGCTGGGCGCCGCGCATGGAGGAGAACAGGCCCAGCGTGCGGCCACCCGCCGCCTGGATGAGCTCCGTGAGCTCGTCGAGCATGTCCCCGCGGTCGCCGTCCCGCGCGGGGCGTGCCAGGTGCTTCGCGACGTACAGGATGCCCTGCTTGCGGTAGTCGAAGGGAGATCCGACGTCGATGCCCTTCCACTGCGGGAGGTCATCGCCCTCGGTACCTTCGGGGGCGAGCCCGAGGGACGCACCGATGCCGTTGAAGTCGCCGCCCAGCTTCAGCGTCGCGGACGTCAGGACCACGGAGCGGTCCGCGAAGAGCTTCTCCCGCAGCAGCCCCGAGACGGACATGGGGGCGACGCGCAGGGAGGCACCGAAGCGGTCGTGGCGCTCGTACCAGACCACGTCCCACTCGGAGCCGTTCGTGATCCGCTCCGCCACGTCGTGCACATTCTCCACGGAGGCCAGCGCCTGCTTGCGGACCGCGTCCTCGTCCTGGACGGACTTGTCGCGGGTCGTGCCGATGGCGGAGATGACGGTGCGGCACGCGTCGCGCAGTGCCATGAGGGCGTAGCCGAGATCCTCGGGAATCTCCTCCAGGCGGCCGGGCAGCGCGAGCTCCATCAGCCGTTCAAAGCCCTCGGCGGCGGTCTGGAGCTGGTCCGCCGCCTTCTCGTTGACGAGTTTCGCGGCCCGGCGCACCGCCCGGTTGACCTGGCCGGGACTGAGCTCACCGGTGGCGACTCCGGTGACGCGCGAGACCAGCTCATGGGCCTCGTCGACGATCAGCACCTCGTGCTGCGGAAGGACCGGGGCACCCTCGATGGCGTCGATCGCCAGCAGAGCGTGGTTGGTGACGATGACCTCCGAGAGCTTGGCGCGCTCGCGGGCCATCTCGGCGAAGCACTCCGCTCCGTACGCGCACTTCGAGGCGCCGAGGCACTCCCTCGACGACACCGACACCTGGGCCCAGGCCCGGTCCGAGATGCCGGGTGTGAGGTCGTCGCGGTCGCCGGTCTCGGTCTCGTCGGCCCAGTCGCGCACCCGCAGCAGGTCCTGGCCCAGCTTGCTGGTGGGCGCGGCCGCCTCGAACTGGTCGAAGAGGCCCTCCTCCTCGTCCTGCGGGACACCCTCGTGCATACGGTGCAGGCACAGGTAGTTCGACCGGCCCTTGAGCATCGCGAACTCCGGGCGGCGGCGCAGCAGGGGGTGCAGCGACTCGACCGTTCTCGGCAGGTCGCGCTCCACGAGCTGGCGCTGGAGGGCCAGGGTGGCGGTCGCGACGACGACACGCTCCCCGTGCGCTAGCGCGGGCACCAGGTAGCCCAGCGATTTACCGGTGCCGGTGCCGGCCTGGACCAGCAGGTGGGAGCCGTCGTCGATCGCCTCTGCGACCGCTTCGGCCATGGCCACCTGACCGGGGCGCTCCGTGCCGCCGACGGCAGTGACGGCAGCATGCAGGAGTTCGGGGAGTGAGGGCTTCGTCATAGCGCGACCACCCTACGACCCAGCACTGACAAACGGGCGATCAAGGCGGGGACGAGGGACGGGATCAAGACCTTGGGCTCCTCGGTACGGGTGGCTCGGATGGGTGGGTGGGGGTGGGCGGGAGGTCCGGCGGTTCTGCGGGGGACATGACGCCGGCGAGCAGCTCGAGAAATTTCTGCGGCGCGGGTGGGAACTGCGGCGGCCCGGGCCGCGTTCAATGAGTGATGAGGCGGTGACACAGCGCTACATCAAATACCGAGTGGACCGGTCTCGGACCATGAGGGCGGCTCGCTTGTCGGGCAGGTCGACCTCGGCGGAGAACCGGAAGCCGGCGGTCAGGAAGGCGGCGATGGAGGGGGTGTTGCAAATGTCGGGTTCCGCGATGACGCGTGCGCAGGAGGGCCGCTGCGCGAGTACGAGATCGGCTGTGGCTCGGAGCAGCAGACCGCCGAGACCACGGCCTCTGTCGGCGACAGCGCCGATCAGGAGGTGGATCCCGGTGTCGTGAGGCCGGGCCGGGTAGTGCCGGGCCAACGGGTCCAGGTCCGCCCGGTAGATCTCCCAATAGCTCATCGGCGTTCCGCCCAGTACGCCGATGCACGGCACGCTGCGGCCGTCGCCGGCCAGCTGGGACAGCACATGGTCCTCGGTCACGTGCTGGGGACCGGACAGCTTCCAGAAGGCCGCAGCGGCGGGGTCGTTCATCCAGCGGCTGATGAGCGGAAGATCGCGTTCGACGCGCACGGGGACGAGATGGAAGAGGCCCACGGGGGTGTCGGTCGGGCCCCAGTCGCCCACGCGGTCGAGGAGATCGTCCGACACGGAGGGCTGTGGGGTGCTCTGGCCCGGCCGCCAGACTCCCTGACTGCCGGACGTCTCGTCCGCGATGAGGGCGAGAAGTTCCTCGGGGAGCCGTAGGTCCAAGGTGTCGCTGGAGTCGACGTCTGCACTGGCATCGGAACCGGCGGCGAAACGGGCGTTGGAGCCGGCACCGGCGTTGACGTCGGCCGCGGCCGGAACAGCGGCACCGGCATCGGCGGTCGGGTCGGCGGAAGGCACCAAACGCTCCTCTCAGGAAAAGGGGTGAGGCGTGTCCTCAGGGATGAAGGAGGTCGGTTGTGTCCAGGGCAGTCAGGGTGATCACAGGTGCAGGGGGTTGGCGATGGTGACATAGACGGACTGGGTGTCGACCGGGCCGACGAGTTCGTCGAGGCCGTGGAGCCGGGTCAGCAAGTTGGCCTTGCAGCGCAGCACGGGTGAGTCGAGCAGCCGGGTCGGCAGCGAGGAGCGCAGCCGGCCTGGACCGGCGGCGAGGTTTCCGAGGAAACAACGGAAGGCGGCGAGCAGCAGCCGCTCATCGGCCAGCCCCTGGGAGCCGAACGCGCCGATGAGACCGAGGACGTTGTTGACCGCCAAGTAGTAGACGAAGCGCTCATCGGTGACCTCGTCGCAGACGAACGTGTCGCTCCGCTCACCGACGCCGGGCAGCCGGGCGTCGAGGTCCGCGCGCCGGGACTCGCGGAAGTAGTAGCCCTGGTTGTCGCGGTAACGGCCGCCCGCGGGCCATCCGTCGGAGTCCAGCAGGAGCAGGGTGTTCTGCTGGTGAGCCTCCAGGGCGATGCCGGCCTCACCGTCCAGCCAGAGGACGGGTCGCACGATGTGTTCGAGGTAGCGCAGGAACCACTCGGTGGCGACGGCTCCGCGGGGCCGACCGGTCCGGCGGGCGAGACGCGTGACGACTTCGGCCAGCCGGGACCGAAGGACCGGGCCGTGCATCTCCGGGCGGTCGTGAGCAGTTCCCGGCCGGGCAGATGAGCACGGGCGCGGGGAGACGAATCCGGCGACGCAGGAGACATCGTCCGAGGGGCTGAACGGGTTGTGGCGGATCACCACGTCCAGCCCGGTCAACGGGGCGCCGTAGGAGCCTCCGAAACCGCCGACACCTCCGGCGCCATCAGAACTCCCGGATCCACGGGGACTTCCGGATCCATCAAAACTCCCGGATACGTCGGATCCGTCCACAGCGATCCAGGCCGGGTCGCGCACGATGTCGAAGCACGGGTGAACGGCCCGCCATTGCTGCGCCAGTCCGCTGCGGAGCAGGCGGTGGACCTCGACACCGCGGTGGAGTTCCTTACGGAGGTTCTCACGACGGGAGTTGGTGATGCGCAGGCCCAGCGACAGCTTGAGCATCGCGGGGGCACCGGATCGGTAGACGGTTCGTACGGAGGAGGTGGGGTGCCAGGGAGCGCCGTGGGCGCCGAGGTCACGGAGCAGTCCGCTGTCGAGGAGGGCGGCGATCTCCGGGCGGTGCCGTACCTCACGTGCCTGCCACGGGTGCAGGGGCAGTAGGGCGTACCCGTCCGGCAGAGGCAGGTCGGCCCCGGCCAGGCGTGCGGTGAGTCGAGCCGCGGCGACAGGGCGACCGCGTTCGGTCCAGGCGGAGTCAGTGGAGAGGACGGAGGGGGCGACAGCCATCCAGTGCAGGGGGAAGGATCCACCCAACTCGGGTGAGTACAGCCGTGCTTCGGCCTGCGAGAGACCCTCGCGGCTCTTGGGGGTCGGGTGCAGGGGGTGTCCGAGGACGAGTGACTGTTCCGCGGTGAGGAAGAGATCGGGGCCGTCGAGCGGGAGTTGGCGACGGTCGCTGAGGAAGGAGGTGACGCGGCGGAGGGAGTCGGCGACACCCGCGACGAGTTCGACGCCGTCTACGCCACGGCCGCCGTTCTCATGGCCGGGACCATGACCATGGCCGTTACCTTGGCCTGGTCCGTGTCCGAGTCCGTCTACGGACGTTTCTCTGGAGAGCAAGGCCGCGATCGTGACGGCGTCGGCCGGCGGAGCGTGGTCAGGAGCGTCGGCAAGGCGCGGGAGGCCGAAGCGGTGCCAGCCCGTCGGGGACCAGTAGCGGACGGGGACGCTCAGGGCCGTGCCGCTGGCGGGCAGAGGGATGCGCAGAACCCCGTCGGCGGGGGCGGGTTGGCCGGTCTCGCGCACCCAGCAGCGCACCAGCGTCTCCACAGCTGCTGCCTGGGCGACAGTGCGCGGGTCAGGGTGCTCCAAAGGGTCGGTGACAACACCACCAGCCCTCAACTCGGCACCCCGCACCTCACCGCTCAGGCCCTCAGCGAGCTGCGCCTTCCCAGGCCTCTGAGACGGGACCGCGGAGACCGCCGGGTTCCCCCGATCGACCGGGTTCGCCGGGTCGACCGGGTTCCCCAGATCCACCGGATCCGCAAGGCTCGCCGACGCCTCCGACCCCCGGACATCAGCAGAGCCTCCTCCCGGCGTCGTGGCGTAGTCATCAGGCTTGGGGGCGGTGGCGTTCAAGGCAGGTACCTCGTTGGTCGGTTCCGAGACGGCGGACTGGAAGGCTCACGGCATCGAGGCTCACGGCATGGAGCTCACGGCATGGAGCTCATGGCATCGACGCACATGGCGTCTACGGCGCCGCTGCCGTACCCCCACCGCACCGGGTCGCCGCCCGAATCGCGTCGGCCAGGCGGTCCTGCACGGCGGCCGCCTGTTCGTCGGTGATCGTCAGGGGCGGCAGCAGCCGGACGACGCCGGCGTGCCGGCTGCCGAGTCCGACGATGAGGCCACGCCGCAGGCACTCCCGCTGGACGGCGGTTGCCAGTTCGGAGGCGGCGGGAAGAGGCTTCCCCGCGTCCCCGACCGCCTGCCCGACTTCCCCGGCAGCGCCCTCAGGATCCACGAACTCCACCCCGATCATCAGCCCCCGCCCCCGCACCTCCCCTACACACGGAAAGTCCCCGACCAGCCCTTGAAGTTGACTCAGCATGCGCGCCCCGAGAGTCGCCGCGCGTTCGGCGAGGTGGTTTTCCCGGACGTGGGTGAGAGTCGCGGTGCCGGCGGCCATGGCGAGTTGGTTGCCGCGGAAGGTGCCGGTGGGGGCGCCTGGTTCGGGGACGTCGAGGTCGTCACGGTGGACGACGACGGCCAGCGGCAGGCTGCCCCCGATGGCCTTGGACAGGACCATCACGTCGGGGGTCACTCCGCTGTGCTCCACGGCCCAGAAGGCGCCGGTCCGCCCGACACCCGTCTGGATCTCGTCAGCGATCAAGGGGACGGACCGGTCGGCCGTGAGCTGCCGCATGCGCCGCAGCCACGCGTCCGGTGCCGGGATCACTCCGCCCTCGTCCTGGACGGGCTCGACGATCATCCCCGCGGGGAGCGAAGCGCCGGGCCCGGGGTCGTCGAGGACGGACTCGGTCCAGCGGGCGGCGAGTTCGGCCCCACGCTCGCCCCCGACGCCGAAGGGACAGCGGTACTCCTGTGGGTAGGGCAGGCGGGCGATCCGTACGTCGTGGGCGGCGGCGGACGCGTCGAATGTCCCGGCCGCCCTTCCGTGGGAGGCACCGGTGAACGCGATGAGGCCGGTCCGGCCGGTCGCCGCGCGCACCAGGGCGCAGGCGGTCTCCACTGCGTCGCTGCCGGCCGGTCCGCAGAAGAGCACGCGGGCCCGGTCGGCGAGCCCTGGGGGCAGAGTGCGGAACAACTCGGTGATGAAGGCGTCTTTGACGGGGGTGGCCAGGTCGAGCGCGTTCAGGGGCGCGCCGGAGTCGAGGACCTTGCGGATGGCTTCCAGGACGACCGGATGGTTGTGCCCCAGGGCGAGCGCGCCGGCGCCGGAGAGGCAGTCCAGGTAGCGGCGGCCGTCCGCGCCCTCGATGGTCAGTCCCCGGGCCCGCACCGGCACGATCGGCAGGGCGCGGGCGTAGGTGCGGGCCGCGGACTCGCGCGCCGACTGGCGGCGAAGAATCCCTTCGTGAGCGGCGCGCGCTCCCGGTGCCGTGCCGTCGACGGCACCGGGGAGGGCCCTCACCGGCATACGCCCCACAGCGGCCTCCTCGGACGCACATCCCCCATGGGTGGTTTCCGTCACGACTTCCCTGACCTCCCACTGGGCACGGGCACAGAGGACCGCACACAGACAGCAGGCCCCCAACCGCTACCAACCCCGATCCGCTCACCGGGTTACGGGTTCCCTCAAGATCCTTTCCGTGACGGAACTGTTGCGGTTCCGTCGGGCCGCCCCCACAGCCACCGCATAGTGTGTGGTGCCGTTCCCGGACGCCGTGAGCTTGGCCTGAACTCCCCGTGAGTCGACGGAAACCAGGCCCTGAGTACCGGTTCGTCCATGTTCGTTACGTACCAGGGGGAGTCACATCATGCGATCCACACGGCCGTCGTCCACCACCAGCCGAGGCGGGAGGGCGCGCCGCGGGAACTCCCCCGTACTGGCCGCGGTGGCCCTCGCCTCGGCGCTCGCGCTGACCGCCACCGCCTGCGAGTCGGGCGACGCCGCGGCGGGCGGGGAGGCCTCCGCGTCGGCCGGCGCCTCCGACGACGGCAAGCTGAGGATCCCGGACGACATCAGGGACCGGCTCCGCGAGCACGGGATCGACATCGACAAGTGGAAGAACGGCGCCTGGAAGAACTGGGACCGGGACGACTGGCTGCGCGAGGCCAACGAGTACATCAACCCGATCATCGAGGGGCTCTGGGACCCGGACCGGATGCGGGACGCCGAGGAGCCCGACCAGGGCGTCGACGACAGCGACCTCTCCGGTGACCAGGGAGTGACCGATCCCACGCCCGAGCCGGTCGAGGCGCAGGCCGTGCCGCCGTCGTACCACGCCAACGCGCCGACGGCCGGGAAGGTGTTCTTCGACTCCCCCAAGGGCTCGGCCGTCTGCTCGGCGACGGTGGTGAAGGACCCGGCCCACCCGGGCAAGTCCAACCTCGTGTGGACGGCGGGCCACTGCGTGCACGCGGGCAAGAAGGGCGGCTGGTACCGCAACATCGCGTTCGTGCCGTCGTACAACGACGACGGCAAGCCGGTCGCGGAGCTGGAGAACGCCACCAGGCAGGACGTCGCTCCCTACGGCGTCTGGTGGGGAGACTGGGCGCAGACCTCGGACCAGTGGATCGAGCAGGGCGGCTCGACCGGCGGGGACGGCGCGCCCTACGACTTCGCGGTCATCCATGTGACGCCGGAGAAGGGCAGCGGCGGCAAGTCACTGGAGGAGACGGTCGGTTCGGCGCTGCCGGTGGACTTCAGGGCTCCCGCCGTACCGAAGGTGAAGAGCGTCACGGCGATCGGCTACCCGGCCGCGCCTCCGTACGACGGGCAGAAGCTGTACCGGTGCCAGGACCAGCCGGGCCGGTTGTCGGTCACCGCGTCGGATCCGACGATGTACCGCATCGGCTGCACGATGACCGGCGGTTCGTCCGGCGGAGGCTGGGTCGCGACCGGCTCGGACGGCAAGCCCGCCCTAGTGTCCAACACCTCGATCGGCCCGGTGACGTCGGGCTGGCTGGCCGGTCCGCGCCTGGGCGAGGTGGCCAAGGGCGTGTACGACTCGGTCAGCGGGAAGTTCGCGGGCCGCTGACGGCCGGCTGATCGCAGTCGGCGGTGGGGTGGCCCGCCTGGTGCACCGGCAGCGCACCCCGTGCACCCGCAGCGCACCCCGTGCACCCCGTGCACCCCGTGCACCCGCAGCGCACCCGGTGCACCCACAACGCACCGGCGCACGGGGCGCACCGGCGCACCGGCCCGTGGACTCACGGAAACCTTCACCACCCCACCCCGGTACACCCTCAACTCCACGGGCATAGTGGGGTTTCGCGCCGGGGTCGGCGCCCACATCCATGACATGCACACGCAGCACCACAGGGTCACGCACCAACGGGGGTCATCGCACCATGCGTTCCACACGTACGCCCGCAGAGCCGAGGCGCGGGCGGCGCAGCGCTCTCGGAGCCACCGGGCTCGTCGCCGCTCTGGCGCTCACCGTGACCGCCTGTGAGGGTTCGGCGGACTCGGCGAGCGACAAGCCCGACGCCACCACCTCGCAGGCCGCGGACGGCGCCGGCAAGGTCGAGATCCCGGCCGATCTCGCCGGCAAGCTCAAGGAGCACGGGATCGACGTCGACCGGTGGAAGGACGGCGGCTGGAAGGACTGGGACAAGGACAAGTGGCTCAGTGAGGCCAAGGACTTCGTCAACCCGGTGATCGAGGGCCTCTGGAAGCCGGAGCGCATGCAGTCCGCGAAGGAGGCCGACAAGACGGTCACGACGAAGGACGCGTCGGCCGGCCAGGGCGTCCGCGACCCGGATCCGGCGCCGGTCCGGGCGCAGGCCGAGAAGACGCCGTACCACCGGAACGCCGCCCCGGTCGGCAAGGTCTTCTTCGACTCCCCCGACGGCCCGGCCGTCTGCTCCGGCACGGTGATCAAGGACGTCAACCACCCGGGCAAGTCCAACCTGGTGTGGACGGCGGGCCACTGTGTGCACGCCGGCGGCAACGGCGGCTGGTACCGCAACCTCGTGTTCGTCCCGGCCTACAACGACCTCGGCAAGTCAGAGACTGAGCTGAGCGACGCGAACCCGACCGAGGTGGCCCCGTACGGCAACTGGTGGGCGGACTGGGCCTCGACCTCGAACCAGTGGATCCAGGGCGGCTCGGAGACGGGCGGCGACGGAGCGGCGTACGACTACGCCGTGCTGCACGTGAAGCCCGAGCAGGGTGCCAAGTCCCTGGAGGAGACGGTCGGTGCCGCGCTGGACGTGGACTTCTCCGCGCCGTCCGCGGCCGAGGCCGCCAAGATGGGCGCTTGGGGCTACCCGGCGGCGCCGCCCTTCAACGGGCTGAAGATGTTCAAGTGCGTCGACGTCCCGGGCCGGTTCTCGCTCAGCCCGAGCCTGCCGACGATGTACCGCATCGGCTGCTCCATGACCGGCGGTTCGTCCGGCGGCGGCTGGTTCCGGGTGGTGAACGGCAAGTCCGTACTGGTCTCCAACACCTCGATCGGCCCGGCCGACAACACCTGGCTGGCCGGCCCGCAGCTGGGTCGCGACGCCGAGGCGCTCTACCAGAACATGAGCAAGACGTACGGCGGTCGCTGACCGGAGCATGATGAAGGCCCGCTCCCTGCGGACAGGGGGCGGGCCTTCTCACATCAAGGGCTCGTTCACATCAGAGCCTTCTCACATCAAGGCCTCGAGCCGTCAGAGTGCCGGCGCCGGGACGTACGGCGCGAGTTCCGCCGCCAGCTCCTCGTGCACCCGCACCTTGAGCAGGGTGCCCTCCGGAGTGTGCTCCTTGGAGAGGATCTCGCCCTCGTCGTAGGCACGGGCGACCAGCTTGCCGTGCGTGTACGGCACGAGGGCCTCGATCTCGACCGACGGGCGCGGCAGCTCGTTGTCGATGAGCGCGAGCAGCTGGTCGATGCCCTGGCCGGTGCGGGCCGAGACGGCCAGGGACCGCTTCTCGACGCGCAGCAGCCGCTGGAGCGTCAGCGGGTCGGCCGCGTCAGCCTTGTTGATCACGACGATCTCGGGCACATCGGTGGCGCCGACGTCCCTGATCACCTCGCGCACGGCGGCCAGCTGCTCCTCCGGGTTCGGGTGCGAACCGTCCACCACGTGCAGGATCAGGTCGGACTCGCCGACCTCCTCCATCGTGGAGCGGAACGCCTCGACCAGGTGGTGGGGCAGATGGCGCACAAACCCGACCGTGTCGGCCAGCGTGTACAGCCGGCCGCTCGGGGTCTCGGCCCGGCGCACGGTCGGGTCGAGGGTCGCGAACAGGGCGTTCTCGACCAGCACGCCCGCGCCGGTGAGGCGGTTGAGCAGCGAGGACTTGCCGGCGTTGGTGTAGCCCGCGATGGCGACCGAGGGCACCTTGTGGCGCTTGCGCTCCTGCCGCTTGATCTCGCGGCCGGTCTTCATGTCCGCGATCTCCCGGCGCATCTTCGCCATCTTCTCGCGGATCCGCCGCCGGTCCGTCTCGATCTTGGTCTCACCGGGACCACGGGTGGCGAGGCCGCCGCCCTTGCCGCCGCCCATCTGCCGGGACAGCGACTGACCCCAGCCGCGCAGCCTCGGCAGCATGTACTGCATCTGCGCGAGCGCGACCTGCGCCTTGCCCTCTCGGGACTTGGCGTGCTGGGCGAAGATGTCCAGGATGAGAGCGGTCCGGTCGATGACCTTGACCTTGACGACGTCCTCGAGGTGGATCAGCTGGCCCGGGCTGAGCTCACCGTCGCAGATGACGGTGTCCGCGCCCGATTCGAGGACGATGTCGCGCAGCTCCTCGGCCTTGCCGGAGCCGATGTAGGTGGCCGCGTCGGGCTTGTCGCGACGCTGGATCACACCGTCGAGCACCAGCGCACCGGCCGTTTCCGCGAGGGCGGCGAGCTCCGCGAGGGAGTTCTCCGCGTCCTGCGCGGTTCCCGTGGTCCAGACGCCGACGAGCACGACCCGCTCCAGACGGAGCTGGCGGTACTCGACCTCGGTGACGTCCTCGAGCTCGGTGGAGAGGCCCGCCACGCGGCGTAGAGCCGCGCGCTCGGAGCGGTCGAGCTGATCGCCGTCCCACTCTCCGTCGATCTCGTGGCTCCAGGCGACGTCCTCTTCCATCAGGGCATCGGCCCGAAGACCCTCGGGGTGGCTGTGCGCGAAGCGCTTGGTGTCCTGGGAAGGGGAAGAAGAGGAGGTCATTGGATCCTTACGTAGCTGGGAAACCGTTTTCGGCGACGGAGCGCTGCGAGCTTTCCGTCACCGGGCATAACGCGCGAGCCTGCCGGGAGATTCCCGGCGCCCCGTGCCCCGCCGACCTGAAGATAGTCGCACGGCACGGGGCGTCTCGTCACCGTGTTATCGAGCGGCCGGCTCCGCGGGCGCGGCCGGCGTCCAGTCCGGGTGCCCCGGCATCGGCGGGGTCTTCTCTTCGTACAGCCAGCCCTGGAAGAAGCCGTCCAGGTCGCGCCCGGAGATCTCGGCGGCGAGCCGGACGAAGTCCTCCGTGGTGACGGTGTCGTCCTGGTACCGGTCGGCCCAGGCGCGTTCCAGGCGCTCGAAGGCCGGGCGGCCGATCTCCTCCCGCAGGGCGTACAGCACGAGCGCGGCGCCGTCGTAGACGTTGGGCCGGAAGATGCTGGTCTTGCGGCCCGGCTCGGGTGCCTTCGGGGCGGCGGGTGGTCCGCCGGAGGCGCGCCAGCGGTCGGAGGCGCCGTACGCGGCCTTCATACGGTCCCGCATCGGCTTGCCGGCCTGCTCCTCGGCGTACAGCGCCTCGTACCACGTGGCGTGTCCCTCGTTGAGCCACAGGTCGGACCAGGTGCGGGGGCCGACGCTGTTGCCGAACCACTGGTGGGCCAGCTCGTGGACCATGATCGACTCGACGTACCAGGCGGGGTAGACGGACTCGGTGAACAGCTCCCGTTCGAACAGGGAGAGCGTCTGGGTCTCCAGTTCGAAGCCGGTGGAGACGTCGGCCATGAGCAGGCCGTACGTCTCGAAAGGGTAGCGGCCGACCTTGCTCTCCATCCAGGCGAGCTGCTCCGGGGTCTTCTCCAGCCAGGGTTCGAGCGCCTTGCGGTGCTTGGCCGGGACGACGTCCCGTAGGGGCAGCCCGTGGGGGCCGGTGCGGTGCAGCACGGTGGAGCGGCCGATGGAGACCTGGGTGAGCTCGGTGGCCATGGGGTGCTGGGTGCGGTACGTCCAGGTGGTCGACCCGCCGGACCGGTCCACGCCGGCGGGCAGCCCGTTGGCGACGGCCGTGTGACCGTCGGGTGCGGTGACCCGGATGGTGAACATCGCCTTGTCGGAGGGGTGGTCGTTGCACGGGAACACCAGGTGCGCGGCGTCGGCCTGGTTGGCCATGGCGAGGCCGTCCGCGGTACGCAGCCAGCCGCCCTCGCGCCCCTCGGCGGGCACGGGGTCGCTGGTGTGCCACACGGTGATCCGCATCCAATTGCCGTCCGACACGGAGTCCTCGGGCGTGATCACGAGATCCTCACCGGCTGTGCTGAAGGTGGCGGGCTCACCATCGACCTCGACCGAGTGGACGGTGCCGTGGGCGAAGTCCAGGTTGACGCGGTCCAGGTCGGCGGTGGTCCAGGCGTCGATGGTGGTCACGGCCCGCAGCGGTTCGCTGTTGCTGCCGTGATAGGTGAAGGAGAGGTCGTACGACGCGACGTCGTAGCCGGGGTTGCCCAAGTACGGGAAGAGGCGGTCGCCGACGCCGAGCGGGACGACGGGGGCGCTCGCGGCGACGAGGCAGACGGCGACGGCCGAGGCGAGCAGCGCCGCGGACGTCCGCCGACGACAGGATCGGGAACGGGGGCGGGGGCGGGTGCGGTGGGGGGTGAGGCGCATGCCTCACGGCTATCAGCGCGCGCGTGCGCGGCGCGGACGACGCGCGTTCGTCCCACCCGAACCGGGGACCGGGGCCTGCGCCGGGTGCCGCCCCAGGTCGGACGGCCGCCGCCCGGGCGGGCTCAGCCGACACCGTATCCGTGGCCGGTGCCCAGTCGGACTGCGCCGGCACCGTACCCGGTAGCCGCCGCCCAGTTCGGGCTCAGCCGGCCCCGAAGCCGGTGACCGCAGCCGGAGCGTGCTCATGCGGCCCGGTCGGTGACCGCCGCCGGAGTCTGCTCAGCCGGCCCCGTCGGTGACCGCAGCCGGAGCGTGCTCAGCCGGCCCCGTCGGTGACCGCCGCCGGAGCGTGCTCAGCCGGCCCCGTCGGTGACCGCCGCCGGAGCGTGCTCAGCCGGCCCCGTCGGTGACCGCAGCCGGAGCGTGCTCAGCCGGCCCCGTAATCGGTGGCCGACGCCCCCAGGCGGGCTGCCGACCCGTATCCGGTCGGTGCCCGACGCCGTGCGGGCTCAGCCGCCCTGCGTCTGCGGCTGGGCCCGGGTGACGTCGTAGACCCCGGCCACATTGCGCATCGCGCGCATGAGGGCGGGCAGGTGGGCCGCGTCCGGGAGCTGCACCGTGTACGTGTGACGGACCTGCTGCTGGGTCGGGGGTTCGACCGTCGCTGAGACGATCTCGGCGCCTTCGAGGGCCATGGCCTCCGTGAGGTCCGCGAGCAGATGGGGACGGACGAACGATTCGGCGACGAGTGTGACCCGGCACTCGGTGGCCTCACCCCAGCGCACGCCGACCTCCGCGCGCCCCGCGTCCTTCATACGCGCCACCGCCGCGCACTCGACGCGGTGGACGGTGACCGCTCCCCCGCGTACGGCGAAGCCGGTGATCTCGTCGGGCCGTACGGGCGTACAACAGCCGGCGAGCCGGACGGTCGCGCCGGGCCGGTCAGTGAGGACGTTGCCGCCGGCCGGGCGTGCGGCCGGCTGCTCGGGCGCAGACCCGGCCGGATCCGGCGCGTCGGCGGTCGCGTGCTGGACAGCCGCGGCGCGCTCCTCGGCCTGCCGGTCCTCCCGGGCCTCGGTCTGCTGGGCCTCTGCCTGCGCGGGGTGGGCGGCCAGCCAGCGCTGGATGGCGATCCGGGCCGCGGGCGTGTGCGCGTGATCCAGCCACTCCCGGGAGGGCTCGGACGCCGGGTCCTGGCCCATGAGGAGCTGGACGGTGTCGCCGTCCTTCAGGACGGTGCTCAGCGTCGCCAGACGGCCGTTGACGCGGGCGCCGATGCACGCGTGCGCGTCCTCGCCGTACTGCGCGTACGCGGCGTCCACACAGGTCGCCCCCTCGGGCAGGCCGATCGTGCCGCCGTCGGGCCGGAAGACCGTGATCTCGCGGTCCTGGGCGAGGTCCTCGCGCAGGGTCGACCAGAAGTGGTCCGGGTCGGGTGCCGCCTCCTGCCAGTCGAGGAGCCGGGAGAGCCAGCCGGGGCGGGTGGGGTCGACGCGCTCGCCGTCGGCCGGATCGTCGGGGGCGGGTGCGTACGGGTTGCCGAGGGCGACGACGCCGGCCTCGGCGACCTTGTGCATCTGGTGCGTGCGGATGAGGACTTCGACGACCTGGCCGTCCTCGCGGGCGACGGCCGTGTGCAGCGACTGGTACAGGTTGAACTTCGGTACGGCGATGAAGTCCTTGAACTCCGAGACGACCGGCGTCATGCAGGTGTGGAGTTCGCCCAGGACGCCGTAGCAGTCGGCGTCCTCGTTGACCAGCACCAGCAGGCGGCCGAAGTCGGAGCCGCGGAGCCGGCCGCGTTTGCGGGAGACCCGGTGCACGGAGACGAAGTGGCGGGGCCGGATGAGGACTTCCGCCGGGATGTCCGCCTCTCGCAGCACGGTGCGCACCTCGTCGGCGACCTCGGCGAGCGGGTCGTCCGCGCGGGCGGCGTTGCGGACGATCAACTCCCTGGTGTGCTCGTACTCCTCGGGGCGCAGGATCGCGAAGACGAGGTCTTCCAGTTCGGTCTTGAGCGCCTGGACGCCGAGCCGTTCGGCGAGCGGGATCAGCACGTCACGTGTCACCTTCGCGATGCGCTCCTGCTTCTCGGGGCGCATGACGCCGAGGGTGCGCATGTTGTGCAGCCGGTCGGCGAGTTTGATCGACATGACGCGGACGTCGTTGCCGGTGGCGACGAGCATCTTGCGGAAGGTCTCGGGCTCGGCGGCGGCGCCGTAGTCGACCTTCTCCAGTTTGGTGACGCCGTCGACGAGGTAGCGGACCTCCTCGCCGAACTGCTCGCCGACCTGGTCGAGCGTGACGTCCGTGTCCTCGACGGTGTCGTGGAGCAGGGACGCGGTCAAGGTCGTGGTCTCGGCGCCGAGTTCGGCGAGGATCAGGGTCACGGCGAGCGGGTGCGTGATGTACGGCTCGCCGCTCTTGCGCATCTGGCCGCGGTGCGAGGACTCGGCCAGGACATAGGCGCGGCGCAGGGGTTCGAGGTCCGCGTCGGGATGGTGGGCGCGGTGCGCGTCGACGACGTGGCTGATGGCGTCGGGCAGCCGGCCGCGGGCGGCGGGGCCGAGCAGCGCGGCGCGGCCCAGGCGGCGCAGGTCGATCCGGGGGCGCGACTTTCTGCGCGGGGCTGTCGGCGTCACGGGCCCTGACACCGCGCCCGGCATCGGGCCTGGGGTCACGGAATTCGTGGCCTCCGCACTCATGGGCACCTCCGGCTGCATGGACCGGCGGACGGGGTGCCCCAGGGCGGACACGGCTCAGGGGGTGGCTTCGGTCCCCCGTCCGGGCCGGTGCTTGATGCTACCGAGCCCACCACGCGTGGCTGACCGCCTCTCGCCGAGCGTGAAACTGATCACCCATTCGAGGGATGAATGTGAAGTTTGCACCCCGGTACGTCACGGCCCTTACGGTTTCGTTCCCGCCAAGTGGCCGGTTCTTTACGACTGTTTCGGGTCGGGCGGCCGACACCGGGCGGTAATTTCCGGACGGCCGGCCGCGCCCCGCTCACGCGTGCGTGGCGGTCGCCAGCCACTCCGCGTCGATCTCGCCCTCGGCGACGATCACCGCAGGGCCCGTCATCTCGATCTCGCCGTCGGGCCGCTCGGTGATCACCAGGGTGCCGCCGGGCACGTCCACGGTGTACGTCGCCGGGGTGCCGGTGGCCGTCGGGTCGGCACCGTCGCGGCGGGCGGCGGCCACGGCGACCGCGCACGCGCCCGTGCCGCAGGAGCGGGTCTCGCCGGCGCCGCGCTCGTGCACGCGCAGCGCGACGTGCCCGGGGCCGCGGTCGACCACGAACTCGACGTTCACGCCGTCCGGATATGCGGCGGCCGGGCTGAAGGGCGGCGGCGAGAGCAGGTCTCCGGCGTGGGACAGGTCGTCCACGAAGGCGACCGCGTGCGGGTTGCCCATGTTGACGTTCCGCGCGGGCCAGCTGCGCTCGCCGACGCTCACCGTGACGTCGCCCTCGGGGAGCAGCGCCTTGCCCATGCCCACGGTGACGTCACCGTCCTTGGCGATGTGCACGGTCTTCACGCCCCCGCGCGTGGCGACGGTGAGATCCCCTTCGGCGACGTGTCCGGCGCGCTGGAGGTAGCGCGCGAACACCCGCACGCCGTTGCCGCACATCTCCGCGATCGAGCCGTCCCCGTTGCGGTAGTCCATGAACCACTCCGCCTCGGGCGCCATGGCCTTCGCCTCGGGATGCGCCGCGGATCGCACCACGTGCAGCAGTCCGTCACCGCCGATGCCCGCGCGGCGGTCGCAGAGGACGGCGACGGCGGCCGGGGGCAGGTCGATGGCGTTCTCGGGGTCCGGGACGATCACGAAGTCGTTCTCGGTGCCGTGGCCCTTGAGGAAGGGGATCCGCGTGCTCATTCCTCGATCGTACGGTCTGCTCCGCGGGTCGAGCCGAAGGAGGGTGCCGGGGGGTTCCGGGCCGTGGTTTCCTGCGGGTGCATCGTGGCTTGTCGCGCCCACGCGGCGGAGCCGCATATCGACACAGCCCCGCGCCCCTTATGGGGCACGCTTCAGCGGAGCCGTGCTACTCGCCAGACCGCCAGTACGACCACTGCGGCCACCATCACCGCGTACGCGAGGACGACCCGCCAGTCCGGTCTGCGGCCCGAGCCCTTGGTCGGCAGGCCCGGCAGGGTGTAGCCCACGCGGCGGGCGGCCATCATGCCCCAGCCGGCCGCGCACGAGCAGATCAGCAGCCCGAGCATGGCGATCACGGCCCCGCTGTCGCCGAAGTCGAAGGCGAGCGGGAACGCGAACATCAGGGAGCCGAGCGCGGCCAGGCTCACGATGGGCGCGAGCTGCCAGATGCGCAGCCTGCGCTGCGGGCGCAGCTCGACCTCGACCTCGCCCGCGAACATCTCCTCGGGCTCGGGGCCGTCGTCCGTCACACCCTGCGTCTCGTCGGGACCGTCGGAGCTGAGACGGTCCGACTCCTGCTCCGGTCCGTTCCCGTGCTCCGGTCCGTTCCCGTGCTCGGGTCCGTCCCGGTGCTCCGGGTCATCCCGGCGCTCGGGGTCATCCCGGTCGGCGGTGATGTGATCGGTGCCTTGTGCGGTGTCGCGAGGGCCGGCCTCCATCGCCACGCGCCCTCCCAACTAGGACTCAACTCGGTCGATCGAAGCTCGATGATGGCACGCCACCGCAGGCCCGGATGACGGCCTGGGCGTCCCGATGCCATGACGTGATCAGGCTGTAACCGGTCGTTCGACCAAAGACAGCGCGAGCTGCGGAAGTTCCGTGCGATCGGCCGCGGCCCCACTCAACCAGTGCACCCGCGGATCGCGCCTGAACCATGAATCCTGACGGCGCGCGAAGCGCTTGGTGGCACGTACGGTCTCGGCCCGCGCGTCCTCCAGGGTGCACTCCCCGGCGAGCGCCGCGAGCACCTGCTGGTAGCCGAGCGCGCGCGAGGCGGTACGCCCCTCGCGCAACCCTTGCGCCTCCAGTGCGCGCACCTCGTCCACGAGGCCGGCCTCCCACATCCGGTCGACCCGGCGCGCGATGCGCTCGTCCAGCTCGGGCCGGGCCACGTCGACACCGATCTGGATCGTGTCGTACACGGAGTCGTGCCCGGGGAGGTTGGCGGTGAAGGGCCTGCCGGTGATCTCGATCACCTCCAGGGCCCGGACGACCCGTCGGCCGTTGCTCGGCAGGATCGCCCGCGCGGCCTCGGGGTCGGCCGCGGCCAGCCGGGCGTGCAGGGCGCCCGAGCCGCGCAGCGTGAGTTCTTCCTCCAGGCGGGCGCGGACCTCGGGGTCGGTGCCCGGGAACTCCAGGTTGTCGACGGCCCCTCGCACATACAGTCCGGAGCCGCCCACCAGGATCGGCCAGCGACCCTCGGCGAGCAGGGCCTCGATCCGCTCGCGGGCCAGGCGCTGGTACTCGGCGACGGACGCCGTGACGGTCACGTCCCAGATGTCCAGGAGGTGGTGGGGTACGCCACCTCGCTCTTCGGGCGTCAGCTTGGCGGTGCCGATGTCCATCCCTCGGTAGAGCTGCATGGAGTCGGCGTTGACGACCTCGCCGCCGAGACGCTGGGCCAGGAAAACGCCCAGATCGGACTTTCCGGCCGCAGTCGGTCCGACAACGGCGATGACGCGGGGGGTGGGGGGTGCACTGCTCACGGCCCCAGTCTCGCAAACCTCGAACCCCGCTCTCGAACGAGTTACGTGACGCCACGGCCGCGGGGTCGTTGCCCGTTGCGAGGTTCCTGCCGCCGGATCGCAGAGGCGGTGGCCCGGGTCGCGCAAACGGACGCACCGGGCGACGCGGGATTTCGCTCGCACGAGTAACGTATGGAGTGGATATGGGCGTTTTTGCACGACTTCTCCGGCGGTCCAAGGCCACGGAGGAGGCGGCTCCTGCCGCTGAGGCTCAGGCCGACGAGGCGACGGCCGGTACCGAGGCGGAGGAAACGGCAGGGGAAGAGGCGGCGAAGGGGGCTGACGGGGCAGCGGAAGCGGCCGAGCCGGTGGCGGAGGCGGCCGAGGTCACGCAGACCGAAGGCGTCGACATCCCCAAGCAGCAGTCCACCGACAAGGCGGCCGACAACGAGGCCGGCGAGGGCGCCCGCACCTGACCGCCCCGCGCGAGGGAAGGTGAACCATGGGTCTCCTGGACAACGTGAAGGCCAAACTGGGCCCGGCCAAGGGCAAGGTCTCAGACCTCGCACAGCGGCACGAGGACAAGATCCAGCACGGCCTCGACAAGGCCGCGCAGGTCGTCGACAAGAGGACCAAGGGCAAATACAGCGACAGGATCCAGTCGGGCACGGGCAAGGCCAAGGGCGCCATGGACCGACTCGCGCACAAGAGCGACAGCGGGGCGGGCACGGGCGGCACGACGCCGCCGCCGGGCCCGGCCGACACCATGCCGCCGGACACGGGCCGTAAGGCACCGTCGGACACCACCGGCACGGCACCGTCGGACACCACCCGCACGGCGCCGCCGGACCAGGGCCGCACGGCACCTCCGCGGGACGCCGGAGGCACCCCGCCGCCGGACGCACCACCGCGGGACGCGCCACCGCCCACGTCCTGAGCGGACATCGACGCACCAGGTCCTGACCAGACATCGGCACACCGAAGGGCACATCGGCGGACGGCCGCGGAGCACGAGGGCTCCCGGCCGTCCGCCGTTTCCCGTGTCCCGCTGCGGTGGCCGTCCTGACGCCGGGGCTACGACCAGATGGCCACGAGGTATCCCACCCCGTACGGCGCGTCCTCGTACAGCAGTGATCCGCCGAGGTCCGCGCCCTCGGCCGCGCCCGCCAGCACCTGCCAGGGCGCCCGGCCGGAGGCCTTCAGTTCGCGCGCCAGCCCCGTGTCCAGGGCCGTGAGCGCGGCCACGTCCGCCGTGCCCAGTGCGCGCGCGGCCTCCGCGTCGAAGGGCGCCGCCCGTTCGTCCAGATATCCCGGGGCCTTGAGCGTCCGGGACGCGCTGGCGTCCCCCATCACCAGCAGCGCTACCCGCTCGGCCCGTGAGGCGAGGTCCCGTCCGATCCGGCCGCACCGCTCGGGCTCGAGCCGGTCCCCCACGCCGAGTCCCTCGACCGGGGCGTCGGACCACCCGGTCCGCTCCAGCAGCCATGCGGCCACCGCCAGCGAGTACGGCAGCCGTTGGTCCGCGGACGCGCCCGCGTCCCGTCCCAGCCGTACGTCGAGATCGACGCCGAAGCCCCGGAACGAGCCCCGTGTGCCCTCCGGGTAGGCCACGGGCCCGGCACTCTGCACCGGCCCGACGACCACGAGCCTGCCGGGCCGGGCGGCGGCGAGCACACCCAGCGCGTCCGTGCAGGCGGCCCGCGCGGCGTCCAGCTCCGGAGCGGCGCCCGCGGCGACGTCCGGCACCAGCAGGGGCGGGCAGGGGCAGACAGCGGCGGCGACAAGCATGATCGGCAGGGTAACCCAGCAGGACACAGGCCCTGCCGAGCCCTGCGCGGTCAGCTCCGGGGGCGGGGGGCGGGGGGCCGGCGGCGGCGCCGCCCGCGCCCCGGGCCGCCCCCCCGCGCGGCGCGGGGCCCCCCCCCGCGGCCCCGCCCCCCCCCCGC